>JAAYQN010000057.1 GCA_012519285.1 Clostridiales bacterium
ACTGAGCGAAGTCAGGATAGTTCTCGACCACACAGCGTTGCTTCTCATGTTTTCTCCTCCTTTTAATGATTGATGAGAGCACAGTAACGAGGTTGTAATTTAATTATAATATGTATTTTGTACAAAAGTCAATATGGGCTGCCATTTTTAAACAAAATTCAAGTCCCATTGGTTTTAATGCCTTATACGTAAAATCCAAACATATGTTCGCCTCGTGGCACAGATTATACCAAACCAAACATGCCACATGCATGTCATGTTTAAAAAGATTTTAAAAATTTTTTTGGGCGGTGTTTGGGGCAAAAAGAGATAAATTGGTAGGGCAAAATAAGCGAGGCGTTGGAAGGATGGAAAAACGGAAAAAGCCGAAAATGGCAACACCGTAAGGGATTTTTTGAAAGGGTAAAAGAATGGAAAAATGGCAGACGAGGTTGGCAGGGCGTTGAGGGAGACAAGGAACGGGTTTGAATCGTGTATTTCCGCACAAGGCTTTGGATTACAAATGCCCTGCACAAATATTTGAAAGAAATACTCGTGAATACAACCCAACAATTAAACCATTTGACTAATGACTGATAATAAAGCGGCTGAATAAAGAAGGCTTTTTGCGATGGGACGGGAGACAAATATTCATCGGCACTGCTAAACACTATCTGGCTGTACAGACAGATAGTGAGAATAATAACTTCCTGAACGTAATCTATCGCAATTTCTGCATAGGTAAAATAGACCTGAATAACAACACTTTTTTCTATACTTCATACCGCCGCATTGTTTAAAAAAGTGTTACCCATGTCCTTGCACAAAGTGTTACCTATGTTTCGCTTGACAGGGGTATGCATCCCCCTTTTGCGGCTTTTTTGTTACTTTTTGGCGCACAAAAAAGTAACAAATAAATATTATTTTTTGGATGTAAGAAAATGAGTATTTGAGAATAATTTATAAAGGATGATTGAGAATAAGATAATAAAAAGAGTAATAATGAAAAATAAAAAAAGAATTTTTTGCAAGAGCGCAGCTCAAAACCCTTTAATACAAATATGAAATTATATAAGAAAAAAAGGTTTAAAAAAGGGGGGTTTGCTAACCCTCCGCCTCCGTCTGCGCCGGATTGGCAGCATTTGCCCCCGCTTCCTCGGCCGCCTGCGAGCCCGCGTGCTCGGGAACTTCATCTTCGCTCTGCTGCTGCTCTCCTTGCGCCTGTTCGCCCTTTTTGCCCATCCGTGTCTTGACTTCCGCGCCTATCCAGATTATCAGGGGTGTTATCACATGAAAGGGGATAGCGTATATCCTGAAATATGATATAAACTCGAACAACTGCAACATATTCTCACAGACTATCCCCGACAGCGCCATGATGAAGAGGTTCACGGGAAAGGCCAGCTTCTTCCTCTCGGACACGCCAAACAGCTTTGAAAAGCCCTCCGTTGCCGCCAGCGAGCTGACGGACAATTTCGAAAAGCACAGCAGTATATAGCTGGTGGTTATCAAACCTTCGATGCGCGAAAAGTACATCGAGATCTGTATAAGCCTTGATGCCACGTATGAGGGGAAGGTAGCGAAATCCGAGAACTCGCCTAAGGCAAGGCGGCTCCTGAAGAAAACGAAGAGCAGCACTATGAGGGAGAGGGAGGCTCCCAGAAAAAAGAACTTATAGGGGCTGGTCTTTTTGTCCAGAAAGTCAATGAGCAGTAAAAACACGATGGTCTCGCCGAGGGGAAAAGAGAAGAACACCAGCGCCGCATCCAGCAGCGTGGGAATGTCGGCGGCGAATATGGGCTTGATGTTGTCAAAGTCCATGTTGTTCAATAATAAGAGGAAGGTGAGCAGCATCGAGGTTATTGTAATTAAGAACACTGCGAGCGACCATCTTCCCATCACCTCGATGCCATTGAAAGTGAAGTAGGTCGCCATGAGGATGAGCGTTATCATTATGGGCAGGTTGGGCGTTTTCTTCAGCATTATTATATTTATAAACTCATAGGTGCCTCTCATCACGAGCGCGGCAAGAATCACCGTGAATATTAGGAACATTGCCTGAAAGAACTTGCCGATGATTTTGCCGAACACTATTTCGCACACGTCGAGGATGTTTCTGCCCGGGTAAAGCTTTATGGTGCGCGCGTACACGAATGCCATGGGCAGAAAGGCTATAAAGCTTATTATCAGCGCCACCCAGGTGTCCTGCTTCGCCGGCGTGTTTGGCCATAATATGGTATTGGTGCCGAAACAGAAAAGGGTAAAAAGGCTGATGGCCATCATACCGGAAATTGTCTCTTTTTTCATGTTATCCCCACCTGATTACCGAAAATTTTATCAATCAGGGCTATGATAAAGCCGGTCACGCTGGGAATGGGCACGTCGAAGGCAAAGAACACCAATATCACAAAGCTTATCGCAAAGAGCGACAGGTATATTGTCTTTTCCTTTTTGCTGTCCTTTTTGACGTTTGGCAGATAGTCAAAGAGAAAGCAACAGCCAAACAATAAGATCACCATTGCGAGGAGCATATTCTACCTCATTATGTTTATGTTGGTTATCTTCACGGAAGCCTTGACGTCGACCTTGACATCGGCGTAAATTTCAAACCACTTGTCTTTGATCTTTTCCCAGAACTTGGGGTTTTCCCTGTAAACTTTCTCGCCAAAGCCCACTATGTCGCAATTGTATTCTTTTTGCACCTTGTCGAGGAGATTCTTCACCTTTTCCTCTATCATCCTGGCGTAGTCTTCCTCGAGCTGCTTTAGCTCCTCATACTTTAGCTTTTCATTAAAGAGCTCGGATTCATCAAGCACTGCCCTTAGCTTGATGTCTATTCCGAAGGATGGCTTGTCCTCCTCAATCTTTAAGGAGGTGTCGGAGATGGCTTTTCTTACCAAAATGCAGAAATCGTTGGCGGGGTCGCCATCCTTGTCGAGCATGAGCGACCCTCCGCCATACTCGTTTATGGCGAGTAGTAAGAATATAGTCTCCTCAGGCGTCAGGTAATGCTTCAACTTGTCGATGCGGAAGACTGCGGTGCCATTTGCCTCCACCACCTTTTCCTGATCGTTGCCCGTTAGGTGAAGCGCGGGAATGGAAGGGCATTTTTTCTGACTCAGGAGATCATTGTAAACCTGGTACATCTTGACCTTCTTTATCGTGCCGCTAAGCATGCTTCCCTGCTCCATAATCTGCTGAATGTCCATCGAGATGATCGCGGATGTCATGCCCTTTGCCTTCTTGAAGAGGTCTCCTGCCTTTTCCTCCTGCGAGACCATGATGAAAGCGGTTTCGCGCAGCTCCTGGGTCCTCACAAAGGTGTCTATTATTGTCTTAAGGCCCTTTTGGGCGATGCCGGGGCATATTATCAGCACCTCGCAGCTTCCGAAATACAGGATGCTCCTTATCTTCTTGGTGGCGTTAAAGAAGGCGTCGGGGATCGATACCCCTTCGCATTCCAGCATCTTGTTCTTTATGCCCTCTTTTTCGCTGGAGTTGGGAATGTCAACTATCTCCAGCGTGGCGAGGTATTTTTGGCTCTGCTCATCGTAGTCGAGAGCAATCCCCATCACTATGATCATCTTGTCAAGCCCCTTGTAGCTGTAACATCCCCCAAAGGCCAGGCAAAATATTAAGACAAAGACGACGATAGCCCTCTTCATTTACCGTTCCTCTTGACCTTCATCCTCACCTTGTTCTGGGTTAACTCCATGGGCCTTGTCCTCATCTTCCACCATGGAGCCCTGATGTAGAGGTCCTTGACTTCCTGGAATTTGAGCTTGGTTATGGCGCTGACGTGGATGACCCCCATGGACCTGAGAGTCAGCAAGTGCGCAAGTATAAAGGACGCGCCCAGCAAAAAGCCATACAGCCCCAAAAATGACGCCAGCAGCATCATCAGCGGACGAAAGACCAGAATGGCGCCGCTGAGCTTTGGCACCAAAAGCCCCGTAAGCGCTGTAATGGCGACGACTATTACCATGGGCGCTGCGATGAGCTTTGCGTCAACCGCCGCCTGGCCGATAACGAGGGCGCCCACTATGCTGAGCGCCTGGCCTATATTGCTGGGCACCCTTATTCCCGTCTCCCTTATCAGCTCGTATATTCCTATCATCAGAAAGGCCTCCACCGCCGCGGGAAAAGGCACGCTGCTCCTTTCTATGGCAAAGTGAATGAGCAACGGCACGGGGAGCAGCTCATGGTGGAATGCCACAATCGAGATGTACAGCGCGGGCGCGAACAGAGTCAAGATAAACCCGGTGAGCCTGAGCAACCTTGAGATCGAAGCGTAATAGTAATTCACGTAATAGTCCTCGGGGCTTTGAAAGTTTTCCATAAAAAGGTACGGCATGGTCACCGCCACGGGAGAGCCGTCAATCAGCAGCGCGATTCTTCCCTCGAGCAGCTTTCCCACTACGCTGTCAGGCCTCTCGGTGATGCCGAGGACGCGGAAGGGGGTAAAGCTGTTGTCCTTTATCATCTCTATGAGGTAGTTAGGGTCGAGGATGCCGTCCATCTGTATGCTCTCAAGCCGCTTGAACAACCTGTCCAAGACGTTTTTGTTGACGAGTGAGTTTATATAGCACACCATGCAGATGGTCTTGGTCCTCTCCCCTATGGTCATGATCCTGCATTTGAAGTCGTTGGACCTTATGCGCTTTTGTAATTGCGCCATATTGTTCATAATGTTTTCGTTAAAGCCCTCGCGCGGGCCCGAGAGCACCATCTCCGCCGGGGGCTCCTCGGTGGTCCTGCTGCTGAACTTCTTGGTGTCGACGTAGAGCGCCTCTTGGCATCCGCTTATGAAGATGACGCTGTCGCCGTAGCACACGGCATCGACGATCTTCCTGAAGTTGTCGGCCTTCTCTATCTCGCCGGCGTGGAGAATTCTCTCCATGACGGTCTTGACGCAGTCGTCGCCCTTGCCGACCTTAATGTGCGTCAGGATGAGAGGCTTTATGAGCGAATCGTTTATTAGGATGTGGTCCACCAGCGCCTCGCAGAACACTATCACGAACTCCATCGAGGAATCGTTCTCGTTGACAATTCGCCTGTACTTTATGATCTGGTTATCCTTGAAGAGGTCGTCAATGATCTCAAGGTTTTCCTCAATTGATGGGGAAACCTTGAGCTGGTCCAATTTCCTGTTGAACTCGTCAACCTTTTTGTCGATCTTTTGTTGTTTCTTCTCCTCTTTCATATCCGCTCTTTCGCCACACTTTTTCCTATCCTTATTCTCTTTATTATGGGGAAAAATATGCAAGGGATAAGAAAATGTTTTTTTATTTCAGTGTAGACGGCAGGATATAAGAATAAAAACGGACGAAAAAACATAGGCGAGAATAAAAAAATTACAGATTGAAATTTTATATCTTTACATTCTACAAGGCGAAAATATTGATAGAAAAAGCCTATCTCAAAAGCATAGCCTTCTTTTGAGTTGGTTGCTTGCGAGGGGGAAATGCAAAGAGGGGAGCGCTTCGCGGGGTAGGCCATCCCCCTTTGCCGCTTTTTGTGCCCTTTTTGGTTCGTCAAAAAGGGCATATAAAATGCTTTTAATTCCTTATGAAAAATAAAAAAATGATTATATGAAATGCCTTTTATAAAAGAGAATTTGATATTAATTGAGGATAAGGTTAAAGGATAAGGAGCTTACATATAACTCCTTATCCTGTTTATCGCATTCTTCTCAAGGCGCGAAACCTGCGCCTGCGAAATTCCGACCTCGTCGGAAACCTCTATCTGTGTTTTCCCGACGAAGTACCTGAGCATCAGGATTTCCTTCTCCCGCTTGTCAAGCTCTTCAATCGCTTTCATGAGGGCGATATTTTCCACCCAATTCTCGTCGGTGTTCTTGCTGTCGCCGATCTGGTCCATGATATAGATGGTGTCTCCGCCCTGATTGTAGACGGGCTCGTAAATGGATACGGGAGAACTCACGGCGTCCAGCGCATACACCACCTCGGACACGGGGATGCCGAGATGCGCGGCTATGTCCTGGACCATGGGCTCCCTGCACATGGTGCTCTCCAGCTTTTCCCTGGCCTTTAAGACCTTGTAGGCGGTATCTCTTATGCTGCGGCTCACCCTCAGCGAGTTTACGTCCTTTAAA
>JAAYQN010000058.1 GCA_012519285.1 Clostridiales bacterium
ACGAGGCCATAGAGGTGTTCGAGCGGGGCGGGGCAGAGGTCATGGAAATAAGCCTTCCACATACCGAGGTGGCGCTCTCGGTGTACTACATCGTTAGCTGCGCCGAGGCGGACTCTAACCTGGCGCGCTTCGACGGCGTAAAGTACGGCTTTAGGGCGGAAAATTACAGGGATTTGACCGACATGTATATAAAGACCCGCTCGCAGGGTTTCGGCGAGGAAGTAAAGCGCAGGCTGATGCTTGGAAACTACATGTTAAGGTCTGACAATTACGAGAGGTACTACATTCAGGCACTCAAAGTGAGGGCGCTGATAAAGGGCGACATCGACAGGGCATTTGAAAAGTGCGACGTCATTGTGGGGCCCACCTCGCCGTGTGCGCCCTTCAAGCTGGGGGAAAAGACGGACGACCCCGTTTGCATGCATCAGATCGACATTTTCACGGTGTACGCAAACCTAACGGGCATCCCCGCCATTTGCATCCCCTGCGGACAAAACGCCCTGGAGCTGCCCATCGGCCTTCAGATTATGGCGCCGAGGCTGGCCGAGGAGAAGATTTACAACGCCGCATATTTCTTCGAGGGGGCAAGGTAATATGGAATTTGAAACAGTAATAGGGCTTGAGGTGCATTGCGAGCTCAAGACGCAGTCGAAGATATTCTGCACGTGCAGGAACAAGTTCACAGCCGAGCCCAACAGGCATTGCTGCCCGGTCTGCAACGGCTATCCCGGCGTTTTGCCCGTCCTCAACAAAAGGGCCGTGGAATACACCATAATGGCAGGCCTCGCCTTAAACTGCGATATCGCCAAACTCTCGAGATTTGATAGAAAGCACTATTTTTACCCCGACCTTTCCAAATCTTACCAGACTTCGCAGCTCGACTACCCGCTGTGCAAGAGAGGCAGGGTGGACATAACGGTTGACGGAAAAAGGAAGAGCGTGAGGATAAACAGGATTCACCTCGAGGAGGATGCGGGAAAGCTGGTTCACAGCGAATGGGGCAACGGCACGCTGGTGGACTACAACCGCGCCGCTGTTCCGCTGATCGAGATAGTGACCGAGCCCGACATAAACTCCGCCGACGAGGCCGTGGCTTTCCTCGAGAGCATAAAGACCATATTGAAATATACCGGCGTCTCAGACTGCAAGATGGAGGAAGGCTCGCTGCGCTGCGACGTCAACCTCTCAATAAGGCCCAAGGGCTCAACGGGCTTCGGCGTCAGGACGGAGATGAAAAACCTAAACTCCTTCAGGGCCGTCCACAGGTCGATTTTGTACGAGGGAAAAAGGCATGCGGAAGTGCTCAGGTCCGGCGGCGAGCTGGTGCAGGAGACGCGCCGCTGGGACGACGAGCAGGGCGTCTCGCTCTCCATGAGGACAAAGGAAGACGCCATAGACTACAAGTATTTCCCCGACCCCGACTTAATGCCCCTCGTTTTAACAGACGAGTACATCGAGAGCCTGCGCGCGCACATTCCCGAGCTTCCCGAAAAGAGGAAGGAGCGCTACGTGAGCGAGTACGGTCTGCCCGAGTATGACGCCGACGTCCTCACTTCCGACAAGGCCGTTGCCGACTTTTTCGACAGCTGCGCCAAGGATTACGATAACAGGAAGGCTCTCTCCAACTGGGTAATGAGCGACGTGCTCAGGAAGATAAAGGAGAGCGGCCTCGGCGAGGATGAGCCCATACCCGTGTCGCCGGCAAATTTCGTAAAGCTCTTAAAGCTCTACGACGGCAAGGTAATAAGCCAGAACGCAGCCCGAATGGTGCTCGACGAGATTTGGCAAAATGACCGCGACCCCGCCGAGGTCGTCGAAAAGATGGGGCTTAAGCAGATCACCGACGAGGGCGAGCTTTTGAAAATGGTCAAAGAGATAATCCAAAGCAACCCCGGCCCTGTCGCCGACTACAAGGCAGGCAACAAAAAAGCGCTGGCGTTCTTCGTCGGCCAGATAATGAAGGCCACCAAGGGCAAGGCAAACCCGCAGAAAGTAAACGAGCTGCTCGTTAAAGAGCTTGAGAGCTGAGGTGTCCCATGAAGAGCATGACGGGCTACGGCAAGGCGGACCTCAGCCTTGAGGGAATAGAGGTTACCGTCGAGATTAAGAGCGTAAACAACAGGTACCTCGACGTAAACTTTAAACTGCCGAGGGCGCTGCTCTCTTTGGAGGAGCCCCTCAGGAAAATTGTTTCTTCCCATATTTCCAGGGGCAGGGTGGATGCGTTCGTCACCTGCATCGACAACAGGGAAGGCTCAAGGCAAATCGACGTCGACTTCAACCTCGCCAAGGGCTACGTTGACGCCGCCGAGGCGCTTTGTCAAAGGCTGGGGCTGCAAAACGACCTCACCGTGACGTCGCTGCTAAAAACCCCCGACGTTGTGCGCGCGGGGGAGGATGGCGAGGACCTCGGGCTGTTTGAGAGAGCGCTTAAATCCGCTATAACCTCAGCGGTAGAGAGCCTCGACGCCATGAGGAGCGCCGAAGGCGATGCCATAAAGAGGGACATAGAGGCAAGGCTTAAGCTCTTGAAAGAATATGCCGACCGCATTAAGGAGAGGGCGCCTCTCGTAGCCGCCGAGTACAGGGAAAAGCTCGCCGAGAGGATGAAGGAGGCGCTTGCCGGCATCGAGTACGATGAGGCGAGGCTGCTCGCCGAGGTCGCCTTTTTCGCCGACAGGAGCAACATAGACGAGGAGCTTACCAGGCTGTATTCCCATTATGGGCAGCTTAAAAATATATTGAGCTTAAACGAGCCTGTGGGCAGGAAGCTCGACTTTTTGGTGCAGGAGCTGAACCGCGAGGCAAACACCATTTGCTCAAAGAGCAACGATTCGGAAATAACGAGGCTGGCTTTGGAATTAAAATCGGGGATTGAGAAAATCAGGGAGCAGGTGCAAAACGTTGAGTAGCGACGACTTTATCAACATCGGCTTCAACAACATAGTCAACTCAAGGCGCGTCCTCGCAGTGATTGCCCCGGATTCCCTCCCCAGCAAGAGGCTGATACAGGAAGCGCGGGAGGCAAAAATGGTGATAGACACCACCTGCGGCAGGAAGACGAGGGCCGTTCTCATTCTCGACAGCGGGCACGTGGTGCTGTGCGGTCTGTCCGCCGACACCATCGGAGCGAGGCTCAACCAGAAGGATACCGGTGCCAAAGGCGAGGACATTTGAAAATGGGAAAAAAGAGAGGGCGACTCATAATAATCTCCGGCCCCTCGGGAGTTGGGAAGGGCACCGTCGTCAGCATTTTGATGAAAAAATGCGACAATCTCATAAAATCGGTGTCCATAACCACGAGGAAGCCGCGAGCGGGCGAGGTTGACGGGGTAAACTATTTTTTCAGGAGCGTGGACGAATACCTTGCCATAAAGGAGAAGGACGGCTTTCTGGAAACCTTTCAGATTTACGGCAATTACTACGGCACGCCCGCAGAGTTCGTAAACAGGAAATTGAGCGAGGGCAAGAACGTGCTGCTCGAGATAGACGTGCAGGGCGCGCTGGAGGTAAAGAGGAAGATGCCCGAGGCGTTGCTCATTTTCATCGCGCCCCCAAGCCTCGAGGAGCTTAAGGATAGGCTGAAGGGGCGAAACACCGAGGACAAGGAGTCCTTTAAAAAGAGGCTCAGCGCCGCCGAGGCGGAGATTAAGAGAGGAAGCAGCTACGACTTTTGCGTGATAAACGACGACGCCGAACGCGCCGCGGAGGAGATACGTGAAATTATTGAGAGGATAACGTTAAAGCAACCGTAAAGAGGTTTTTTACATAATACATATAAAAGAGGTGAAGGCCATGATTCAGGAACCACCGGTAGACAAACTCATTCAGGTAGCGGACAACAAGTACGCCCTCGCTTGCGGATTGGCAAAGAGGGCGAGGTCCATCATCGAGCAGCCCCACACCGCGACGGAGATCAGCGAAAGGTATAAGCCCATTTCCGCCGCGGCGCACGAGCTTTACAGGGGCAAGATAAAGCTCGTGAAAGAATAGCTTTTCAGCGACAAAAGAATAAGGACGAGCGGGAGATGGATTTAAGAGGAAAGAACATTGTTGTAGGAGTAACGGGCGGCATTGCGTGCTACAAGGCTTGCGAGCTTGTTTCCGCCCTCGCCAAGTCGGGCGCAAACGTCGATGTGATAATGACCAAAAACGCCGAGCGCTTTGTCTCGAGGCTCACCTTTGAGACGCTGACGGGCAACAGGGCGGTTTGCGACATGTTCGACCGCGATTTCGTCTACGAGGTCGAACATGTCTCGCTCGCCCAAAAGGCCCACCTCTTTGTCATCGCTCCCGCCACCGCAAACATCATCGCCAAGATAAACAGGGGAATCGCCGACGATATGCTCTCCACCACCGTCATGGCGACGAGGAGTCCCATCATAATTTGCCCCGCCATGAACGACGGCATGTATTCCAATGTCAACTTTCAGGAAAACCTTTGCGGCCTTCGCAAAAAAGGCTATATCATAGTTGACGCCGTGGAGGGAAGGCTGGCGTGCGACACGGTGGGAAAGGGCAGGCTCGCCAACATCCCCGACATTTTAAAGGAGATTGAGAGGCAGCTTTTTAAGAAAAACGACTATGCGAGTAAGACCGTGATGGTCACAGCGGGCCCCACCGTAGAGGAGATCGACGGCGTGCGCTTTATTTCAAACCACAGCAGCGGCAAGATGGGCTGCGAGATAGCGCGCGCGGCAAAGGAGAGGGGAGCAAACGTCATCCTCATCGCGGGAAAGATTACCGCCCCCGCCCCCGCTGTGGAGAGGATAGACGTGCTCACCACCCGTCAGATGAGGGACGCCGTAATGGAAAACCTTCAAAGGGCGGACATCATCATAAAGGCGGCGGCCCCTTCGGACTACAGGGTGGTCAACAGGTCAAAAAACAAGATAAAGACGGACAGTCTGACGCTCGTCCTCGAGAAAAACCCCGACATAGCGTTGGAGGTTGGCGAGCTCAAGGGAGATAAGAAACTGGTCATCTTCTGCGCCGAGACCGAGAACCTCATAGAAAACGCCCTGGAGAAGATTAGAAACAAGCACGCCGATATGATAGTGGCAAACGACGTTACCAAGGAAGGCGCGGGCTTTGAGACTGACACCAACATCGTCACCATAATCGACAGCAAGGGAAGTATTGAGGACCTTCCCAAGATGTCCAAATGCGAAGTGGCAAATATAATTCTGGATAAGCTGCTTCAGCTATGATTGCGAGCGTCATCGTCGACGTGCTCTCGAGCAACGTCGACAGGGTTTTCGATTACAAGGTCCCTCAGGGAATGGACGCCAAGAGGGGGCAAAGGGTGCTGGTGCCCTTCGCCCACCGAAAGGTTGAGGGATATATCATAGATATTAAGGAGCGCAGCGCTTTAGGCGAGGAAAAGCTGAAGGAGATAATTCGGGTCCTCGACGACATCCCCGCCATCACCGGGGAGATGCTTCAGCTCATGTACTTTATGCAGGGGAAGTACCACTGCCTGCTCGCCGAGGCGCTGAGGCTTTTCATCCCCGCCGAGCTGCGGGGCGGCAGGGTGGGCCAAAAGAGCCTGCCCGTGGCATATATAAATCCCGATATTTCTGCGGAAGAGATACTTGAAAAGCTGGACAAGAGGGCGATAAAGCAGGCAGAGGCAGTGAGCTTTCTTGCACAAAACGTCAGATGCCCCGTCGCCGACCTGAACAAGCTGTTCGGCTCCGCCCCGGTAAAGAGGCTTATCCAAAGCGGCTTTATCCTCACGGAAAAGGTTAAAGTGGAAAGGACCCCTTACCGCGAAATATCTGAGGAAAAGCCGCAGCCGCTTTCCCTGACGGAGAGGCAGCGGGCAGCCCTCGATTTTATCGAGAAAAACAGCCCGGGAAAGTTCCTGCTCTTCGGCGTAACAGGCAGCGGAAAGACCGAGGTTTACCTTCGCTGCATAGAAAGCTGCTTAAGGCAGGGAAAGACCGCAATCTTAATGGTTCCAGAAATCGCTCTTACCCCGCAGATTATGCGCATTTTTCGCTCCAGGTTTGGCGAAAGCGTGGCTCTGCTGCACAGCGGGCTGTCCGCCGGCGAGAGGTTTGACGAGTGGAACAAGCTGAGGCGGGGGGAAGCAAGGATTGCCGTAGGCGCGCGCAGCGCAGTCTTCGCGCCGCTTGAGAACGTGGGCGCGATAATAATCGATGAGCAGCACGAGCAGAGTTACATAAGCGAGAGCAGCCCGCGCTATGATACCAAGGACATAGCTGAATTTCGGTGCTGCTACAACAAATGCTCGCTCATCATGGGCAGCGCCACCCCGCTGATAGAGAGCAATTACTACGCCAAGACGGGAAGGTACAAGCTCGTGGAGATGGGCGAGAGGATAAACGGCAGGATGCCAGCAATAACCCTCGTCGACATGCGCAGGGAGGTGCTCGCGGGCAACGATACCATTTTCTCCACCGTTTTAAAGGATAAGATAGAGCAGACACTCAGAGAAGGCAACCAGGCAATGCTTTTTATCAACAGGAGGGGCTATTCGCCCATAATAATCTGTTCCTCCTGCGGGTACATAGCAAAATGCTCAAGCTGCGACGTAACGCTCACCTACCACAAGGCAGAAGACATGCTCAAGTGCCACTATTGCAACGCAAGGTACTACGCGATCGAAAAGTGCCCTTCCTGCGGCAGCGACAAGGTCAGAAAGAGCGGCACGGGCACGCAAAAGGTGTGCGACCTGCTTAAAGAGCTCTTCCCCTCGGCGAGGGTACTGAGAATGGACAACGACACCACGCAGAGCAGGGAGGCGCACCTCAAGATAGTAGAGATGTTCAACAGGGGCGAGGTGGATATCCTGGTGGGCACGCAGATGATAGCCAAGGGGCACGACTTTCCCAACGTGACGCTGGTGGGCGTGCTCGATGCTGACTTGAGCCTCTATTTTGCCGACTACAAGGCCATAGAGCGCACCTTCTCTTTGATTACGCAGGTCGCCGGCAGGGCGGGCAGGGCGGACAAGGAAGGCGAGGTCATCGTCCAGACGCACACGCCCCACCATTACGTGTACAGGCTAATTGTTGACTACGATTACAAGGGATTTTACAAGCGGGAGATATCGCTGCGGGAGACCGCCAAATACCCGCCCTTTTGCAGGATTTTACGGATAATGGCTATTTCCGAGAGCGAGGAGGACGCAAAGGCCGTCATAAAGAATATATATGATAAGGTAAAGGAACTGAAAAAGCTCTTTGAGAGCGATTTCATCTACTTAAGCGCCATGAAGTCGCCCGTTTCCAGGATAAAGAACAAATACCGCTACCAGATACTCGCAAGGGTAAAGGACGACGAGGGAAAGGTCACCGACGGCATTTACGACATAGTGGACGGGTGCAGGAAAAAGAACGTTACCTCCTACCTAGAGGTCAACCCCTCATCCATGTATTGAGGAGAAAAAGATATGGCTATAAGGAAGATAATCACCACAGCAGAGGAGAAGCTGCTCAGGAGAAAGGCCAAGACGGTCTCGCTCTTTGACAAGGGCTTAAAAATTCTCGCTTCGGACATGATAGACACCATGAACAGGGAAAACGGCGTGGGCCTTGCCGCCCCCCAGGTAGGTATCTTAAAGAGGCTTATAGTATGCGTGCAGGGCGACAAGACCATGGCGATAGTAAACCCCGTCATCGTGGAGCAGTCAGGCCATGCCACCGACATCGAGGGCTGCCTGAGCATTCCTGGAAAGAGAGGAACCGTCACAAGGCCGGCTTTCGTAGGGGTGTTGGGCCAGGACCTTGACGGGAAAAGGATAGAGATAAATGCCAAGGATTTCGACGCCCGGGTACTCTGCCACGAGATCGACCACCTCGACGGCATACTTTACATCGACAGGGCGGAGAATATCGAGGATATCTGATGAGGATAATATACCTTGGGACACCTGAGTTTGCCATACCTCCCTTAAAGGCGCTGCTTAACGCAGGCGAGAATGTCGTCGCCGCAGTGAGCCAGCCCGACAGAGAGAAAAACCGTAAGGGGCAGCTTTTGCCTACGCCGGTAAAGGAGCTCGCCTTGCGGCGAGGCGTCAGGGTATACCAGTTTGAGAGGATAAAGAGAGAGGGCCACGTGCTGAAGGAGCTTCAGCCTGACCTTTTTATAACCTGCGCTTACGGGCAGATACTCTCCCAGGAAATTCTCGACATACCTAAGTTTAGCACCTTCAATATACACGCCTCGCTGCTTCCCAGATACAGGGGACCCTCTCCCATCCAGTGGGCGCTGATTGAGGGCGAAAGGGAGACAGGCATAACCATAATGCGCACCGAAATCGGCGTCGATACCGGCGACATAATCCTTCAAAGGCGGCTTGAAATACGCGACGAAGACGACGCGGGGACGCTTTCGGAAAAGCTGTCATATCTTGGTGCCGAATGCATCCTCGAAGCGGTCAGGCTGCTCAAAGAGGGGACGATAACCTACACCCCGCAGGACCATTCACGGGCCACCCATTGCCCTATGATAAAAAAGGAAGACGGCCTTTTAGACTTCTCCATGGAAGCGAGGAAGCTCTTCAACAGGATAAGGGGGCTCAACCCCAATCCGGGTTGTTACGCCTTTTTCGAGGGCAATATAATAAAGGTTCATGCCGCCGAGATAGTGGAAGAAGAGCAGCCCCACGACGACTCCGGCAGGGTGGCCGTATCCGACCCAAAGAGGGGGCTGCACGTTTTGTGCGGCGGAGGCACCCTGAGGCTTAAGATGCTGCAGTTTCCCGGAGGCAAAAAGCTCGCCGACACAGAGTTTTTGAAGGGGAGGAAAATCCCCGTCGGCAGCCTCTTGAAGGGCAGTTAAATGGACATCTACAGCTTTTTGCCGAGCGAGCTTGAGGAGATAATTGCCGGCATGGGCTACGAGCCTTACAGGGCGAGGCAGCTTTTTTCCGGCCTTCACCGCGGGGGCAACCCTTATAAATTCGGCCTTTCCAAAAAACTTGTTGACGAGCTCCTGCAAAGGTACGAGTTTAGGCCCGTCGAGATAATACGCAGCCTCAAGGCATCCGACGGCACGGAAAAGTTTTTGTTCAAGCTTTCCGGCGGCAACCTCATAGAGGGCGTGCTGATGAGGTATTCCTACGGCAACACCCTGTGCGTGTCCACGCAGGTAGGGTGCGCCATGGGTTGCGCCTTCTGCGCCTCGACGATAGGGGGGATGGTGAGACATCTCACCGCGGGCGAGATCGCCGCCGAGGTCATAAGTGTAAACGCCCTGCGCAGGGAAGGGGAGGGGCGCTCTGTGACCAATGTGGTGCTTATGGGAAGCGGCGAGCCTCTACACAACTACGACAACACCGTCAAGTTCTTGAGGATTGTCTCCCACGAGCTGGGCATTAACATTTCTCTGAGGAATATATCGCTCTCCACATGCGGGCTTGCCGATAAGATTTACAGGTTTTCCGACGAAAACCTTCCCGTAACGCTGTCGCTATCCCTCCATTCCCCCTTCGACGAGGTGAGGAGGAAGATAATGCCTGTAGCAAAGAGATACACCGTCGCAGAGACCGTAGAGGCGCTGAAGTACTATTTTGAAAAGACGGGCAGAAGGGGGATCATCGAATACGCCATGATTAAGGGCGTCAACGTTTCAGCCAAAGACGCCGCCGAGCTCAAGAGGGTTTTAAGGGGTCTAAACTGCCACATAAACCTGATAATGTTAAACGAAGTCAAAGAGAGCGACCTTTTTCCTCCCGGCATGGCGGAGGCGCTGCGCTTTAAGCGCATGCTCGCCGCTGAAGGGCTTTCCGCCACCATAAGGAAGAGCAAGGGCGCGGAGATAGAGGGCGCATGCGGCCAGCTCAGGAGAAGGTATATCGAGCAAAATTAAAGGAGATAGAGATGGCGCGAAAAAAGGTGTTGATAGCTCCGAGCATACTTTCGGCTGACTTTTCGAGGATGAGGGAAGAGATTGAGAGGATTAAGAACGCCGACATGATTCACTGCGACGTCATGGATGGAATGTTCGTGCCAAACTTAAGTTTCGGACCCAAGATGGTCGCCGACATCAGGCCTCACACTCGCCTGCCCCTTGACGTCCACCTCATGATAGAAAAGCCCCAAAGATACATCGAGGCTTTTGCCGAGGCGGGCGCGGACTTCATAACCGTCCACTACGAAGCGTGCGGCGAGGAGCTCAGCAACGTGCTGGACGCAATCAGGCGCCTCGGCAAAAAGAGCGGCGCCGTAATAAATCCCAAGACGCCCGTTAGCGTGCTTCAAAAGAGCCTGAGCCGCTGCGACATAATCCTGCTTATGAGCGTAAATCCCGGCTTTGGCGGGCAGAGCTTCATTGACCCCGTCTTAGACAAGCTCCGCGAGGCGAGAAAGATGATAGACGACAGCGGCCTCGATATCCTGCTCGAAATAGACGGAGGCATAAACGCCAAATACGCGCCGCTTGCTGTCGAGGCGGGGGCGGACGTGCTGGTGGCGGGCAATTACCTTTTCACCTCCGACGACATTGACGCGGCAATGGAGAGCATGAGAAAACACGCGGGGGCAGCGTAAGGCTGCCCTTTTTGCGGTGAAAAATATGGATTACGTTATAATCTTGAACGGGGACAAGCCCGCCTTACCGCCGAACCTTTTCAAGGGCAAAAGAGTGATCTGCGCCGACGGGGCCTACTCTTACGCTGCGGAGATGGACATCGAGGTGGAGCTCCTCATCGGCGACATGGATTCCATAAAATATGTTCCCAAAACGGTGAACATTACCAGGTTTTCGAGCGACAAGGACGCCACCGACGGGCAGCTGGCGCTTGACGAGGCTATAAGGAGGGGCGCCAAAGACATAACCATAATCGGCGCCTCGGGGGGAAGGGATGACCACTACATGGGAAACCTCATTCTCTTATACCGAGCGCTCAGAAGGGGCGTAAGCGCCAGGATAATAACAGACCACTGCGACATATTTATGTTCGACAAGAGCGTAAGGTTTCCCGTAAAGAAGAATTATTACCTTTCCATAGTACCTTTTGGCGGTTTGCTGCATATAATGAATACAGAGGGGCTGAAATATCGCATTTGCGACAAGGTGCTTATGCTCGACGAGACTTTGGGCATTTCCAACGTGACTACGGCTGGCAGCGTGTATATAGAGGTCAAGTCGGGCTGCGGAATAGCGTACGTCACCCACGAGCAGATATAAAGCTTAGGAGGTGTCATGTTGAAGATTATTTGCATAAAGTCACCGCCAATACTAAGGGGTTTGCTCAGACTGCTCTTCCATAAGAAGATCTGCAAATAACAAAGCTCATTTATATTTCTCCCTTCAGTGCTGATACATATCTCCTCATGCAGCAAAAGCACGGATAATGCCGTGCTTTTGTGAGTTTACGCGCTTCTTACTTGCATTCCCTCACGCCCTAAAAATTCCAATGGGATTACTTATTGACTTTTATATTCCCTTTTACTTTTTTCACAATCCTTTTCTTTTCTGAACGGTTTTCCCGAGAATTTTTTTAGCTTTTTTTCACAAAATAATATCGCTATGAGAAGACGTGTCGGAAAAGCGTTTGCGGTGTTGTATCTTTTTGCCGCCGTGCTCTTTTGCTCGGCAAAAGTTGCGGCGGGGGCGGAGGTTATCCCCGCAAGGTCGATGATCATCATAGAGGCGTCCGCAGGCAGGCCGCTCTTTGAGAAAAACGCCTATCAGAAACTTCCTATGGCGAGCACCACTAAGATTATGACCGCCATCGTCGCCATAGAGGAGTGCGACGTAAAAGAGGTGGTGACGATCCCCAAGCAGGCGTGCGGCATAGAGGGTTCCAGCATTTACCTCGAGGAAGGGGAGAAGCTGACCGTCGAACAGCTGCTGTACGGCCTCATGCTGCGCTCCGGCAACGACTGCGCGGTGGCTCTCGCCCTGCACGCCGGCGGCAGCGTGGAAGGCTTCGTAAAGAAGATGAACGAGAAAGCGCAGGCGATTGGCGCCTACGACACCCATTTCGCCAACCCCCACGGCCTGCACGCCGACGACCATTTCATCACCGCTTATGACCTTGCGGTAATATCCTCTTACGCCATGAAGAACAGCCTCTTTAGGCAGATAGTTTCCACAAAGAGGATAGAGATACCGTGCACCACCAGGGATTACGGAAGGATACTGTACAACAAGAACAAGATGCTCTCGCGCTACGAAGGGGCGAACGGCATAAAGACGGGCTTTACCAGGCAGGCGGGAAGGTGCCTCGTTTCCTCGGCGATGAGGGACGGCATGGAGCTTATCTGCGTTGTGCTAAACTGTGGCCCGATGTGGGAGGTCTCCGAGCAGTACCTTGACAAAATGTTCGGGAAATACAGTTTAAAAACAGTTCTCGAGCCTTATAAATATTGGGGAGACATCGAAGTGGCAAAGAGGCCGGGCCTCAAAGTGGGCTACTATACAAAGGACAAGTTTGCCTACCCTTTATGCGAGGAGGACGAGGACAAGATTTCCATCAGGGTGGAGCTGCCTGACTCCCTCACCCCTCCCTTTAATAAGGACGCAGAGATAGGAAAAGTAAAATATTATTTTGAAAATGAGTTGATTTTTTCCACGAAAATCTATACCATAGATGGGGTGGGGGCTTTGACCTACACCGATGCCCTGGACAAAATCATCTCCCAGATGTAATATGAGGATAAACAGGTATCTCGCCCTTTGCGGAGTGGGAAGCCGCAGGCAGGCCGAAAACTTAATCAGGCAAGGCAAGGTGAAGGTAAACGGCAAGGTGGTGAGCGACCTTGCCACTTTCGTTGACGAGGAAAACGACGTGGTGACCTGCCAGGGCAAAAGGCTTGAGCCGCCCGGAGAATTTACTTACATAATGCTTCACAAGCCCAAGGGCTGCGTGTGCACCGCACGGGACGAAAAGGGCAGGAAGACGGTATTTGACTTCCTCGAGGGGATTGACAAGAGGCTCTTTTCCGTTGGAAGGCTGGACTACGATACAGAGGGGCTTTTGCTCTTTACCGACGACGGGGAACTGGCCAACAAGCTTGCCCATCCCTCAAGCGGCATCGGCAAGACCTATACGGTAAAAATAATGGGCCACATCGGGGAAAGCCAGCTCGAGGCATTGAGGCGGGGCGTTGAGCTCGACGACGGCTTCGTCACCTCCACGGCAAAGGCGGTTATCCTTGAATTAGGCCAGGATTACACAAAGCTTGAGCTTACCATTTATGAGGGCCGCAACAGGCAGATAAAGAGGATGTTTTCAGCCTTGGGCAAAGAGGTTACCTTTTTAAAGAGGACAAAGATAGGGGAGCTCAAGCTGGGCGGCTTAAAGAGGGGGACATATCGGCATTTGAGGCCAAAAGAGGTGGAATATTTGAAAAATGCTGTCAGATAAATATCGTCTGCCTCGGCATAACAGTAAGGGGGAATATCTTTGGAGAAGAGGATATTCTCTTTTTTGTTTTTTCGCCAAATTTCCCTTGCCTTGACAAAAATCATGTAGTATAATATCATGGGGGGGAAGTGGTATTACTTTTTTAACAAAGTTTAAAAACCCCTTATTAAAGGCAAGTAAGCGGCAAAGGCGTCGCACCGGCGGCCGGAGCAGGGCGGCGAATAAGCTTTTGGCGCAGAGCTTTAGTGATTTTCCCCGCTTCGCTCACAGTAGCAAACTGCCGCTCACAAGGAAAGTTTTAACCAGCAATTTGCCGCTGAAACAGCGGCGTTATTTGTGGCAATTGTAAAATCATCGGGATTTTCGCCGCAAAATCTTATGCGCTTCATACGCTATTTTTTAACAATGGAGGGGCAAATGGACAAAACAGCTTTACTTAACCGGAGAAAGCAGGAAATAATCTCCATCAGCGAGGGCATACGCGGCTTTCTCGAGAGCTTTCTCGACGAGTACAGCTTCGTCGAAATGGACACCTTCTTTTTCAGCAAAGGGGAGGCGTTTGACGAAGCCAGCAGCTTTGGCGAAGGGGTGATAACCGGCTACGCCACCATTGACGGCATACCAGCTTGCATCTTTGCCCAGAATTTCGAGGTTAGCAAGGGCGGTATGTCCAAGGCGCAGGCTGATAAAATCATAAAGATACAAAAGCAGGCCCAAAAGACCAGCGCAGCCATGATAAGCGTAATCGACACCGCCGGCGCCAAGCTCGGCGAGGGCATAACCGCGCTTGAGGGCTACGGCGGAATAATGGCGCAGGCCGCCAGGATGCGTAATGACATAACCCAAATCGCGATAATCAAGGGAAGCTGTTTTGGGGCAATGAGCTATTTCGCGGCACTCAACGACTTCGTGATAATGATGGGCGACAGCGTCGCCTCGACGAGCAGCCCTGCCATAATCTCGGCGTCTTCCCCAAACGGGGCAAAAACCGCCAATGAGATCTGCGGCGCAAAGTTCCATTTCGGCAAGACGGGCTTTTCGCATTTTGTCGCAAGTAGCGCCGACGAGCTGTCGGGCATTTTGAGGAGCATTCTTAACCTGCTCAGCGAGGAAGAGGATTTTGACCCCGACACCGACTTCAACAGGCAGGTTGAGGAGCTCAACGGCGCCTATGACGCCGACGCCCTCATCGAAAACCTCTTCGACGGCCCCATGCTCGAGCTCGGGAAAGGCTTTGCTCCCCAGATAAGGTGCGCTCTCGCCAAGCTCGGCGGAATCACCGTCGGAGCCATCGTGTGCGGCAGCGATGAAAAAGGGGTTTACTTAGGCCGAGAGTCATGCCTTAAAGCTGAGAGGTTTATCAGGCTTTTGAACAAATACAAGATACCGCTTTTAAGCTTTGTCAACTGCGCCGGGGTAAAGGGAGACGTTGAAACCGAAAGCGCCACCATTATCTCCGACGTGGCAAATTTAATTTCCGCCATATGCGACTTTGAGGGCGCAAAGATTTCCATAATATGCGGCAGGGCAATAGGGATAGGCTTTTCCGCGCTGGCGTCCAAATCCCTGGGCTTCGATAACTGCATAGCGTGGGCGGACGCCGTAGTCTCTCCGCTCGGCGAGGCTGCCTCAGCCGTATTGCGTTACTCCGACGAGATAAAAAACGCGCAGGACCCCGTGAGAATGAGGGAAGAGGTGGAGAGGCGCTATGCGCAGATAGAGGCCGACCCCTTTAACGCCGCAAAGTGCGGCAGCGTCGACAATATCATTATGCCCTCCGCGACCAGGCAGTACCTGATATCCATGCTGATGATGCTCGTCTGAGGTGCCGGCAATGTGGGAAAACCTGTTTGAAAGTATTATAGTTTCCGTGATAGCCACGGCGATAACCTTTTTGTTGATGTCGCTGCTCATCGGCTTCATCGCGCTTTTCAAATACATTTTCAAGTACGTCGGCAGGGCGAACGATCAGCCGGCGGAGGCGCAGATGATAATCGAGGAGGCTTTGCCTTCCCAGCCCCGGGCAGAGAACGTGGATGAAGAGATAGTGGCCGCCATTACTGCCGCGGTCTCAGCCTGCCTTGAGAAAGAGGCAAAGGAGACGGGCCTTCCCGTTTCGGGCTTCGTGGTCCGCTCAATCAGGAGAAGAGTATAATTTTTCAAGATTTTGGAGGAATAGAGATGCGCAACTTCAGGATAACCGTCAACGGAAACGTATACGACGTGACAGTGGAAGAAATAGGAGAAAAAGCCGTAAAAGCGCCGAGGCCCGTTCCGGTGAAGGCGCCAGCTCAGAAGGCAATTTCAGCGACCGCTCCTCAGCCCACCATAGCGGCAGCAGCTCGGGAACCCCTCAAGCTCTCAGCCCCCAAGGGCATTGAGCTGAGGTGCCCCATGCCGGGGATGATCGTGAACTTAATGGTTCCCAACAGCACACCGGTAAAAAAAGGGCAGGTGGTGCTGTCGCTCGAGGCGATGAAGATGGAGAACGACATCGCGGCAAACGCCGACGGCGTCATAACCTTTACGGTACAAAAGGGCGCCAACGTTGACACCGACGACGTGCTCGCGGTGATTAGCTGAGTGTAGGGAGAGATGATGTTTAAAGCATTATTGCTTGAGCCCATAGATTTTTTGCAGATGCTCGAACAGCTCTACCTCGACTCCGGCCTGTCAAAGATAGAGCCTACACAAATCATACTGCTGTTGATATCTTTTGTGCTCATTTATCTCGCCATCGTAAAAAAGTTTGAGCCTTTGCTGTTGCTGCCGATTGCTTTTGGAATGTTCCTTGCCAATATTCCCGGGGCAAGCGAAGTGTTGTTGGCAAAGCCCCATGGCGACAACCCCGGAGGGCTGCTGTATTACCTGAATAAGGGAGTGGAATGGGTCATCTTCCCGCCGCTGATTTTTTTGGGAATAGGCGCGATGACCGATTTCGGCCCCATGATAGCCAATCCCAAGTCCATTTTGCTGGGCGCGGCGTCGCAGATTGGAATTTTTGTTACTTATATTGTAGCAATGATAGTTTTAGGAAAGACCGGGGCGCAGGCCGCGGCTATCGGCATAATCGGCGGCGCCGACGGCCCCACCGCCATCTATGTTGCGGCAAAGTTATATAGCGACAAACTCACCGCGATAGCTATCGCCGCATATTCTTACATGGCGCTGATTCCTATCATTCAACCCCCTATAATGAGACTACTCACCACAAAAGAGGAGCGCAGCGTCAGGATGGAGCAGCTTCGAAAGGTGAGCAAGGCTGAAAAAATTATCTATCCCATCGTGGTCACCGCCATCGTGGGCATACTCTTGCCGGGCGCGCTGCCCCTTTTGGGAATGCTCATGCTGGGCAACCTGATGAGGGAATCAGGCGTGGTTGAGAGGCTGGCAAAGACTGCCTCTAACGAGTTCATAAACATAATCACCATAATCCTGGGCGTATGCGTGGGAGCAAAAGCCAATTATCATACTTTTGAAAATCCACAGGATTGGTTGGATGCATTAGGCATAATTGCTCTCGGCCTCGTCGCCTTCTCCATCGCCACTGCTTCGGGCGTTCTGTTTGGCAAGCTTATGTATAAGCTCACGGGCGGGAAGGTCAATCCGCTCATCGGCTCGGCGGGCGTCTCCGCCGTCCCCATGGCGGCGAGGGTGTCCGAGATCGAGGGTCTGAGGGAAGATCCGGAGAACCATTTGCTCATGCATGCCATGGGCCCCAACGTCGCGGGCGTCATCGGCTCGGCGATAGCGGCGGGTGTGTTCCTCTCTTTCTACGCTGTTTAATGGAGGTTTTTTAATGCCAAAGGTAAAGATAACGGATACCATTTTGCGCGACGCGCACCAATCGCAAGCTGCGACGCGCATGTGGATAGAGGAGATGCTGCCCCTCTGCGGGCTGCTCGACAAGGTGGGTTACCATTCACTGGAAATGTGGGGCGGCGCCACTTTTGATTCCTGCCTGAGGTTCCTGAATGAGGATCCTTGGGAGAGGCTGAGAAAGCTAAGGAAGGCCCTTCCCAACACCAAGCTGCAGATGCTGCTTCGGGGGCAGAATATCCTGGGGTACAAGAACTATGCCGACGACGTGGTGGAAAAGTTCGTCGAGATGTCCATAAAGAACGGCATAGACATTATAAGGATTTTCGACGCGCTCAACGACGTAAGGAACATGAGGGTAGCGATTGAGGCTACCAAGAAGTATGGGGGAATATGCGAGGCGGCGATATGCTACACCATCAGCCCCGTTCACACCATTGACTACTTTGTAGACCTTGCTTGCCAGCTCGAGCAGATGGGCGCCGATATCATCTGCATAAAGGATATGGCAAACATCCTGCTGCCCTACACTGCTTACGAGCTCGTCAAAAAGCTCAAGGCAAAGGTCAAGGTGCCCATTCACCTTCACACCCACAATACAGCGGGCACGGGTGACATGATATACTTAAAGGCCATCGAGGCGGGGTGCGACATAGTGGACACCGCGCTCTCGCCGCTCGGCAACGGCACCAGCCAGCCCGCCACGGAGCCGCTCGTCGCCACGCTCAAGGGCACCGAATACGATACAGGCCTCGACCTCTCGCTGCTGTCGCAAATCGCCGAGAGGATGGAAGGCGTAATCAACAGGCTCTACGATGAGGGCTTCCTCAACCTGCAGGTGCTCAAAGTTGACATAAATACCCTAATTTATCAGGTGCCGGGAGGAATGCTTTCCAATCTCATGTCCCAGCTTAAGCAGGCGGGCGCCCTCAGGAAGTACCTCGACGTACTTAAGGAGATCCCGAGGGTAAGGGAAGATTTCGGCTATCCGCCTTTGGTTACACCCACCAGCCAGATAGTGGGTACACAGGCCGTCCTGAACGTCCTCTCGGCCGAAAGGTATTCAAAGGTCACCAAAGAGAGCAAGGCGCTCCTCAAGGGAGAATACGGCAAGCTGCCCGCTTCGCCCAATCCCAAGGTAGTCAAAAAGGTGGTCGGCTACGAGAGAATTATAACCCACCGTCCCGCCGACGACATCCCGCCCGAGCTTGACAAGTACAGGGAGGAGATAAAGGAGTACATCGAGCAGGAAGAAGACGTGCTCTCTTACGCGCTCTTCCCCCAGGTGGCGCTCAATTTCTTTAAGTTCAGGCAGGCCCAAAAATACAAGGTGGACAGGAACATCTACGACGAGAATGGGGTACATCCTATATAAAATGGGTTACATTTATATTAAGGAGTTAATATCCATATAAGCTTTAAAAGGGTATATGCGGCGCATATGCCCTTTTTATATATTGGGAATCTTTATATTTAAATAACCTTAAAGCACATCAAAACGCTGCGGCATTCGGGGCCTTTCATACATTTCAAAAAAAAATTGCACTAAGATGGTATTTCGCTCTTTTATTTAAGCAAGATAAAGTTTTTGATAAAAAAATACATATTATTCCGTAAAACATCATTATTAGTGTTGACATTATTCCGATATAGGAATATAATATTGTCGAGGTACACGATAAATGTATATTACCACAAAACAAGCTGCCAAAAAGTGGGGCATTAGCGAAAGGCGGGTAAGGGTCTTATGCGCAGAAGGCAGAGTTGAGGGAGCATTTAAGGTTGGCCGCGCATGGAATATCCCGTCGGACGTCAGGCGACCTGAAGATGGCAGGCTAAAAAGGGACCTGATTGCGGAGATAGAGAAGAAGAAGGCTGTTTTGGACTGCAGAAGGCCGCTTTCGGAAGGGGAGACGGCTCGTCTTGTCGAAGAGTTTGTGGTCGAGTACACCCACAATTCCACCGCAATAGAGGGTAACACGCTCACCTTGAGAGAAACTGAACTGGTGCTCAGAGGGATTACCATTGATAAAAAGCCCTTGAAGGAACACCTTGAGGCCATCGGCCACAGGGATGCCTTTTATTTCGTGCTCGACCTTGTCAGGAAAAAGGCTGAGCTTTCGGAGAGCGTAATAAAACAAATTCACACCCTGGTGCTGGCTGACAAACCTCAGGACAGGGGGATATACAGAAAGATACCCGTAAAGATAATGGGGGCCTCTCATACGCCGCCGCAGCCGTATTTGATAAAGCAGGAAATGGAGAAGCTGCTGGCTGACTACAAGAGCTGTGAAGGCAACATTATCAGAAAAGTTGCGATATTTCATTTGAGGTTTGAGGGAATTCATCCCTTCATTGACGGCAACGGGCGGACGGGCAGGCTGCTGGTCAACCTCGAATTGATGAAGGCGGGGTATTCGCCCATCGACATCAAGTCCAAGGACAGGAAGAAATATTACGATGCGTTTGAAGAGTATTTCTCAAAAGGAAACGAGCAGGCTATGGTCGACTTGTTTGCCGAATATATGTTGGAGAGTCTGAATAAGTACCTCAGAATATTGAATTATTGACGCAATCAAGGAAAGAATACTTTCATACAAAAAATCGTTTTTTCTATTTGAAAGACATACTTATGCCCTTTTTTCATTACTTTCTCAACTTTTCAATATTATTGACTTTAACAAATTTACATAATATAATATGGTATATATTTTAACGCGGAGAGTTGATGAAGACCGGATATATTATAGGAAACGGCTTTCAAAAAATGCTCAAGATGGATGAGCTGATCTGGCATTTTGAAGAGCTGTTCAAAAAACACGGCTGCGATATCCGGGTCATTAAGAGCGACAAGGCTTACGCCTGCGTGGGAAGGGACGGCAGTGCGGGCTCAGGCGGCATCAAAGAGGCGGACTTTATACTCTTCTGGGACAAGGACGTTATGCTCGCCCGCGCATTGGAAAAGGAGGGATATAGGCTCTACAACAGCGCGAGGGCGATTGAGATATGCGATAACAAGGTGGCGACCCACCTGTTCCTGTCAAACTGCGGTATCAGGATGCCAAAGACCATCCCCGCGCCGCTCATCTTTGAGGGGTCGGAGGTTAATGCGGACAGGGTGCTTGAGCGCGCCGAAGCCTGCCTCGATTACCCCTTAGTGGTAAAGGAAGCTTACGGTTCCTTCGGCCAGCAGGTCTACCTTTGCAAGGACAGGGAAGAGGCGAGGGAGCTTGTGCTCAAGCTAAAATACAAGCCCTTCCTCTTTCAGGAATTTGTGAGCGAGAGCGCCGGACGGGATATAAGGATCTACGTGGTGGGAGGAAAGGTGGTTGCATCAATGCTCCGCACCAACGATAATGACTTTCGGGCAAACATCTCAAACGGCGGCAGGATGTCCCCGATAGACCCGCCCCAAGATTACAAAGAGATGGCGGTAAAGGCCGCCGAGCTCATAGGCCTCGATTACTGCGGAGTGGACATCCTGATGGGAAAAGAGGGCCCGCTGCTTTGCGAGGTCAATTCCAACGCTCACTTTAAAAACATTCAGATATGCACGGGAATTGACGTGGCGGAGCACTTCGTCAAACATATTCTAGGATGAAAAAAGGCTATATAATCTACGCTCGCGAAGACCTTGAGCGTAACAGGGAGTTTGCGCAGAGGTTTGTAAAATACGGCCCCGAATACGGCCTGGATATCGGGATACTGAAAGAGGAGCAGATTGTTTACGGCATAGAGAGCGGGTTGCCGCACTGCGGCGTCTCACCTTGCGACTTTGTCATCAACCGGGCGAGGAACGCCTACCTCGCAAGGTTCCTTGAGGAGCGGGGCGCGAGGGTTTTCAACAGCAGCGAGGTTACCCGGCTTTGCAACGACAAGTGCGCCGCATACCTTTTTGCCGTTGGCAAAATTCCCTGCCTCGACACGTATATATTAAAGAGAAGGGACCTGCTCCAAGGGGCGGCAAAGCTATGCTTTTTCCCCTGCGTGATAAAGCAGCTCACTTCCCACGGCGGGCAAAAGGTATTCCTCTGCGGGAACTATGCCGAAGCGTTTAATGCGGCGGAACAAGTCGATGGAGAATACGCCATAGTTCAGCGACCGCTCGCCGAGGAAGGCATATCTGACATAAGGGTTTTTGTCATGGGAAACCGGATAATCGGCGCCGTGCGGAGAAAGGCAAAAGATGGCATAAAGGCAAACTTCTGCCAAGGGGGCGAGATTTCGCTTTACGAAGTTGGGGAAAAGCTGAAAGGTTACGTGGAGAGGCTGACGCAGAAGCTGTACTTTGACTTTGTTGGCATGGACTTTCTTACGGCAGACGATGAGCATTTTTACTTCAACGAGATAGAGGACGCCGTGGGCAGCCGCTCGCTATGCATTTTAAAGGGCATTGACACTTCAAGGATATACTTAAATTATATTAAAGATATTTTAAAATAAATAAAAAGGTGGACGGATATGATTTACACGATAAAAGACGACAATATCTTGATGGATTTGAGGGGAGAACTCGACATTGCCAACGTCGACAACTTCAAGAAGAACTGCCTGGAGATAGCCGAGGAGCACAAGAAAGGCTTTGTGATAGATTGCAACGAACTCACCTTTATAGACAGCACCGCGCTTGGCGCGTTCGTCACGCTCAACAAAAAGCTGACGGCGTACAACAAAAAGCTTGTGCTGAAAAACCTCAAGCCCAGCCTTAAGAGGCTTTTTACCATAACCAATCTCGACAAGTCAATTCAGATCATAGAGGATTAAAGAGTAATGGATAGGGAAATCATCTTAAAGCTTCCGCTTTGCTCAAATAATCTGCTGTGCGCAAGGCTGACCACGAGCGCCGTCTGTTCCCTCCTGAACCTCAACGTAGACGACAGCGAGGACCTTAAGGTCTGCGTCAACGAGGCATGCCTGCTCATAATGGGCCAAAACTACAAGGTGGTGAGGCTGGTCTACAACCTCGGCGACACCCTCACGATAGGCGTCTACGGCGAAGGGGTCTGCGAGCATCCTCACACGGGGATAGGGGAGCAGGAACGCGAACTGTGCGTCCAGCTTTTAAACAGCCTGGTTGACAAAGTGGAGTACAACAAGGTAGGCGGCATAATCGAGTCAATAATGTTGATAAAAAGGATAATCTGATGCAAAGAGCTGCGACCAGTTACGAGGAAAACATATACGACAACGATTTGGCGCTTTTCCGTGAATACAGCAGAACGAAAGACATAGCTCTTCGTAACAAGCTGATAGAGAAATACCTTTATCTAGCGGAAATAATGGCCAAAAAATTTGTCAACAAAGGGGTGGAGTACGACGACTTATTCCAGGTATCCTCGCTCGCGCTCATTAAGGCCATTGACCGCTTCGACGTGAAAAAGGGCGTCAAGTTTTCCACTTTCGCCACGCCATCCATTCTCGGCGAGATAAAAAATTACTTCAGGGATAAGTCCAGGCTTATAAAGCCGGGGCGCAAAAACAACGCGCTCATTCAGAAAATACATAAGGCTAAAGAGGAGTTTAAGAACAAGTACAACCGCGCCCCCAACGCGGAGGAGCTTGCGAGGATTTTAAAGACCGACGTTGACTCCATAATCGAGGCGATGGAGTACAATTCCAGCGTGTTGTCTCTCGACAGCACCATCGACGACAGCGACACCTCGCTATATGAGGTCATTCCCGACACCGAAAACGTCTTTGAGAAATTTGACGACCTAACGGTGCTAAAGCAGGGGCTGGACAGCCTTTCGCCCCTCGAGAGGGAAGTAATTGAAAAGCGCTTTTTCAAGAGCATGAGCCAGTCGGAGCTCGCCAGGGAGATGAACGTATCGCAGATGTTTATCTCCCGCCTGGAGCGCAAGATAATAGGCAAACTAAAAAACATGTTTGAAATCATCTGAAATGATTAAATATATATTGGAGTTAACTTGCATCAGGGGGTTTTAATGCTGCACCTGATTTTTCGGAACTTTTCGCACCTGTCCCGCGACGCCCGCAAGATTAAGGACTACCTAAACTCAAAAGGTTTCATCGATGAGGATGATCTGTACAACGTCAGACTCGCCATCTTCGAGCTTGCCGGCAACGTGCTCAAACACTCCAAGAGGACGGCGCTGGTGCAGCTTAAGTGCGAGGGCGACGTAATCAGGATATACATCAAGGGCAGCAACCCCTTTGAGCGAGGCGAGATAACCCTTCCCTCTGTGGAAGAAGAATATGGCAGGGGGATTTTTATTGTAAGTCAAATCTGCGAGAGCCTGGAATACTACGACGGCGGAAAAGAGGTTTGCGTCTGTATAAAATGCAAGAAATGACGAATATTGAAACGCTTAAGCAAAACGTTGAAAAGGTCAGGCAGAATATAGCTCAGGCTTGCGGCGAGGCCGACGTCCGCCCCGAAGATATCGTCATCATCGCCGCCACCAAGACAGTGGACACCGGCAGAATGAGCATGCTCAAGGACCTGGAGATACACATCTGCGGGGAGAACCGCGCCCAGGAGCTTATGGAAAAATATGGGAAAGTGGACACCGAATGGCACTTTATAGGCAGGCTGCAAACTAATAAAGTCAAATACATCATTGACAAGGTAACGCTAATACACTCCCTCGACAGGGTCAAGCTGGCGCGCGAGATACAGCGGCAATGTGTGCGCTTCGGCATAGCCATGGACTGCCTCATTGAGGTCAACATCGGCGAGGAAGGCAGCAAGGGCGGCGTGTCAAAGGAGGAGGTTGAGGATTTTTACGAGCAGGTTAGCCAGAATTTTCCAAGTATAAAGATATGCGGTCTCATGGCCGTGATGCCCATAGGCGCCCCTGAAAAATTATATTTGCAAATGCGGGATATTTATGATAAAATGAAAGCGCGGCACGAGGGCATAAAGTACCTTTCCATGGGAATGTCAGACGATTACGCTACAGCCATAAAGCACGGGGCCAACATGGTGAGGCTGGGCAGGGTGCTCTTCGGCGAGAGGGTTTACAGATAAAGCCGCGCGAATACATAAGTAAAAACCTCGAGGTTGCCATGGGTTTTTTTGAGAGGATTCTAAAGGGAATAGATTACCAGAAAGACGAGAGGAAAGAGAGGGAATTTCCCCGCCCCGCTCCGTACGCGCCCAAGAAGTTTTCAGGCTACACCGCGCAGGAATACTACGAGAGCGAGGGCGGAAAGGCCAAAAACTTTCTAATGTTTTCTCCCGCCTCATACGACGACGTAGAGATAATTATTGACCATCTGAAAAACCACGAGGCCGTGATCATAAACTTAAGGGACATAAAGAGCGTCATAGCGCAGCGCATTCTCGACTTCCTGAGTGGCGCAATCTATTCGCTCGACGGCAGCATTCAGCCTATCGAAAACGGGCTCTTTTTGTTAACTCCGGGCGGCGTGGGAATCTTGCAGAAAAAGGAATGATTGATGACTAAAAAGCGAATACATTTCCTGATGGAAGCCATCGTGATAGCCGCCATAATCGTGTCTGATTTGCTCTTGAAAGCTTATGCCGAAGATAACCTGGATAACCTGGTCGGGCGGACGGTGCCATTGATAAGCGGCCTTTTAAGCATGACATACGTGCAGAACAGGGGCGCGGCCTTTGGGATCTTTCAGGGCGGCAGGCCTTTTTTTATTGTAATCACGATAATTGCCTTCTTCATCTTCTTTTTCCTACTCTATAAGAAGAGGGATGGGCATTTTCTCTTTCGCTTTTCGCTTTCGCTCATAATCGGGGGGACGGCGGGCAACTTCGCCGACAGGGTAAAGCTGGGCTACATGCGCGATATGCTGAACTTTGATTTCATCGAGTTTCCCGTGTTCAACATAGCCGATGCCGCCTTGACGGTGGGGGCGACGCTGATCTGCATCTATTTTTTGTTTGTCTATAAAGAGCCCGGGCGTATCGGCGCGGGCGATGGGCTCGCAGATGGCTCGGCGAAAGCGGATGGCGAAGGCGATGGCGCCGCTCCGGGGGAGAGCGGGAAGTAGAATGGAAAAGCAAGTTATAATAGTTGACGAGGACGACAGGGAGAGGATAGACTCTTACCTTGCCGAAAAGCTAGAAAACGTTTCCCGAAGCATGGTGCAAAAGCACATCGCCTCGGGGAACGTGCTTTTAAACGGCAAACAGGTAAAGCCCCGCCAACTGGTTTCGGCAGGCGACATCATCGAGGTTACCATCCCAGAGCCTCAGCCCTGCGAAATCCTTCCCGAGAATATCCCGCTCGACATAATTTATCAGGACGAATACATTGCCGTAATAAACAAGCAGGCGGGCCTCTCCGTGCATCCCGCAAACGGCGTATATTCGGGCACGCTGGTTAACGCCCTGCTCTACCAAATAAAGGATTTGAGCTCGATAGGCGGGGTGGTAAGGCCGGGCATAGTGCACAGGATAGACAAGAACACCACGGGGCTTTTGGTGGTCGCAAAGAACGACGAGGCGCATATAAGCTTAAGCCGCCAGATAGCCGAAAAGAGCTGCCGCAGGATATACAGGGGGATAACCGAGGGCGTCATAAAGCAGGACAGCGGGGCCATAATTGCCCCCATCGGCAGGAGCCCTTCCGACAGGAAGAAGATGGCGGTGGTGCATTCGGGAAAATACGCCGAGACCCACTATAAGGTGCTGCAGCGCTTTAAGGAAAACACTTACGCCGAATTTGAGCTGAAAAGCGGCAGAACGCACCAGATAAGGGTTCACTTAAGGCACATAGGTCATCCCATAGTGGGCGACGAGGTGTACGGCTATTCCAAGCAAAGGTTTAAGCTAAACTCGCACCTGCTTCATGCCTACAAGCTCATCTTAAGGCACCCAAAGAGCGGGCAGCTTATGGAATTTACCGCGCCGCTGCCCGAGGAATTTGAGAAAATTCTATCAATTTTGCGATAACGCTTTACACGCGCGCAAAATTGTGATAAAATAAGCTCGAAAAAAATATCTTTAAATTTGGTACAGTGAGACCAGCAAGATATTCATAATTAGTCATACTCGGAACAAATCTTGCTGCCTCGCAGCAGGATTTTTTTGTATATGAAACCACCAGCTGTGCTGATGGTTCCAAAAAGCTTTAGTATGAATAGAAAAGAATATTCTCCTTTGGTAAAATAAAGTGGATTCCGCAACCGCACTTTGAAATGGAAGGAGGATATATGAAGCTGGTAACATGCCCCAAGGGGGCTGGCACAAGTCGCCCGCTAAGCGGGCGGTCCTGACTGCACAAAGGGGGATAACATGAATTTTAAGGCAAAGATATTTTCTGAAGACGAGGTGAAAAGGGCGATAGCCAGGATTTCCCATCAGATACTCGAGCACAACAAGGGCGCCGAGGACACGGTGCTGGTGGGCATAAGGACGAGGGGCGTGCCCCTTGCCAAGATGATCGCCCAAAACCTCAGGAGGTTCGAGAACTTGGATGTTCCCGCGGGCATTTTGGACATCACCCTCTACCGCGACGACCTTTCTTTAAAGAGCGAGCACCCCGTGATTAACGGCAGCGACATTCCGTTTAACATCGAGGGCAAAAACGTCATCTTGGTCGACGACGTGCTGTTTACGGGAAGGACCGTTAGGGCGGCGATTGATGCCATCATGGATTTGGGAAGGCCCAAGACAATTCAGCTCGCGGTGCTGATTGACCGCGGCCACAGGGAACTTCCCATCCGCGCCGACTACATCGGCAAGAATCTTCCCACCTCAAGGAACGAGATCGTCTCGGTAAAGGTCGCGGAAATTGACGGCGATACAGGCGTCGACCTCTACACTCTCTTATAAGGGCAGTTTATCTGCTCTATTTTTTTAAATGGGGGAAGTTATGTTGAAGAGAAAGGATTTGCTCGGAATAAAGGAGCTCGAGCGGGGCGAGATAGAGGAAATCTTAAACACCGCAGTCGAGATGAAGAAGATCTTAAAGCAGAACGTAAAGAAGGTGCCCCACCTGCAAAACAAGTCGGTGGTAATCCTCTTTCACGAGAACAGCACCCGCACGAGGATGTCCTTCGAGCTTGCCGCAAAGTTTATGTCGGCTTCTGCGAGCAACATAAGTATCGCCACAAGCAGCGTCCAAAAGGGCGAAACCCTGATAGATACGGGAAAGACGCTCGACGCGTTAATGACCGACATCATCGTGATAAGGCACAGCGCCGCGGGCGCCCCGCACCTTCTTGCCCGACACGTGAGGGCGGGCGTGATAAACGCGGGCGACGGCATGAACGAGCATCCCACTCAGGCGCTGCTCGACATGTTTACTATGAGGGAAAGGTTCGGCCAGATTGAAGGGCTCACCGTCGGCATTTACGGAGACATTCTTCACAGCAGAGTGGCGCGCAGCAACATCTACGGCCTCAATAAAATGGGGGCAAAGGTTAAGGTATTCGGTCCCGAGACGCTTCTTCCCTCAGGGCTGGAGAGGCTCGGCGTCAAAAAGGCGGGCTCGATGGAAGAGCTTATAGAGGGAAGCGACGTGGTCATGGGGCTCAGGATACAGCTTGAGAGGCAAAAGAAGGGCCTTTTTCCGAGCATAAGGGAATACGCCAGGTATTACGGCTTTACGCCGGAGAGGACCAGGCTGTTAAAAAAGCAGGCGCTGGTGATGCACCCTGGCCCGGTCAACAGGGGGGTGGAGATAACGACGCCGGTTTTGGAGCTTTCCCAGAGCGTAATAAATGAGCAAGTGACCAACGGAGTGGCGGTGAGGATGGCGCTACTTTTCTTGCTCACGAGAGGTATAAGGCCATGAGGATAGCGATAAAGGGATGTAAGATATTCGACAGGGGCGACTCAAAGTTCGACATAATCATAGAGGAGGACAGGATAAAGCAAATCCTGCCGTCCGTAGGGGCGAATTATTCGGGCTTTACGGAAATTGAGGCAGGCGGGCTGGTAGCGCTGCCTGGCCTTTTCGACATTCATTGCCACCTGAGAGAGCCCGGCTACGAGTACAAGGAGGGCATAGAGAGCGGCACTAAGGCTGCTGCGAGGGGAGGCTTTACCTCGGTGGCGTGCATGTCCAACACCATGCCTCCTGCTGATACAGCCTCTGTAATAAGGTATATAATTGAGAGGGCGGGGCAATATGGCTACTGCAAGGTGTACCCAATAGCGTGTATAACTAAGGGACAAAAGGGGGAGGAACTCGCGGAGTTTGGCGACCTCAAGGAAGCGGGCGCGGTGGCATTTTCCGACGACGGGCTGCCGGTGGAAAATCCCCTTATCATGAGAAACGCCCTGCTCTACGCCAAGTCCCACGGCGCACTTATTATCTCCCATTGCGAGGACAAGCGCCTTTCCGACGACGGCTGCGCCAACGAGGGGTATAACGCCACCATAGCGGGCATTAAAGGCATCCCCGCCGCCGCTGAAGAGGTAATGGTGGCAAGGGACGTCATTTTAGCTGCCAGCTTAAACGCCAGGCTTCACATAGCGCACGTGAGCACAAAGGGCAGCGTGGAGATAATAAGGCAGGCAAAGAAAAATGGCGTAAAGGTCACCTGCGAGACCTGCCCCCATTACTTTGCCGCGGACGACAGCCTGATTTTGGATTATAACGCTAACGCCAAGGTAAACCCTCCGCTCAGGGGAAGGGAAGACGTCGAGGCGGTGATAGAGGGGATAAAGGACGGCACCATAGACGCCATCGCAACCGACCATGCGCCCCACCATGTCGACGACAAAAACGTGGAGTTTTGCAACGCCGCAAACGGCATAAGCGGGCTGGAGACGGCGCTTTCCCTGTCGTACACCCATCTGGTAAAGGCGGGGCACATCGCGCTTTCAAGGCTGGCTCAACTGATGAGCGCTGCCCCCGCGAGGATTTTAGGGTTGGAGCCGAGAGAGCTAAGTGATGGCAGAAGGGCTGATATCGCCCTCGTGGATTTTGAAAGTAGCTTCGTCATCGACAGTTCGCAATTTCTGTCAAAGGGAAAGAATACGCCGTTTAATGGGCAAAAGGTTTATGGTGCCGTCGCTTGCACGATAAACGAAGGCAGGATAGTTTATCAAGATATCATGTGCCAAGGCAGATAAGGAGGGGTAGCAGTGGAGCTTGCAATTGACGCGCTTATATCCAAGATAGAAGAGCTTGACAATCCAACCTGCGTGGGCCTGGATACCTGTATCGAATACCTTCCCCAAAAGTGGCAGGAAAAGTGCGGGAACTTTGAGGACGCGGGAAGGTATATCAGGGATTTCAATTTGGGCATAATAGACGCGGTAGCAGGCATAGTTCCCTGCGTTAAGGTGCAGATCGCGTGTTACGAGATGTACGGCGCAGAGGGGATGAGGGCTTTTGCAGATACGATAAGCTATGCGAGGCAAAAGGGGCTTATCGCAATAGCCGACGCGAAGCGCAACGATATAGGCGGCACCGCGAGGTGTTACAGCGCAGCATTCTTGGGAAGGGCGAAGCTCTATGGCAAGGAGCTGCCCACCTTCGAGAGCGATTTTCTGACCGTAAACGCTTACCTGGGCTCTGACGGGGTAAAGCCCTTTCTTGAGGACGTGGGGCGATACAATAAGGGAATATTCATTTTGGTAAAGACATCCAACCCCGCGAGCGGGGAGCTTCAGGACAGAAAGCTCGAGGACGGGAGAACCCTTTTCGAGGCGGTGGGAGACTACGTCATGGAGTGGGGGAAGCCTTTTATGGGCAAGTACGGCTATTCCAGCGTAGGCGCTGTGGTGGGCTGTACCCACAGGGAGCAGGCGGAGAGCTTGAGGAAAAGGCTTAGGGGTTTGTTCTTCTTAATCCCCGGCTACGGCGCCCAGGGCGGCAAGGCTGAGGACATCGCCGTGTGCTTTGACGAGCTTGGCAGGGGCGGTATAGTCAACTCCTCGCGTGCCATTTTGACTGCCCACAAAAACAGGTTTGCGGGCATGGGCTTTGACGAGGCGGCGAGGGAGGCTGCACTGCTGATGAAAGAAGACCTGACAAGGGCTATAAGGGGCAAGGCAAATGGTTGAGGAATCTTTTACGGTAATGGACAACATTAAACTGTGCGAGGGCGTTTATAAGATGACCCTCATGCCGAGCTCCGGCTACGCGCAGAGCATAAAATGCGGGCAGTTTATGGCCGTCGAGGTGCCCTGCAGGCAGGACTCCTTGCTAAAACGCCCTTTCGCCATTTACAACTACGATGAAGAGAAAAGGCAAATATCCTTTTGCTACAAGGTAGTGGGAAAGGGCACGGAGCACCTTTCGAGAGTTGAAAAAGGCCAGGCGCTCAGGGGGGCGTATCCCTTGGGCAATGGGTTTAAGATAGACGAAGGGCAAAAAAGGGTAATTCTCGTCGGCGGAGGGGTGGGGATTTTCCCGCTTTATTCCGTATTTAAGGCATATCCTGACAAGGTCTTTTATTCTGTAATGGGTTTTAAGGAAAGGTGCGATGTCATTTTGACAAAAGAGTTTGAGGAGAGGTCATCCGAACTGATCCTCTGCACGGAGGACGGCAGCATGGGTGAGGCGGGCTTTGTTACCGAAGCCTTGAGGCGCAATATAGAAAGAATTATGCCTGACCTCATGCTCTGCTGCGGGCCGAGGCCCATGTTAAAGGCGCTTAAAGATGTAATGAGAAATTACCCGCATATCCCCGTCCAGGTTTCCATCGAGGAAAGGATGGCGTGCGGCATAGGAGCCTGCCTGGTGTGCGCCTGCGCCGTGAGGAAGAACGGCAAAGTGGTAAACAAGCGAGTGTGCAGGGACGGCCCTGTGTTTTCCCTTTACGAGGTGGAGCTGTGATGGCAAACCTGGAAGTTACGTTTTGCGGCAAAAAGTTCAAAAACCCCGTGATAGCGGCGAGCGGTACATTCGGCTTTGGCAGGGAATACGCTGAGGTTTACGATATATCGGCGCTTGGCGGCATCGCCACAAAGGGCATCACGTTAAAGAGGAGAGAAGGCAATTCACCTCCGAGGATAGCCGAGACCTATGGCGGCATTTTGAACAGCGTAGGTCTTCAAAACCCCGGCGTGCGCGAGTTTTTGGAAAAGGAGCTGGGCTTTTTAAAAAGCCACGGTACGGTAGTGATAGTCAACATAGCGGGCAGCACAGAGGGCGAATACTGCGAGATGGCTCGCCTCATCTCAAGGTCGGAAGCCGACATGATAGAGCTGAACATCTCCTGCCCCAACGTAAAGGAAGGGGGACTGACTTTCGGCTCGAGGCCGGAGAGCATAGAGAGTATAACCCGCCTGGTCAAGGCAAGTATGGAAGGGGATATGCCCCTTATTGTCAAGCTCTCCCCCAACGTGGCGTCTATCTCCGAGGTGGCGGTCGCGGCGGAAGAGGGGGGAGCCGACGCCGTAAGCCTTATAAATACCATAACGGGCATGGCGGTCGATGTGAGGACGAGGAGGCCGGTCCTCGCAAATATTACAGGAGGGCTCTCAGGACCGTGCATAAAGCCCATAGCTCTGAGGATGGTTTACGAGGCTTACAGGGCGGTGAAGATTCCAATCATCGGCATGGGTGGCATTATGACCGCGGAGGACGCCGTGGAGTTCATGCTCTGCGGGGCAAGCCTGGTGCAGGTGGGGACGGCAAACCTGATTCGCCTCGACGCGTGCAAGCGAATAATTGAGGGATTGGAAAAATATTGCCTTGAAAATGGTATTAAAGACATATCCGAGCTGACGGGCTCGCTGATTACGGAATAGGAGAAGCGAAGCGATATATGGACAAGAAAGATATTTTGGAGATTTTCGAGCGGATGGGAGCGATCTTAAGAGGGCATTTTCTGCTCACCAGCGGCAGGCACAGCGATACCTACATGCAGTGCGCAAAGCTGTTCGTAGAGCCGAAGCTGGCAAAGGCGCTGTGCGAGGAGCTTTGCGAAAAGTTAAAAGGCGTTGAAGTTGACTTAGTGGCATCTCCCGCGGTGGGCGGGATAATAATGGGCTATCAGATGGCGCAAATTCTGAGCACAAAAAACCTCTTTTTTGAGAGGCAGGACGGGGTCATGGCGTTGAGGCGCGGCTTTGCAATCGAAAAGGGGGCGAAGGTGCTTGTGGTAGAGGACGTGGTAACCATGGGAGGCTCTGTAAGGGAAGTGATAGAGCAGTGCAAAAAAAGAGGCGCCGACGTTCGCGCGGTGGCATCCATCGTTGACCGCAGCGGCGGAAAGGTAGATTTTGGCCTGCCCTTTTACAGCCTGCTCAGCATGGATATAATCTCATACGAGGCCGGGCAATGCCCGCTTTGTGAGCGGGGCATCCCCGCCGTAAAGCCGGGGAGTAGGGATTTAAAATAATATTTTTTTGATTATTACAGGGCGTATACTGAACCTTCTTTCGCCGTTTTTCAAGGTTATTCTTCAAAAATTTTTAAAAATAGGTTGTTTTATATCGAGCTAGGCTTTAAACCTCGCCGATGGCAAAATGAAATATGAGCAGTTGCTCAAATGGATAAGGGAACATAAGGTAAAATAAATGCCTTTTTTTTGGCCTCTGTTTAATAATATTTTCATCGCCCTCATCATATCATAGTAATAATAAGGTGGGGAGAGGTGTTATGGGAAAACTTTTGGTGGCAACTGCGGATTGGGTGTTTATTGGCGTCGTCGCGGCGATTGCGCTTATTATCGCCATCCTCTTTATCATATATTTCAAAGTAAAGGGCAGGGCAAACCTGAGGGCGCTTAGGTGTGCTTCCAAGGAAGACGAAGGACCGAGTGAAGGGACGGAGCGCGACGATGAGATAACTGAGGGCGCTGAGGATGAATTTGTTTCCGCCTCAATGCAGGAGCCTGCCTCAAGCGAGGTCAGCGGTCAAACGGAAAACAATGGCGGAGCGGATGAGGTGGAAAGCAGCGGCGAATCCTCTGCCTCTTGGCAGGATGAGACTGAAGAGGTTGTAGGAAGCGGCGACATTACCGTTCAGACAGTCCTCGAGGAAGACGGGTACAGGTTTTACGTAAAAGGAGAGGGGGGCCAGGTTCTTGGCGCCAGCGAGCTTTACAAGAGCAGGACGGGCGCGCTTAAGGGCATTAAGTCACTCGTAAACTATACCGATGCCGAGGTTTGCGACGAGGGAGATGGCAAGCCCTGCCCCAAGTTCGAGCTCTTCAGCGAGGGGCAGCTCCTGGGGTACCGTCTGTTAGCCAAAAACCGTGCGGTAAAGCTCTCATGGGCTGATTTTGCCGACGAGCAAAGCCGCCTCTATGCGATTGAGACAATAAAGAAGCTGCTTCCGAAGCTGCTGCTTGACCTGTAACTATCAGCAGGCAGCGCCTGCCATTTTCCTGCCCGAATTTTAGCCCTCTTTAAGGTATACTTTTCCGTCGTTTTGCAGACAATAATAAAAAACGGAGGGCAAAGATATGAAAGTCAACAACGGAGTAGACTGCATCGTCAGGACCTGCAAATATCATGGTGGCGGAAACATCTGCAACCTTCAGAAGATTAATGTGGCTTCCGACATGAACGACAAACACTATTGCAAGAGCTTCGAGGAGAGGCCAAGCGTGCCCGAGTTCTGAGATTTTTGAAATTATGCGATGACCTGTTTTAAGACAGGTCATTTTTTTATTTGAAAATCATATATTGAATATATAGCGCAAAACACAACGTTGAGGCGGCAAACATATTATGCAATAGGAGCATTTTCATAGGAGGTGAAGATATGTCCTTTTTTACTAACTATAAATCTGACAAGTATCCCGGCCCGATAAGCGGAAATCCCTTGAACGGGCTATGCGAAAAGGCTTGCATACAGGTGAAAAAAGTCTTTGACGCATGCATAAGGCAGGTTACGCAGGAAAACGTCTACGTAACGGTTTTCAAACAGATGCCTGCCAATCCCGCATACCCGCTCACGTTCATCAGCGCCAAGAGCACTTCTCCGAAGGGGATAATCACCTGTTTAGATATAGACAGACTTAGCGACAAGCCGCAATTCGCGAGGGTGAGGGCGGAGATAAACGTCCCCATAGAAGTACTTTACGTTGACGCCAACGGCGTGGAAGGCAAGGGAGACGCGGTGCTCACGCTAAACGAAGACGTCATCCTGTTCGTGCCGCAGCCCTCGATAGTGCCGTTCGAGGTGGAATGCGTGACCAACGCAATAGCCCCCGAAGGCGTTTACTCGGGTCAAAACAACTTCTCTCTGACGGTGTGCATATCGGTGCTCCTGAAGGTCGTGGTGGAAGTTGAGCTGCTTGTGCCTACATACGGATATTGCACCATACCCCCCTGCCAACAGTTTGACCAGGAGCTCTGCGCGAGCTACTTCGAGCTGCCGCTGTACCCCGACATCCCCAGGCCGCATTAAGGGCGCCGTCAGACCTGTCAAAAAGGAGGCACAAAAAAAGTGCCTCTTTTTTTTTGCAATTTTTGGGAAAAAACTTAAATTGCAACTACAAGTGCAACGGTTTGTATAATAAGTTTGTTTTACAGTTCCCTTTACCCCGAGGGGTAAAGGGAAAAATTTTCTAATTCTTGAGTAAACACTTGTTCTGCGGATTTGTAGCC
>JAAYQN010000059.1 GCA_012519285.1 Clostridiales bacterium
GCAGATTGGCAAGAAGCGTCGCATCTGCCTTTTGGTTGTATCGCTTACTCAAGCAGAAAAGGCATCGCTCTCGCGATACCTTTTCTTGGTGGGAGCTATAGGGATCGAACCTATGACCCCCTGCTTGTAAGGCAGATGCTCTCCCAGCTGAGCTAAGCTCCCGCAGCTGTTTAACGCTTGTTTATTATATACATCTTTTTTTTATTTGTAAAGTAAATTAAGGCTTTTTTTTATTAGCCCGAAGTACACTGATTTTTTCCAAACAATCCGACAGGCTCAACTTTTGGCCGAGTTTCAAGCCCAAAAAATATTGATATAGAGTATCAGCGCGCTTATGAAAAAGGAGATTGCCGAAAGCGTGAGGCCGGTATAGGCCGCCACGTTTTTCTCCTTCCTCAAGGTTAGTATCGAGCCCATCAGCACGGCTGCCGAGGCAACAATGCCTGCGTAATACATTGTGAAAGCCAAAAACACGCACGCAAAGCCCCCCGCCATGCACAATATGCTCATCGCAAATGGCAAAGGCCTGATATCCTCTCGCCTTTTGTAAAACCTGTTCGCAAACCTGTATTGCTTGCCCATGCTCTATATTATATCATAAACTGTCAAAAAATAGAAAATCAATCACTGCTAATCCGTCGAATTTAAATACCGGCGTTTATTTTATCATTGACCTTCTGAATTTTTCCGCCTCCCAGTTGTTGATGAACTCCACGTCCTCTTCTCCCATGGTAGAGAGGGGCAAATTGTTTTCCCAAATCTTTTCGAGAACGAAGAGAAATGCCGCGAGCGTCTCCTCCATGGTGACTGCCTGGTTATGGCTGACGCCGTCGTAAATCACGGTGCCGTCCTCAAACCTCATCCTGTTGGGAGTATGAGCGAGGCAGTTGTTGAGGTACACCAGCTGGTCGGGATAGAGGGGGTACATGTCGAAAAGCTCCTTGTCCACCTCATATTTGCCCAAAAACTTCAGCACAAGAGGCGTCCTCGACGCAAAGCTCTTCTTGCCTATTTGCTCGAGCTTTATCTCCTTAAACTCATCCTCCCTTATGCCGAACATTCTCATTATGCCGCAATTTATATCGTCCGCTATGTGCATTGCCCTCTCGGCGCTGTCGCTGTGCACCACCAGCCCGTGATTCTTCATGAATATCGCCTCGGGCGCCCTGCCGTTTGTCTTCTCGTACTCGTCCGCCCGCCTCATTATCTCCAGCGACAGCTCAAAGCCCGGGTTTATGTACGGCACGAAGATAAATCCGTAGTCTTTTCCGCCCAAAAGCTCCCTCATCTGACTTTCGCCATCCTCGTTGCACACCACAATAGCGGCATAGGCGGAATGGATGTGGATGACAAAATCGGAAAGCAGCGCATGGAATCCCACCTCGACGCTGGGGCGCAGTCCCTCTTTGCCCTCGGGCTGCCTGGTGGCTCTCTTTACCATGGCGCTCTCAAGCTCCCTTCCCTTAAAGGGATCAGCCTCCTTGTAAAACCTTCTCACCTCGTTATAGTCCACCATGACGTAGCCGTCCCCCTCGGTTATGTCGGAAAGCCTGTACCCCGAGGCCTTAATCGCCATTAGGCCGTTTTCAAACTTTACGCTGGTGTTGCCGCCTCCGCCCTGGGTGTAGTCCACCCTTCCGCCCGCAAAGCGCGATATCTTCAAAAAATCCCTAAGCCTCTCCTCCATTCGCTCTTCTCCTTTTACCTCGTCGCGATAAATCTATTATATCTTCAAAGAAACTTTTTTAAAACCGTTTTGCGGCTGCGCATAAAATTTCAGTCGCACGGATTGACATGCACGTTTATATGCTTTATATCCAGCTCGATATACTTGTGTTCCAGCACGTCGTGAACTTCCTGCGCGATGGAGTGCGCATCGTCGAGCGACAGCTTGCCGTCGGCGGCTATTTCCAGGTCAACGTAAATCATATATGTCGACTGCCTGGTCTTTAAGCCGTCTATGCGCCTGACGCCGGGAATGGCGAGCACTATCTCGGAAATTTTCCTTACCGTCTCGGGGTCGGCTGCCTTGTCCACAAGCTTGTCTATGGCCTCGAGGTAAATTTGCACCGCCACCTTGCAAATCAGCACCGAAACCGCAATTGCGGAAAGGGGCTCCAAAAAGTAGAGTGAGGGAAAAAGCAGCGCTCCACCGACGCCCACCAGCACCGCCACCGAAGAGAGCGCGTCGGAACGATGGTGCCAGGCTTCCGCCTTGAGCGACTGAGAGCGGTACTTCTTGGCGTAGTGCATGGTGTAATGGAACATGAACTCCTTTGACACGATGCCGAGCACGGTCACGGCGATCAGCAGAGGGCTGTAGATTGCAACGCTCCTGTTTATGATGGAGCTTATCGAGTTGTAGAGCAAAAAGGCGCCGGTGAGAAAGAGGATGACCGCCAGCAGCGTGGCGAAAACAGCCTCTATCTTTTCGTGGCCGTAGTTGTGGTGCTTGTCGGGCAAAGCGCTTGAGAGCTTAATCCCTATCATCACGATTATGGTGGCAAACACGTCCGAAAAGGTGTGTACGGAATCGGACACCACCGCCATGCTCCTGAAAATCAACCCCACGGCAAGCTTGGCAGCGCCGAGAAAGACGTTGAATGTCAAAGTTATCCGCGATACCCTTTGTATCTCTTTATATTTGTTCATTCTCTATGTCTCGCAATTTTTTTAACCGTTCTTTTATCAGTTACCATAAAAAAACCTTATTTTTATTATTGAAAAGGAAACAATATCATCTTCCCTTTTTCCCTTGCGTATCCTTGGCGCGCCGAAGGCCCTAAAGGGCTTTTTCTGTGCCTTAAAGTTTTCCACATCGCTTTGCCAATCCCTCCGAAGAAAGCTTTTTCTATAATAAAGCCGCGGCTTGCTTAATATAATGTTACATGGGCCGCCTGTAAAATTATCCACCGAAATCCACACAAACGTATATTTTTGTGGATAAGTTTGTGGATAAGTGGATTACTTTTGTACAAATTGCAATTTTTTTCCAATTTTCGACAATAATTTACGGCAAGGGCAGGCAGCCGCGCATTAAACCATCAACCTCAAAGGGGTTTTGATATTATATGCTTGTGATAAGGAAAAAGGTACTAATAATAACAAGCATCTTCATGATAATACTGCTGTCTCTCATAGCCGCGCTCTCTATCTCGTACAGCTCCAGTTCCTCCGGCACGCCGCGCTATCCCATCAGCGTGGTGATAGACGCGGGCCACGGCGGCATTGACGGCGGCGCGGTGGGCTATTCGGGAAAGACTTATGAGAGCGACATCGCCCTTGGCATCGCGCTTTGCCTCGAGAAGTACTTCAAGGCCGCGGAAATCGGCGTGGTCATGACGCGACGGGACAAAAACGGCCTTTACGGCAGCAAAGGGGAGGGCTTCAAGAAGCGCGATATGCTCAAGCGAAGGGAGATAATTCTCGCCTCCGGCGCCGACCTCGTGATAAGCATTCACCTGAACAAGTTTCTTTCTACCAGCAGGAAGGGGGCGCAGGCCTTTTTCCGCGAGGGCAGCGAGTTGGGAAAGCTCGCCGCTGCCAAGATTCAGGAGCAGCTCAACAAAAACATCAACCTCCACAGGTCATTTGAAGCCCTTAAGGGGGATTATTACCTCTTAAACTGCAGCGACATTCCCTCGGTCATAGTGGAATGCGGCTTTCTGTCAAACCCAGAAGAGGAAAAGCTGCTCGCCACAGCAGAGTACCAGGATAAGCTGGCTTATATTATCTTTGCGGGGGCGATCTCCTACTTTTGCAGTAACTCAAAGCTCGACGTAAACCTCTAAGCAGCCCGCCAGCGGCGCAAAGCCTAAAGCTGCGCTGTCTTTTCCTCTTCAGGCTCTTTTCCTAAATAGATTAAATCGGGCAAAGCGCTTTGTCCGATTTCATTTATGCCTCGCTGAAGTTTTCCTTGCCGGCGCCGCATACCGGGCACACCCAGCTGTCGGGAAGCTCGGAAAAGGGCGTCCCAGGCTCTATGACGGCGTTCGGGTCGCCTACCGCGGGGTCGTATGTGTATCCGCACACGTTGCAGATGTAGACAGTATTCATATCTCACCTCGGAATTTTTTTACTATTTTATTATATATAAACTCAGCCCAGATAA
>JAAYQN010000060.1 GCA_012519285.1 Clostridiales bacterium
ACATCATCTTTCATACCCCTTCTCCTTTGGATTTTTTATATTATCAGGTCCTGCGGGCCGATATCGAATATTACGCCCATCTCTTGGCTGTAATGGGCCTTGCTTAGCACCAATATTCCCGAGCCGTCGTCCGAAAGGCTGCTTATGGCCCCTTGCTGCCAAAGTTTTGAAAACTCGTGTTCGAACAGCGACACGCCGTACTTTTCGAGCTGCCTTATCAATGGGATCTTATCTCTAACCGCTTTATCTTTAGGCAAGCTCCTGTAACGTTCTATCAACTCTTCCGATTTATCGTAGCAAACTATGACTGCCTTCGCGTTTTTGTCTATCACTGAAAAACACTCATCGGCGGATTTAAAGGCCTGCGCGACTGTTCCGGGGAAAGGTGATTTGTTCCTGTTGTAGTAATTTTTTTTGCCCGCGTCGTTTTGCGAGAGCATGGTGTAGACGGAAACGCCCGTCTTGGTCGGGTAATACATTATGTTTTTGCGGCGATGGTAATAGTAGTCATAGAACTTTTTCATCATGTCTCTGCTCGTGTCCAAAGAGGATTCTTCCCTGTAAATCTTGGAGGTGACTTCCTTTCCTTCCTTGATTTCTTCAAGGTTGTTCAGGTTCTCGCTTGCTATGGGCACGATGTAAACTTCCTTGACAGGGTCCTCACCGTGGCGGTTGCACCTGCCCGCCGCCTGCGTTATGGAATCAAGGCCCGCCATGGCGCGCACCACGCACCTGAAGGAAATGTCGACGCCCGCCTCCACAAGCTGAGTGGCGACGCAGATTATCGGCCTTTTCTCGTCAAGTGCCTTTATTACAGCATTTATTACGTTTTTTTTGTGAGCCGAACACATCGAATTGGAAAGGTGGTAAAGCCCGAAGCGGCCGCCGTTTAAAAGCTTTAGTTTTTCAAAGAGTGCCCTCGCGGTAACCTTTGTGTTGAGTATTGCCAGGCAGTTGCCGTTTTCGGTTGCCTTGTCGAATACAAACTGCGAGAGGCTGTCGATATCCATCTCGCGCTCGACCACGAGCTTTGTGCGCCTCAGCTTTTCAAAAGCTTCCTCGACGTTGTCAACAAGCTCGCAATCGGGGCTTAAAGGCAGGTTTTTCCTCTCCGCTTCGTGCAGCAGGGGCTGCGTGGCGGTGCAGAGCAGGATGGTGGAGCCGCAAACCTTTGAGAGAAAGGTTACCACTTCATTGAACAGATGGACGCACTTTAGGGGAAGGGACTGTATCTCGTCGAAGATGATGACGGCTTCGGCCATGGAGTGGAACTTTCGCAGCTTACCGGCGGATGAGGACATTACCGTCTCGAGAAATTCCACCATGGTGGTTATGATGATGGGGCTGTCCCATCTCGAAGTGGCGAGCTTCCTTATCTCGCACTCTCTTTCATCCTCAGGCAGGGTGATGTTGGAATGGTGCTCGAGGAGGAAGTCGCTTTGTTCGCCAAGGTTTAAGATGTCGCGAATATTCTTAGCAGTTTGTTCAATTATTGATAAGTAGGGAATTACATAGATTATACGTTTCTTGCCTTTTTCCTTACAATGATGCAGCGCAAACCTCAAGGAAGAGAGAGTTTTGCCTCCGCCGGTGGGGGCCGAGAGATGGTAAATCCCGCACTCTCTCTCCGCGGCCTTCCTACATTTATTGGATATGTCAGCGCGGATTTTATCGATGTCCCTGTCGTTTCTGAAACCGGATATGTTGGCCTCGAAGGTTTCAATGAGGCCTTGCCAGTCGGCGGGCTTGTCCTGGTACCGCTGCTGCGCTTCAAACAGATAGGCGTCCAGGCGGTCGGCGTCAATCAGGCAGGAGTAGAGGTACTTGACGAGAAGGCCAAGCGCAAAGTTGGCGGAATGCATATCGGAATAATTTTCAAATATCGGCTTTATGAGCCGGCTTGCCTCAGTCTTTGCCCTTGAAAAAATGGCTTTTACCTGCTCGAGCTCGATATTTCCCACCATTTCTTCATAGCACAGATCGGGGGCAGGTTTGTCCAGCTTTTCCAAAAATGTCTCCGTTCCATCGGGAGAGCAGGCGTCGGCAAGGTCACTATGATGGCCGGCTATGGCCAGAGCGAGGATCTCCCTTAAGAACTGAGTGGCATTGTCGTCATCAGCGAGGTAGGACAAGATGGCGCCTTGAATTGAATGGAAAACGCTGCCGCGCCTGCCTTGCTCGCCCATGAGATAGTTTTGAAATTTTGCCGTCGCCTTGCCTGCGTCATGCAAGTACGCAATCAGCTTGAAGATGTTTTCGGTTTGAAAAGGCTTTGCAAATTTGATTGCTAAATCAGCTACGTTTGAAAGGTGTTTCTGCAGGGTCTGAAACCTGATTTGGCCGTCGGGGTCTTCAACCTTGCGGGCCATAATGCTGTCGTCTTTTATGATTTTAACCTTTGTATCCATATGTCCCTCTTAAATAATGCTATTTAAAGTTAATCAACGGGCCCACAAGGAAGCGTAAGCAAAATCATGCCATAGAATATAAGCTGCAAATTTGAGGCTTAATGATGTTTTTGCCTGAATGTGTTGGTAAGAGGCTATCTTTCAGAGCTTAACAAAATTATATAATAAAAAATATGCCAACGGTGTGTCATCATTTAAAAATTTTTTTAAATTTTTATACAATTATACTATAACAGAAATGATTTTTCCACATTATTGATTATTTTCTGTGCGATTGCCTGAAAGCATAGGGAAAAGATGTCCAAGCCGAGGCCAAGGCGTGCTCAATGCATAAATGCAGAGGTGGGGGCTACAAATTATGGTGATTGAAAACGAAAAATCCCCGCTTATATGCAGGGATTTGACTGTGGTGGAGATAAGGGGACTCGAACCCCTGACTTTCACAATGCCATTGTGACACTCTACCAACTGAGTTATATCCCCAAGATATATATGGTCTTATATGCCATTCAAGCGCTCTACCAATTGAGCTACACCCCCATGGCCAGCTTTATAAAATATATCATAATTCGCACGGTTTGACAAGCAAATAAAGAGATTGGGGACAGAATATAAAAGGCCGCATTGCGGCCTGCCTGGAGCGGGAAACGAGATTTGAACTCGCGACATTCGCCTTGGCAAGGCGACACTCTACCGCTGAGCTATTCCCGCTCGTTTTTCAAATGGTGCGGACGAAGAGACTTGAACTCCCACATCAAAGATACCAGATCCTAAGTCTGGCGCGTCTGCCAATTCCGCCACGTCCGCCCGTTTTTGAGTATCTAATAATATACCACAAAGCCATAAAAAAGTCAAAGCATTGGGACCCAAAAACCCCGCGGCGGACGGTGCGTAACGGCTCAGCCTGCCCTTTCCGGCAAGCCTTAAGCCCTCTTCACTTTGCCGCTCTTAAGGCACCTCGCGCACACGTAAACTTTCTCCGTGGCGCCGTTTTCCTTTACTATCCTTACCTTCTGAAGGTTTGCCTTCCAGAAGGTGGGCGTCTTTCTGTTGGAATGGCTTACCAGATTGCCGCTCATCTTCCCTTTATTGCAAACGCTACACACACGAGCCATGCTTCCACCTCCCGTCCATTTTAATTGCGCCTGAATTTGAGACCTAAATATAATATCATTTATCGTGAATTTTTGCAAGTAAATTAGCTCGCGACATTTTTGCCCAAAAAGGAAAGCCCCTTGACATCCGCAAGGGGCTTGAAATGATGGAGGGTTACCCCGAATGGGTTAAAGTTAATCAAGATTGGACTTTAAAATCTCAAGCTGCTTTAAAAGCTCTTTGGGCAGCCTGTCGCCGAACTGCCTGTAGAATTCGGTTATGCCCTCGACTTCCTTCATCCAGGCATCTTTATCCACCTTAAGGAGTTCTCTGATAGTGTCTATCGTAAGATTGAGACCCTCGATGTTTATATCTTCGGGCTTTGGCAGGTAGCCGATGGGGGCTTCCGCGGCGTCTACCCTGCCCTCGCACCTGGAGATTATCCAGTCGAGCACCCTCATGTTCTCGCCGTAGCCCGGCCAGATGAACTTGCCGTTGTCGTCGAGGCGGAACCAGTTGACGTTGAAAAACCTGGGCTTTTTGTCGTCGTCGATTTTCCTGCCCATGTCAAGCCAGTGCCGGAAGTAGTCGCCCATGTGGTAGCCGCAAAACGGCAGCATAGCCATGGGGTCGCGCCTTACCACGCCCACCTTTCCGGCGGCCGCCGCCGTGGTCTCCGACGCCATTATGGAGCCGACGAACACGCCGTGCTCCCAGTCCCTCGCCTCGTATACCAGCGGGGCGGTCTTTGCCCTCCTTCCGCCAAACACTATTGCCGAAAGCGGCACTCCCTGAGGGTTCTCAAACTCGCTGCTTATGCAGGGGCAGTTCTTGGCGGGCGCGGTGAACCTGGAGTTGGGGTGGGCGCCCTTTTCGCCCGAAGAGGGGTCCCACCTGTTGCCCTTCCAGTCGACGGCGTTCCTGGGAGGCTCCTCATCCAGCCCTTCCCACCATACCGTGTTGTCGTCGAGGTCGTGCACGACGTTGGTGAATATGGTGTTTCTCTTTACGGTGGCAAGCGCATTGGGGTTAGACTTGGAATTTGTCCCCGGGGCCACGCCGAAGAAGCCGTACTCGGGGTTGACGGCGTAAAGCCTGCCGTCGCTGCCTTTCCTTATCCACGCTATGTCGTCGCCCACGCACCAGACGCGGTAGCCTTTCTTATAATACCCTTCGGGCGGGATGAGCATGGCGAGATTGGTCTTTCCGCACGCGGAGGGAAAGGCCGCGGCGATATACTTTATGTCGCCGTCAGGTTTTTGCAGGCCCAAAATAAGCATGTGTTCCGCCATCCAGCCTTCCTGTTTGCCCTGATAGGAAGCTATCCTGAGCGCAAAGCACTTTTTGCCCAGCAGCACGTTGCCGCCGTATCCTGAATTGATGGACCAAATGGCGTTGTCCTCGGGGAAATGGCATATGTACCTGTCTTCTTCCGACAGCTGCGCCTTCGAGTGCAGGCCCCTCACGAAGTCATCGCTGTCGCCCAGCGCCTTTAGCACCTCGGTGCCTACCCTCGTCATTATCCTCATGTTGAGCACGACGTATATGGAATCTGTGAGCTCTATGCCTATCTTGGAGAAGGGGGAGCCGATTACGCCCATGGAGTAAGGGATAACGTACATCGTCCTGCCCTTCATTGAGCCGTCAAAGAGCCTGGAGAGCTTGGCGTAAGCTTCCTTGAGGTCCATCCAGTTGTTGGTGGGGCCCGCGTCCTCCTTGCTCCTCGTGCATATGAATGTGCGGTGCTCCACCCTCGCCACGTCGTTTACCGCCGTCCTGTGAAGGAGGCAGCCGGGAAGCAGCTTTTGGTTTAGCCTTATGACTTCGCCCGTCCTTATCGCCTCTTCGGTGAGCTTTTCGTAAAGTTCCTCGCTGCCGTCAATCCACACCACGTCATTGGGCTTGGTGAGCGTCTTGGCCTCTTCGACAAACCGCAAAACTTTTTTGTTGATGGTCATATTTTATCTCCTGAAAATAATTTTTCTCAAGTTATAAGCCTGCCGCAGCGCCTCGCTAAAGCAAGCTAAAGAAATTCAAACATTCCCCCATTATAAACTTCATATCCATTCTATCACATTTAGGCCTCTCGGGCAAATAAAGAGGCTTAACAATATGTAATACCTGCTATAAAAAATTATTTAACCTTTACCGTATGCGCCTTAATTGGCACAATGCGATGAAACAATGTATAAAGCGGATACCCTTAACCATCATTACAGCCATGATGCGCATGAAAAAAGGCATCCCGTTTTACGGAATGCCCTTAAAATCATTTGCTCATTACACGGCGTCTACCTTTGCCATGTGCTCGATGAGGTCTACAACCTTGTTGGAGTAGCCCCATTCGTTGTCGTACCAGGCTATCAGCTTGACGAAGGTGGGGGTGAGCATTATGCCCGCGTCGGCGTCGAAGATGCACGTCCTGGCGTCGCCGATGAAGTCGGAGGATACCACGGCGTCCTCGATGTAGCCGATAATGCCCTTGAAGCGCTCGGACTCGGAGGCCTCCTTCATGACAGCCTTTATTTCGTCGTAAGTGGTGGGCGTTTTGAGATTGCAGGTGAGGTCTACGACCGATACGTTCAGCGTGGGCACCCTGAAAGCCATGCCGGTGAGCTTGCCTTTGAGCTCGGGGATGACGGAGCCCACAGCCTTGGCCGCGCCCGTCGAAGAAGGGATGATGTTGTAGGAAGCAGCCCTGCCGCCCCTCCAGTCCTTCTTGGAAGGCCCGTCCACCGTCTTCTGGGTGGCTGTGGTGGAGTGAACCGTGGTCATAAGGCCCTCGACGATGCCGAACTTGTCGTGGATGACCTTGGCGAGCGGAGCGAGGCAGTTGGTGGTGCAGCTGGCGTTGGAAACCACCTTCATGTCCTTGGTGTACTTTTCGTGGTTAACGCCCATTACGAACATGGGTGCGTCCTTGGAAGGCGCCGTGATTACGACCTTCTTGGCGCCGCCGACAAAGTGCTTGGAAGCGTCCTCTGCGCCCGTGAAAACGCCGGTGGCCTCGGCGATATACTCCGCGCCGCAGGAAGCCCAGTTGAGCTGGGAGGGGTCTTTTTCGCCGAATACGGCTATTTCCTTGCCGTTTACGACGAACTTTCCGTCCCTGACCTCTACATCGCCTTCAAATTTGCCGTGAATGCTATCGTAATTAAGCATGTACTTCATGTATTCGGGGTCGATGAACGGGTCATTGATTCCCACAACTTCCACGTCTGGCCTGCCCAAGGAAGCGCGAAATACCAGGCGTCCTATTCTACCAAATCCGTTGATACCAATCTTTACCTTGCTCATTTATTATTCTCCTTGTAAAAAATGATTTCGTTAAATTTTAAACATTTATTATATTATAAGCATATCGAATGATTTTATCAAGCAAAATTTTCCATCTTATTTGAGGTTTTCGGGATTGAGGCAAGTAAGCTCCCCGGGGATGAAGAGCCCGTCCTTCCTTATCAGTTTGCCGTCAAAATAGATCTCTCCGCCGCCGTACTCGGGGGTGTGAACCTGCACGAGGTCCCAGTGAATCGCAGACTCGTTGCCGTTGTATGCCTCTTTATAGCTGCTGCCCGGCGTGAAGTGAATGGAGCCGCTTATCTTTTCGTCGAAAAGGATGTCGCCGATTGGCCTGATGATGTAAGGGTTTACTCCTATGGCGAACTCGCCCACGTAGCGCGCCCCCTCGTCGGTATCCAGCACCTTGATGAGCTTGTCGGTGTAATTTGCCGTGGCCTCAACTATCTTACCGTCCTTGAACAGCAGGCTGACGTTTTCGTACTTTACGCCCGAATTTATGGAAGGCGTATTGTAGGTTATCCTGCCGTTGACGCTGCCTTTAATGGGCGCGGTGTAAATCTCGCCGTCGGGGATGTTGCTCCTGCCCGAGCACTTTATCGCGGGCATGCCCTTTATGGAAAAGGTTATGTCAGTGCCTTGAGCGACGATGCGCACCTCGTCTGTCTTTTCCATCAGCTTCTTTAAGGCATCGAGCGCCCTGTCCATCTTGCCGTAATCGAGGTTGCACACGTCAAAAAAGAAATCCTCGAACGCCTCGGTGCTCATCCCCGCGAGCTGCGCGAAGGAGGGCAGCGGGTAGCGCAGGATAACCCACTTTGTTTTTGTCACCCTTATGTCGTGGTGCACGGGCTGGCTGTAATGGGACATGAAAATCTGTATCTTTTCAGGCGGGACGTCGCTGTACTCGAAGGAGTTTACGCCTCCCCTTATGGCGATGTATGCGTCCATGTCCTCCATCCTGTACTTGGCGTACTTTGCTAGGATGTCGCAGTGTTCCTCGCTGGTGCCAAGAAGCAGCTGCCTCTGCACGCGCGGGTCGGTGAGGCTGACTATAGGATAGCCGCCCACGGCATAGACCTCTCTTATTATCTCGTTTATCAGCAAATGGTCCACGCCCGAACCCTCGATGAGAATCTTCTCGCCCTTTTTGAGCCTGCAGGAATAGTTTACGAGGTTTTTGGCAAGCTGGGAATACCTTACGTCTTTCATGGCCTTCCTCCCGTTTTCTAAGAAAATTATACATCAGTGAAGGGAAAAAGCAAAACATAAATTCTCTTTTGCAGCCGCTTTTTGGCAGGGTATAATGCTTTTTGGCGTTTTCATGTTCTTTTCATTATTATTATTTTATAATTGCCCAGATATGCATTAAACGTTATGAGTTTGGGAGAAAAAAGGTTATAATAATTTATGGAAAAACAATCGGAGGTCGAAAGATGCCACTTGTAACCACCAAGAAGATGTTTGAAAAGGCCTATGCGGGAGGATACGCCATAGGCGCTTTCAACGTAAACAATATGGAGACCATTCAGGCCATCGTCGAGGCGGGAAAACTCGAGAACGCTCCCCTCATCCTTCAGGTTTCCGCGGGGGCAAGAAGGTACGCCAATCCCACGTACTTGAAAAAGCTCGTCGAGGCGGCGGTAATCGACAGCGGCCTTCCCATCGCGCTTCACCTCGACCATGGCAATTCTTTCGAGCTGTGCAAGGATGCCATCGACAATGGCTTCACCTCGGTCATGATCGATGCTTCAAAATATCCTCTTGAAGAGAACATCAGGATTACAGAAAAAGTGGTCGAATACGCCCACGAGCGCGGCGTGACCGTCGAGGCGGAGCTGGGAAAACTCGCGGGAATTGAGGACGACGTTAACGTAGCCGACGAGGATTCCACGTTCACAAACCCCGACGAGGTGTATGAGTTCGTTTCGAGGACCAACTGCGATTCCCTTGCAATCGCCATCGGGACAAGCCACGGCGCCTACAAATTCAAGGGAGAGCCAAGGCTTAGGTTCGACATACTCGAAAAGGTGGAAAAGCTCCTGCCCAATTTCCCCATAGTACTCCACGGCGCGTCCTCAGTGCCTGAAAATTACGTCGGGATAATCAACCAATACGGCGGCAGCATGCCGGGAGCGAAGGGAGTTCCCGAGGAGATGCTTAGGAAAGCTGCCACGATGGCGGTGTGCAAGATAAACATTGACTCCGACCTGCGCCTCGCCTTCACCGCGGCGATAAGGAAATACCTTGCCGAAAACCCCTCCCACTTCGACCTCAGGCAATACCTCGGGCCGTCAAGGGAGGCCGTAAAGGAAATGGTAAGGCACAAGCTGGTAAACGTGCTCGGCTGCGCGGGAAAGGCGCACGAGATGCTATAAACACAAACATTATAGCCCCATGGGAAGTTCCCATGGGGCTTCTTTTTGCTATTTGTAATGCGCTATGACGTCGTCGTTCTTTTTGTCATAGCTGGCAAGGGCGACGGATTTTACCTCCTCTTCGCTCATGCCGAGCTTGGAAAGCAGCCACTTTTTGTCCTTGCCTGCTTCCTTCAGCGCATTCTCTATTATTCGCCCGTCCATAATAAAATCAATGGAGAGGGAGGACTTTTCCTTGTCGAGGTTCATGTCGCCGCAGGTGGTAGGCGAGGCGTTTTCCTTCGGCAATATGGAGAGCTGCCCGTCGGTCTCGAAGATGCAGTACGCTATGTCGTTGACGTCAAAGAAATTTTTCTCGCGGCACATTGACAAGAACTGGTTGAGGTCGAGCTTGGATTTTACGAGGTTTTCGTAATTGAGCTTGCCGTTGTAGACCAAAATCAGGGGCGTGCCCTGCAAGAGCTTCCTTATCTTTATGGATTTTCTCGAAAGCAGGTTGATAATAAAATCCAGCGCGGCGTACAGCGCCATGGCAATGAGGAAGTGGTATTGCGGTATCTGGCTGTCAACCGCCATCTGTGCGGCTATCGAGCCGATGGATATGCCCACCACATAATCGACAAATTCCAGCTGGGCGATCTGCTTTTTGCCCATTATCTTGGCTATGATAAAGAGCGCCAAAAACGATGATGTCGCGGTCAGGATTACCCTCAAAACTTCCATATGCCTTTCTTTTTCTCTATAGATTTATGCCTTTTTTCAAATTGCAGCTAAAGTAGCCGCCATTATCGTCCTTTTTCACCGCTGCCTTATTCTTTGAGAGGAACCTCACGAGCTGGTACACGTTTATCCATATCTCGCCCGGGCCGTCCTCCTGGCTGGGGTCGAAGATGAGCTGGAGGCCGAAATGCAGGTGAGGCCTGGTCTTCATGTTCCTGTTTTCCTTGAAGCTGTATCCCGTGACGCCGAGGTAGCCTATAACCTGGCCCCCCTCCACTCTCTTGCCCTTTTCCAGCCCTTCGGCATAGGGCTTGTCCTTCCTGAGGTGGGCATAATAATAGTAACGCAGCCCGTCCAAGGACCTTATGCCTATCCTCCAGCCGCCGAACCTGTTCCAGCCAAGCTCGGTCACTATCCCCCCTTCCACGGCTATTACGGGGGTGCCGATGGCTCCGAACATGTCATGGCCGAGGTGCACCCTCTTAAAGCCGTAGGTGCGCGAGTTGCCGAAGTCGTCGCTGCCGCTGTACCAAAAGCCCCTGGCGAGCGGGAAATAGGCTTTCAGGCCGTAGCCCACCTCCCCCGTCTCCTCTATCCTGTAAAATCCGATATATTCGGCGAATATGGAGCTGTACGCTTCGTGATAGTATTTGTAATATTTGTTGCCGCCGCAAATCTCAGCCATGGTAATGCCACCGTCGAGCTTCTCTATCAGGGCGTTGAGGTTTTTCAGATCCCTCTTATAACTGAACTTGTTACCGTTTTTCATGGCAAGGTAGGCGAGCAAGTCCACGAAGTTATAGTGCACCTTCTCCTTGACGGACTTTACGTCGAGCTCGTAGCACCTGTTCATGACTTCCGCCGTGGCGTTGAAGTCCACCCATTTTATGAAGCCGCCCTCGGCGCCCGCTCTCCCCCATGGGCAGAGCAGGAGCGCGACTATGAGGGTTATGGCGCAACTTTTAGCGTACTTCATACCGTTATTTAGTATCCTAATAAGGGATTGTTATTATGCACGGACCCCTATGGTAAAGTTTGCAAAAGCAGAGCCTTTTAAAATGACGCGCTATGAAACCCTGAATTTTGTGCCGACAGGCTGTTAAACTCTTTAAAAAAAGGCATACTACTAAAAAGGAGAAAGGAGAGCTTTGCATGGACCAATCTGCCCAATTTGGCAGGAAGGCGCTGGCGTTCTTCCTGGTGCTGATTGCAGGGATTTTTTTGATAAAGAATTTGGACAGGATATTAAAGAAGGTGTTTTCGAGGAGGCAAATCGACGGGATTGTGGCGAGATTCATCACCTCGCTGCTTTACGTGGTGCTCTTCGTGCTGCTTGTGATATTACTGTTTGATATAATGCAGGTGTCGCTGGCGCCGCTGGTCACCATTCTGGGAGCGGTGGGGCTGGCGCTTTCGCTCTCGCTAAAGGACAGCCTGAGCAACCTCGCGAGCGGCATCCTGATTATCGCAACCAAGCTTTTTAAGCAGGAGGATCACGTAAAGATAGGCGATCTTGAGGGAATGGTGAAACAGATAAAATTCTTTACCACCGAGCTTTACACTTACGACAACAAGAAAATAATCCTGCCGAACAACGTCGTGGCATCCTCGGAGATAATAAATTACTCGGCGCTGGATATAAGACGGCTTGACATAGATTTTCTGGCGCCCTTTGGCACCTCGCTGGAAATAGTTCGGGAAATACTTTACGAAATGCTGAGCTCGAGCGACCTGGTGCTCAAGGACCCTGCCCCCGCGGTGAAACTGCTAAAGCACACCTCGAGCACCCTCTTTCTCTCCGCCAGAATGTGGGTAAAAACCGACGATTACTGGACAGCTTATTTTGAAATGCAGGAAAAGTTATATAATCAGTTACTAAAGCATGGAATAGAAGTAAAGACTGATAAAGTAGAGGTAAAAATGCTTGAAGAATAAAATGTACAATTTACAATGCGCAATTTGCAAGTTATTCTTTTTATCCAAAAATGTTCACTGACATCTCAATCTGGCAACAGACAGTATAACACAATAAGAAAAAATCCATATCAAAGACATAGTCTGCTTATTAATTGGTTGCGTGCTGGGGGGTTGCAAAGGGGGGAGCGCTTCGCGGGGTATGCCGTCCCTCCTTTGCGGTTTTTTGGTTATTTTTTTGCCCTATAAAAAAAGTAGTTATTAATCGTCATTTTTCCTTAGAAAGAATAAAATCTTTAAAAAACATTAAAAAATAACTTTTCGCCGTTTTTTAGAAATTTTTCTTAAAAGATTTCTCTTTTTACTATATAATGCTTTGCCCCGCTTTCCTCCCAAAGCGTACCCTTATATCCTTTTGGCAGCCGCAGCTCCCACTCGCACCCGGGGGGCGCCTCCACCTTCAGAGCGATTTCTTCCCCCTGCCTCTGCCATTTTACCGCCACCTTGCCGCAAGGCAGCCGGTGCCAGCCTTCGGCAAAGCTGAGGTTTTCGATGAAGTTCGGCGCTATAAGCACGAAATTGAAACGGGTAAAATCGGGGTTTACGTTTATCCCGCATATCGCCTTGATAAACCACGCGCTGATGTCGCCGAAGAAATGATGGTTGAGCGAAGCGACGTTCTCGTCGTTAGCCCTCTTCATCTCGCCTTCCTTTAGCAAGAAGAAACATTCGGGCAGGCTGGTGGCGCCGAGGTTGGCGTAATAGCCGTAGCCGGGACAATCCGTCCGCGTTATCATCTTATATGCGAGGTCACTGTACCCATTTTCCGCCAGCACGTGGAAGATAACCCTCGCTCCTAATATCCCGCAATCGAATTGGTCATTCTTTTCCCTTATCGTCCTAAGAAGGTCGGAGAGCGCGGCTTCCTTTTCCCCTTCCTCAAACGCCCCGTAACAGAGCGCCATGGAGAAGGCGGTCTGTGTGGCGATCTCCCTCTTCAGCCTTCCCTTTTCGATGAAGGCGGAGCGAAAGCCCTTCTTAAGCCTGCCGTAAAGGTCCTTGGCATAGGCAGCCTTTTCATCATTGCCAATCACCTCGAATATCCGGGCGGCTTTTTCGCAGATGTCCATGCACGTCAGGGTGTCGGTGACCTCGAGGGGGGTGGTGTAGTCGTCGCTAGCCCTGTCGACGGGGCACCAGTCGCCGAGGCCGTAGGCGGCGAGGCCGTTCTCCATAAGCCTCGTGGACATGTATTTCAGGTATTTGAAGATGCTTTCGGCATTTTCCCGCAGCACTTCGATATCGCCGCGATATTTGTACAGATAGTAAGGTAGGTTAACAAGCACTATATCCCATGCCGGACCGTTCCCCCACTCAAAGCCCCATCCGCCGGTCGGGACAATTCCTGGCAGCGCCCCCCGCTCGTCGTGAGCCGCGCGTATGCTGATGAGCCACTGGCGCAAGCTGTTTTCCGCCTCAAGGTTGAGCAGTGTGTGCTCGGCGGAAAGCGCGGCATCGCCCGTCCAGCCGTTCTTTTCCCTGTGGGGGCAATCGGTGGGGAAATAGAAAAAGTTAGAGAGCGTGGAGTTGCGGGTCATTTCCTGAAGCCTGTTGGCGATGGTGTCGGAGCACGAAAAGCCTCCCCTCTCCTTTAAGTCAGAATGCATTATGAGGAAGGTCAGAAGGTCGCTGGTTGCCTGGCTGTCATCGATGCCTTCCACGTACACGTATTGAAAGCCGTGATAGGTAAAGTGTGGGACGTATATCTGCAGACCCTTGCCGTTGCACACAAATTCATCTCTCTGCCAGTAACCCTTCCTCGTCCTGTCGCCGAAAGAGATGTTGGCAAGGTCGAGCTTGCCGCCGTTTATCACTTCGCCGTGTGTGAGGGATATCCTTTGTCCCTCGTAGCCTTTTATTGCAAGGCGGCACACGCCGGCGCTGTTGATGCCAAAATCATATATGTACCCGTCGCCGCTCTTTATCACCTTGAGAGGCTTTACCTCCCTTTTCACCGCTATGGGCTCGGCGAAGCTGAGCACAGGCTGGCCCTTGGGGGCGTCTGCCACAAAGCAGTTTTTCCAGCCGCTGTCGTCGTAGCCCACCTCCGCCCACGACAATATCTCGAGGCGGGAGTCATAATGCTCGCCGCAGCGCAGGTCGTCAAAGGTTATGGGGGAAGGTTTGGTCTTGAAGCTTTCGTCCGCCTCCAAAGCGAGCCCGCCATCTACCTTGAGCGCCAGCGCCACTTTGGGGCTGCTCCTGTAAGCAGCCTTGTCGAAAACCCAGATATTGCCGCCAAAGGCGTTTTGCATGCCGTTGCCGAGGATGAGGCCGATTACGTTCTTTCCCCTGACGAGGTATCCCGTTACATCGTAATTGTCGTAGTACAGCACCTGATCGGGATTGGTAATGTAGGGTGCCAAAAAGCCTTTTGTTATCCTCTGGCCGTTGACATACAGCTCATAAAAGCCCAGCCCACAAATGGTTATTTCCGCCGCCCTCGGCTGGTCCTGCAGCGAAAACACCTTTCTTATGTAAGGGGCGGGCACGTGGCTGTCAAAGTCACAAAACTGCCTGGTTGCGGATATGAATTTCTTTGAGAATACCATACCTTTACTTCCTCGTGTTTAATGAGCAGTTTCCCTCGTTTTTTAAAGCCATTTATTGAAAAGATATATCATAATATGTAAAAATATGCAACTAAAAATATATCATAATATGTAAAATATGCAAAAGAAGGGCGGCAAGCAAAAGAGCCCGAATGTTTCGGGCCCTTTTTTCCGCACTTACCTTTATTTGCTGGTAGAGTAGGATTCCGCGTCCTTGATCCTGGTAGGTGGAACTCTGTGACCTGCGGGTACCCTTATTTCTCCCAAGGTATTGCCATTGGCGTCTTTAACGTAAAGGGTAACGTCTTGATTAACCTCTTCGCCGGGCCTGAAAGTCTGGTTAGCCATAAAGATTTTACCTCCTTTTATACTTGTATTCTTAGTATTTGTATGGAAGGAAAATTTATACGTAACTTTTTTAAAAAAATTTACGGTTTTTAAAAAATCAAAAAGGGAACATTTTTTCTCTATAGTCTTTGTGGTTTTTATATTTTTATTTATTTTTATGGATAAAACATTTATTAAAGGCTGCTTTTTGTTCGCCAAAAAAAAACAAGCCGCTTTCGGCATTCTCGGCTTGTTCTGATGTAAAAAAGGTTTGTTTTCTCGTCAGTTTTTCACTCCGGGCGGGCTTTTATTTCTTTTTTCGGAGGTATCTGGTTATGGCGATGGCGGCGTGGGCGCCGTCGGAAATCGCCTTTGCCACCTGGGCGAAGCCGCCTATGCAGTCGCCCGCGGCAAATACCCCCTCGACGTTGGTCATGTAGTTTTCGTCTACCGCTATGCTGCCCTTGTCGGTGAGGATGCCGAGCTTTAGCGCAAAATCGTCCGCGCCGGCGCTGCCGAGCGCAATGAACACGCCGTCCAAGGAGAAATCGGCGACGGTCGTCCTTATTCCCTCGACGCGCTCGGAGCCGTAGACCTCGAGTATCTTGTCTTTTACGACGGGAATGCCTTCGAGTGGGAACAGGGGCTGCTCGGTATCGGTAAAGATGGTAACCTCTTTCACAAAGTTTTTCAGATACTTTGCCTCGGAAAGCGCGAATTTGCCGTCGCCGATGACGCCCACCTTTTTGCCCTTATAGAAGAAGCCGTCGCACACCGAGCAGTAGCTTACGCCCCTGCCTTCAAGTCTCTGCACGCCCTCTATGGAGACGCTCTTCCTCTTTTTGCCGCAGGCAATCAGCAGCGTCTTTGCCTGGTAGCTTTGGCTAAGGGTCTTTACCGTAAACGCCTCGCCAAAATCAAAGCCCGTCACCTCGTCGTCGATTATCGGCACGCCGAAGTTTTCGGCTTGTTTAAGTCCGCTTCTGAACAGCTCTTCCGCCCGTATGGGCTGGGCAAAGCCGTAGTAGTTCTCGATGAGCCCTGCCTTTTGAAGCGAGCCCATGTCCTTGCCGATGACGAGTACCTCGAGGCCCGCCCTCTTTAAGTATATCGCCGCGCTGATGCCGGCCGGCCCTTTTCCTATCACGACGGTGTCAAACAAAGCTATACCCTCTTTATTATTTTATGTAGATCAGCCCATTCGCGAGGAAGTCGCGCCATTACACTCACTTATTGATGTCCTTCTTCCATAGTCCGTGCAGGTTGCAGTACTCGAATGCAGCAATAGGGCAGTCGCCCTCGGCAAGCGTGAATGTAACCCTGGTCTCCTTGCCTATCTCTATGCACTTCCTGTAGCCGCCGCAGCAGGTCTGAAGGTAAATCCACTCGATGTGGTGCTCGGGCAAGCTTGGATGAAGCACCGAGCCAACGGTTACAGTGACCTTGTCGCCTTCTACTGTTACCACAGGCACGTGTTTTTCAGCCGAGGCGTCCACGGTATTGGGGACGAGCTCCTGCATTGGCTCGTCGCAGCAGATGGGAAGGGCTCCCGAGAACTTAATCATTCCCGCGAAGTTGCCGCAATGCCTGCACCTGAAAAATTTTTGCTCCCTGTTGATATCGCAGCACGACATTTCTATTCTCTCCTTTTTTTTATTACCAACTGACAAGAGCCGCGGCAAATACCTTATTTCCGACTCTATATTTTATGTTTAAACAGTTTTCAGGATAAATAAACAAAAAAAGCCCTGAGTTTGGGCCTTTTTCTTCACGCCTCCAGCACCTTTGCTCTCACCAGCGCTTTCCTTAAGCCTATCGCCGCGAAGAAATCTATGTTGCTGTGGATGAAGGTGCCCGCGCCGCAGCTTATGAGAATGTATTCAATAACAGGCATATCGGCAAGCGACAGCCATACTGCCGCATACACCGCCAAAATCTCAAACAGCGAGTGCACGGCGCCGACCGCAACCGACACTATCGCCATGTTTTTGATGTTGCTTAAGGGCAGCTTTTTCTGCAAAACTATGAGCAGCAGCACGAAGAATATGTGGCTGGCCGCGCGCAGCACGGTGATGATGTTACCTGTGGATATGAAGGCGATAGCGGTGCCGATCGTTGCGAACACGCCCACGTAAGGCGATATGAGGGCCCCGAGCATCAGGAATACGTGGGAAAGGGGAGTAAAAGACCAGAACCCGAGGTCCACCTTGAAGTTGAACGTAGTCATAACCCAGATGTAGAGGACGCTCAACGCAACCAGCATGGCGGAGAGCGCTATCTTCTTTGTCTTATTCATCTCTATCATTCCAAAAAAATTTTTTCAAATAGTCTTAAAGCGGTTGTCAATGCCCGCAGCTGCAGCCTTCCCCGCAGCCCGAACAGTCCCCGCTGCAGCCCCCTCCCCCTTTGCCCAGGGAGATTAAGCATTTGCCGGTATAGTTCATGCCCGAAAGTTCGCCGCAGTTCGGGCACCTTTCGCTCGCCACGTCCCGCTTTACCAGCTTCTCGAACACGTTGCCGCAGGAAGGGCACTTGAACTCCTTTAAGGGCATCTATTTTATCTTCCTCGTCTTGTTGATTAGGAGCAGCGCAAAGCAGACCGTGAGCGGGAGGGTTATGGCGAGCACGAGCCAGAAGCCCGCGGGATTGCCCCCAAAGGGCACGGGCACGTTCATTCCCCACAGGCTGGCGATCAGGGTGGGCAGCGACATGATAATGGTAATGATGGTAAGCAGCTTCATCACTATGTTGACGTTGTTGTTTATTATTGAGGCAAAGGCGTCCATCGTACCAGTCAATATCTCCCTGTAGATGTTACACATCTCTATCGCTTGCTTGTTTTCTATGATGAGGTCGTTTAAAAGGTCCATCTCCTCGGGCATGTCTTTGAGTTCCTCGAACTTGGCGATCTTCTCTATGACAACCTGGTTGGCCTTTGAGGCGGTGGAAAAGTATACAAGCGATTTCTCGAGCTCGAGCAATTGGAAGATCTCCTTGTTCTTCATGGATTTCTGCAGCTCGCTCTGAATCCTGTGGCTGGTCTTGTCTATCTGCTTAAGGTAGGACAAAAACTTAACGGAGTTTCTGTAAAGTATCTGAAGTATGAATTTAAGAGGCCTTTCGGTTGAGAAACTCTTTATGCGACCCTCGGCGAAATCGTTTGTTATTGAGGTTTCCTTGAGGCAGACGGTGACGAAATTCCCTTCGCCCGTTATTATGGAAAGCGGAATTGTGTTGTATACGTAATTGTCGTTCTCTTCCTCGATTATGGGAATGTCGACGATTATCATTCGGAAATTGCCTTCGTAATCGATGTGGGCAGATTCCTCTTCGTCGAGGGAGGCCTTAAGCATGTCATCCGGTATTCCGGTCTGCTTGGAGACGAGGTCGACCTCGTTGTCGGAAGGGTTTATCATGTCAATCCAGGTGTTTTTCTGAATGCTCTCAAGGGTCATAAGCGTTCCGCCGACGCTCTTTCTTACCGTAATCATTTGAGTCCTACCTCCTGCCTTAAATTAATAAAGTGCGGAAGAACCGCACCTTAAACTAAGGCTTGGAAAGGCAAGCTCAAACCTCAGATTAAGGCAGTTCCCGCGTATTTTCATTCCTTCGACTGTTACCTAAAGGGTCTTCCATGACTCTCTCCTATCGGTACATTAAGACAATTTTACTACAATTATACGGTTTAAGCAACTGTTTATTCACAAAAAAAATATATATTTGCGGTGAGTTATGGTATAATTATAGGGAGAAATCGTTTCGGAGGAAAAAGCATGAGCAAGGTGGCTTTGGTAACCGGGGCGAGCAGGGGCATTGGCCTCGCTATCTCCAGGAAACTGGCTGAGATGGGCTACACTGTTTACGGGGCGGCGAGGGTGCCTTTTTCGCAGCCGGGGGTAATCAGCGTTCAGCTCGACGTCACAAAGCCCGAGCAGATAGAGCAGGCGGTGGAAGATATCATCCAAAGAGAAGGGCGGCTGGACCTTTTAGTCAACAACGCCGGGATGGGCATATCGGGCGCGGTGGAAAAGACGGCGGAAGAAGAGGCGAGGTACATCTTTGACGTCAACCTGTTCGGCCCGTTCTTTATGATAAAGAAATGCCTGCCCTACCTTCGCGAGAGCAAGGGCAGGATAATAAACATAAGCTCGGTTGCGTCCCGCCTGTGCATACCGTTTCAGGCGTTTTACAGCAGCACCAAGGCGGCGCTGGAGGCGCTCTCCTACGCGCTTATGCCGGAGGTGGCACCGTTCGGCGTGAAGGTGACTAACATCCTGCCCGGCGACACCAGGACAAACTTCACCGACGCGCGAAAGAAAAGCTTTGAAAAGGACGACCCCGTCTACGGCGAAAGGATATGGCGCTCGGTGAGCGTCATGGAAAAGGACGAGCGCGGCGGCATGTCTCCCGAAAAGGTGGCAAACGCCGTGGCAAAGGTCTTAAAGAGGAAAAACCCTCCCGTCATAAAAACCGTCGGCTTCCAGTACAAGCTGTTCCTCTTCTTAAACAGGCTGCTGCCAAAAAAGCTGGTGATTTGGATAATAGGGAAATTGTATGGATAGGCGCAATGTACAATTGACAATCTGCAATGTGCAATCGAGAAATTATAATATAGAGATAATTCGATATATTTTTCAGCCTTATTAACAGGTTATACGAGATTTTTTCATGATGCTTTCCAGGACAATATGGTACAAGTCTCTATTCTGGACAGAATATGCCTATTCTTAACGAAATAATATATTAAGATGTTTGCGTGCGAGGGGGAAATGAAAAGGGGGGGAGCGCTTCGCGGGGTATGCCGCCCCCCTGCCGTTTTTTTGGTCACTTTTTGGGCGCGTCAAAAAGTGACTACAAATAGTACATTATTTCTTATGAGAAATAAACTGAAAATAAAAAATCAGTCTTAAAACATTTAAAAAAATTGTATAATTTTAAAAGCCGCTTTGAAAACAGTTTTCAAAGCGGCTTAATGTTTTTGCATACTTTTTCCCAAAAAGTTTTCTTAAAGTATCACTTCCCCCTCAATCCAGCTGGTTATAAAGCTCTCGAGCTGCACGCCGCTCCCCCGTTCCATGCAGTAGATGAAGCTCTGCGGGGTGGCGTGTGAAAAGGCGTTTTCCTTGTAGTATTTCCTGATGCCCTTGAAGAATTTCTCGTCGCCTATGCTCTTTCTCAGAGAGTCGAACATTAGCTCGCCCTTTATGTAAGTCATATACAGGTATTCCGTCTCGCTGGCGTACTCGTTCACCGCCCTGTTCATGCTGGTGTCGGTGCTGCCCATTATCTGCTTGTAGATGTCAACAAAGGTCTTGTAGCTCTTTAAGGTGCTCTCGATGAGCTGTTCCCTCGTAATGTTGTACTGGGGGTTGTTTTCGTAAAAGAGCACGGTGCTGTACTCTGCGAGGCCCTCGTCGAGCCAGGCGCACTCCACCTGGTTGCTGCCGACTATGGCGTACCACCACTGGTGCGCCGTCTCGTGAACTATGGTCTCCTTGCGGCTGTCGGCGTTTGCGGCGTCGGATATGTAAACGAGGGTGGGATACTCCATGCCGAGATGGGCAAACCCCGTCTGCACCACCGAGAGTACGCCGTACTTGTATTTGCCGAACAACCTGTTAAAGGTTTCAAGGCTCTCCACGGCTATCCCGAGCGAGACCTCATAATCGGGGTCGTCGTAATAGTAGTAAAAAATCTCGACATCCTCTACTTCGGCTGTTGCCACATTGAAGCCCTTTGACAACACGAAAGCGAAGTCCCTCACCGCTTTTGCCCTCGCTGTATACACCGTCTTTCCGCCTTCGATTACAGCCTCCGCTCTGCCGGTAAAAGCGGCTTTGTAGCCCTCGGGCACGGTCACGCTCATTTCGTAATTGGCGCAGTCGGAATAGAAGGGGTCGCCGTTGCTGTAATAGGGCGTCTTCTTATAGCTTCCCTCCTCGTACACGCAAAGTATGGGGTACCAGTTGCCGAAGTTTACCGAGTTGTCGTTATAGCCCAGCCTGTGCCACACGTTTGGGAGAGTGAGGTTGAATTCGATGTCCACGATGACCCTCTCTCCGGGGTAAAGCTCGTCGCTGAGCGGCACCGTTAAAATATCCATGTCCGTACCGCCTACGCTGTGGCTGACCTCGACGCCGTCCACGCACACCTTCATTATCTCTATGCCGCCGTAGCTCATGCCGTTGCGGTAAGCTTTCTCCAACAAGTGATTGTTAATGGGTCTTATGGCAGCTCCCTGCCGGTAGGCATTTGCGTAGAGGTGGAAGCACAGCTCGGACAGCGGCAGTTCCTCGTTGTTTACGTAATCCAGCTTTTGGTTGGCATACAACCGCTTGTTCTCCTCGTCGTACACCGCCTCGATAGTATAGGTGGAAAGCTGCTTGCTCACCCTGTCTATCTCGCTGAGCGAGCAGGAGCAAGCCAGTGCGATGTAGACAATCGATATCAAAAAGATCAAAGCCTTTTTCATACATTACCTCAAGCGAAAATCCATGTCCTACAAGATATAGATATGAGAAATTGCCTCTTTTTATGTCTTTTGAGCGATTATCAATATCCTGAATGTGGTTTTTTGTCATAATATCAGGGCCCGCCCTCGACGGGGGCTGAAAAGCTCACGCTCTTATCCCGTTTCAACCTTTTAAAAGCAACTCTTTTTGCGATTAAAAAGTATATTTTTTGCCTTTGCCGTCAATAATTCCTTTACCATGCTCGGAAAGCGCTTTATCCAAAAAGGCAGAAGGGCGTTACGCAAGGCCGTCATCCTGCTCTTCGCGGCGGCCTACATATGCTCGTATCCCGTTCCGCGGGAAGTGTACCAGCTGGGGCTGGCGAGCGAGGCGGAGGTAAAGTTTTACGCGGCCAATTTGCCGCAGCAGCTTCCCTGCGGCAGCGTAGTCTACAACGGCATAAACTACGAGGTCACATCCAGCCTCAAGGAGGCGGGAAAGCTGAGAGAGCGCCTCGAGGTAACTTATCAGACTGTGGTCTTTGAAGGAGGGGCGGATTATGTGATAAGGTTCTTAAGGCCTGTCATCGTGGAAAAGCAGCAGGTCACGGGCGGCACGCTCTATACCGGCTATTGCGGCATGATAGCGGGAAGGCAAATAACGTACAAGGGCCGCCCCGTCAACGTTCAGATATTTGAAAAGGGCGGCAAGGTTCACATAGGAAGCCCAACCATTTTCGGAAGTTTTTGAAAAGCGACGTATAAAATTATTTTTTTTGTCAAGAATTTAAAAAGCTTAAACGGAGGGTTATAAATGAAGATAAAGAATTTCTTTAAGAAAATCGGGAGCTTTTTGAAGAGAAACGTCTACTACGTCATCCTGTTCCTGTGCATCTCGGGCATCGCCACGATGATCGTGCTCGCTTCCATCAACAAGACGGGGGCGCCGGGAGGAAACAACAACATCATCGGCAACGAGGACGACGACGATGACGACGTCGGCGGCACCCCCATCCTGTTCCTCGTCCCCGTGCAGGATTACCAGGAGGGAACTGCCTTCGAGGAAGTGCCTGTGTTCAGCGAGACGCTGAACGACTGGAGGACGCATCCCGCCATTGACTTTAAGACCGATGGCGCCAAAGAGGTGTACGCATGCTTTGACGGCGTCGTGCACGACGTGTACAAGAATTTCTTTGAGGGAAACGTCGTAATAATCAAGCACAACGACGAGCTGTTTTCAATCTATAAATCGCTCTCCGACGACGTCAGGGTGCAAGAGGGCGCCACTGTCAAGAAAGGCGACCTCATCGGGTACACTTCGGACAACATGAACACAGAACACAAGGAAGGCGCTCATCTGCACTTTGAAGTGGAGTACAAAGGAGACCTTATAGACCCCAAGAGTTACTTCGAGACCGGGGACAAATAAGGCTCCCAAACTTTAAAAGGCTTTTGGCTAAAAGCTTGCCAAAAGCCTTTTTATTTTTTGTTTAAACTCTAAACGATGTCTCAATTTATCCCCTCAAACATCTCTTCCACCTTTTTCCCGTCGGGCTTTTTGGTAAACGCGCTGACTACGGGCGTGATTATCATGGAAAAGGCCATGGTGAGGACGCCGATAAGGGGCGCCCTGGCTATGCCGCCCTTTATCACAGCCATTATCCCCGTAAAGTCGCCGTTGGGATAGATCGAGCCCAGAATTGCCACCATAGCCACGGTGAAAGCCACCCCGCCTATCATGGATGCCATGGCGGCAGCCGAAGTTACTCTTTTGCTGTAAAGGCCCAGAACGTAAGGGCCAATAAAGCAGCCCGACAGCGTACCCCAGCTGAGGCTCATCAGCGTCACTATGGCGTCGATTTTGGCTATGGCGAGCAACGCCGAAATCAGTATATACACTACGCAGAGGACCTTCATTACCAGGTTTACCTTATTGTCTTGGGCATCCCTGTTTATGTAGCCCTTGTAGATGTCAATGGCAAGCGAGGAGGAGCCGCTTATGGCAAGCGCGGAGAGGGTTGACATGCTCGCTGACAGCAGCATGACGACGATGAGGCCGAGCAGCCCCGCGGGGATATACCTCTCAAGCAGAGTGGGCATCACCACGTCGTAGCCGCCGGCGGGAAGCTCGCTTAAAAAGAGCTTTCCCAGTCCGCCGATAAAGTAAGCGCCGCCGCCTGTCACGAGGGCAAAGAGCGTGCTTATCACGGTTGCCCTCTTTATCGCCACGCTGTCTTTCACCGCGTAGTATTTATGTATGACCTGAGGCAGCGCCCACACGCCGAAGGAGGTCAGCATAACCACTATAATCAGGTTGAATATGTTGTTATCTATCAGGCCGCCGCCCGTGCTTTGCGGAAAGAGCCCCAGCCCGTCCCGGGAGAGTTCTAAAAGCCCATCAAAACCAACCTGTGGCTGAGCGACGAATATGCCTGTCACTGCAGCAACGCCTATGAGCATAATAATCCCCTGCATGAAATTGGAGAGCGCCGTGCCCAAATAGCCGCCAAAGAACACATATAGGGCGGTCAGCGCCGCCATAATTGCCACGCACCAAATGAAGTTTATGCCGAACACCATCTCGAAGGCGTGCGCCAGACCTTGGTACACCGAGGCCGAATAAGGCAGCAGGAAAATGAATATTATTATCGCCGAGGCCAGCTTAAGCCTGCCGTCGAGATACCTTTTCTCGAAAAATCCCGACATCGTGGTGACCTGAAGGCGGTTGGTCAGCTCCCTCGTCCTCCTTGCGAGCAGCATCCACGCTATCAGCGAGCCTATCACGGCGTTCCCTATCCCGATCCATACCGCTCCCAGCCCGTAGCTCCAGCCGAATTTGCCCGCATAGCCCACGAAGATGACCGCCGAAAAGTAGGTTGTGCCGTAGGCGAACGCCGACATCCAGGCGCCCATTCCCCTGTTCGCGAGCACGAAATCCTGCGTGGTCCTGCCCCTGTTGCGGCTGTAGACTGATATAGCCACGATGGCGAGCATGTAAAGCAGCAGTGTGATTACGTTGAAAAACATGTTAACCTCAAAACAATTTCTTAATGTATTTCCAGCCTCATTTGCATATTGTCAATTTTATTCATTGCGGCAAAAAGTTTAAAGGATATTCAGCTTTTTCCTCAGGAAAAGACCCGTCTGACTGGCGGGATTTTGCGCCACCTCTTCGGGAGTGCCGCAGGCCACCACCATTCCCCCGGCGTCCCCCCCTTCAGGCCCGAGGTCGATGATGTAGTCCGCCACCTTTATCACGTCGAGGTTGTGTTCCACAACGATTACGGTGTTTCCGCCGTCGGAAAAGCGCTTAAGGATTTTTATCAGCTTGTACACGTCGTCCACGTGCAGTCCCGTGGTGGGCTCGTCGAGGATGTAAACCGTCCTGCCCGTGCTCCTCTTGGACAGCTCGGAGGAGAGCTTTACCCTCTGCGCCTCGCCGCCCGAGAGCGTGGTGGAAGGCTGACCCAGCCTGATGTACCCGAGGCCCACCTCTTTGAGCGTCTGCAGCTTGTTGCGGATGGCAGACAGGTTCTCGAAGAAATCGTATGCCTCGTCCACGGTCATCTCCAGCACCTCGTAGATATTCTTGCCCTTGTAGCGCACCTGCAGCGTCTCCCTGTTGTACCTCCTGCCGTGGCAGACCTCGCAGGGAACGTAGATGTCGGGCAAAAAATGCATCTCTATCTTTATTATCCCGTCGCCCTTGCAGTGCTCGCACCTTCCGCCCGGCACGTTGAAGGAAAAGCGCCCCGAGCGGTACCCCCTCTCCCTGGCGTCCGGCGTCTCGGCAAAGAGTTCCCTGATTAAGGTGAACACCCCGGTATAGGTTGCGGGATTGGAGCGTGGCGTCCTGCCTATGGGGCTCTGGTCAATGGCTATCGCCTTGTCAAGCCCCTCGAACTCTATGCTGTCGAAATTGCCCTGGAAAATGGAAGATTTGTTGAGCGTCCTGGCAAGGTATGGGTAGAGTATCTCGTTTATCAGGCTTGATTTGCCGCTGCCCGAAACCCCCGTATTGCAGGTGAAAAGGCCTATGGGTATATCGACGTCGATATTCTTTAAATTGTTCTGCCTCGCTCCCCTTATCTTTATAAAGCCGTGCTCGGGCTTTTTCCTCTCCTCGGGCACGGGTATGAATTTCCTGCCGCTTAAGTATTCGGCGGTGATGGAGTCTGCCTGCAGGATTTCTTCATATGTGCCCTGCGCCACTACCTCGCCGCCGCCTATGCCCGCGCCGGGGCCTATGTCGATGATATGATCTGCCTCCTTCATGGTTTCCTCGTCGTGCTCCACCACTATCACGGTGTTGCCGAGGTCGCGCAGGCTCTTGAGCGTGGCGAGCAGCTTGCCGTTGTCCCTCTGGTGGAGGCCTATGCTGGGCTCGTCGAGGATGTACAGCACGCCCGTAAGGCCGCTGCCTATCTGAGTGGCAAGCCTTATCCTCTGCGCCTCGCCGCCCGAGAGGGTGCCCGCGCTGCGGCTGAGAGTGAGGTAATCCAGGCCTACGTTTGTCAGGAAATTGAGTCTTGAGTAAATCTCGTTGAGTATCCTCTCGGCTATCATCAGCTCTACGTGGGTTATGCGGCCCTTCAGCCCGAGGATAAATTCCTTCAGCCTGGAAATTGAGAGCTCGCACACCTCGTGGATGTTTTTGTCCCCCACGGTGACTGAGATCGCCTCTTTCTTGAGCCTCTTTCCGCCGCATACCTCGCAGGGCATGACCTTCATGTACTTTTCTATCTCAGCCTTGACGTACTCGCTGGTGGTCTCGCGATATCTCCTGGCGAGGTTGTTCATTATGCCTTCGTAAGGCGCCTCGTATTTCCCGTGGAAAGTGGAGGAGCGGTACTCCATCTCCAGCTTCTCGTCGCCCGTGCCGTATAAGATTATGTCGATTATGCGGCGGGGAAGGTATTTTACCGGGATGTCAAGGCTGAAGTTGTACTTTTTTGCGAGCGCCTTGAAGTACATCTCGCTTATCTTGCCGTTCTCTATGTTCCAGCCCGAAATGCTGAACGCTCCCTCGTTTATGCTCTTTTCCCTGTCGCCGATGACGAGGTCCTCATCCAAAACCTTCTTAAAACCCAGGCCGTGGCAGGCGCCGCAGGCGCCGAAGGGGCTGTTAAAGCTGAATAAACGGGGCTCTATCTCCTCTATGCTTATGTTGCATTCGGTGCAGGCGTACTTAGTGCTGTAAGGGATGGGCTTGCCGTCGGCGTTGACGCTGACAAGGCCCTCGGTAAGCCTGAGCGCCGTCTCCAGGCTTTCGGCGAGGCGTTTTTCGATGCCTTCCCTTATCACCAGCCTGTCCACTATTATGCTGATGTTATGCCTTACGTTCTTGTCCAGCCTTATCTCGTCCTCGAGGCTGACCACCTTGCCGTCTATGTTTGCCCTGACGAATCCGCTCCTGCGGTAGTAGGCGAACTCCTTGGCATACTCGCCCTTTTTGCCCCTCACCACAGGGGCCTCGAGCATTACCTTGGTGCCCTCGGGCATTGCCATTATGCTGTCCACTATGGTGTCGACGCTCTGGCGTGTTATCTCCCTGCCGCATTCGGGGCAGTGGGCGTGGCCTATGCGCGCGAAGAGAAGTCTCAGGTAATCGTAAACCTCGGTGACGGTGCCCACGGTGGAGCGGGGGTTGTTTGATGTGGACTTTTGGTCGATGGCGATGGCGGGCGAAAGCCCCTCAATGGAGTCCACGTCTGGCTTTTCCATCTGCCCTAAAAACTGGCGCGCGTAAGAGGAGAGGCTCTCCACGTAACGCCTCTGCCCCTCGGCGTATATTGTGTCAAAGGCGAGCGTGGACTTGCCGCTTCCCGAAAGGCCTGTAAGCACCACCAGCTTGTCGCGCGGGATTTTTACGTCTATGTTTTTTAGGTTGTGTTGCCTTGCGCCCTTTATCTCTATATATTCCTGCCTCATGCCTTCAGCCTCTTGCGTAGCTGCGCTATGGTGTTGCGAAGTTTAATCGCCGCCTCAAAGTCGAGGTTAGCCGCCGCGAACCGCATCTGCGCCAAAAGCCGCTCGATCTCCTTGGGAATGTCGTTCAGGTCGACCGTGAGCGGGTCGGACAGCTTCTTGGTTATCTCCAGCGTGTTCTTGACTTCCTTGACTATGGTCTTGGGCGTTATGTTGTGCTCTTTGTTGTACTCCATCTGCTTATTTCTACGGCGACGGGTCTCCTCTATCGCCCTCTGCATGCTGCCGGTGACGGCGTCTGCGTACATGATGACCCGCCCCTTGATATTCCTCGCCGCCCTGCCTATGGTCTGAATCAGCGAGGTCTGGCTGCGCAGAAAGCCTTCCTTGTCGGCGTCGAGTATGGCGACCAGCATAACCTCGGGAAGGTCCAGCCCTTCCCTCAAGAGGTTGATTCCCACGAGCACGTCGAACTCGCCCGAGCGCAGCCCGTTGACTATGTCCACGCGCTCGAGGGTGTCTATCTCGCTATGCATGTAGCGCACCTTTATTCCCTGACCCTTGAGGTAATTGGTCAGGCTCTCGGCCATCTTTTTGGTGAGGGTGGTGACGAGCACCCTGCCGCCTTCAGTCACGGTCTTGTTTATCTCGGAGATAAGGTCGTCGACCTGGCCCTTTACGGGGCGCACCTCGACCTCGGGGTCGACTAGCCCAGTGGGCCTTATAATCTGCTCGGCGACGTTGCCCGCGCGCGAAAGCTCGTAGGGGGCGGGCGTGGCGGAAACGTATATCACCTGCGTTATGCGCTCGTTGAACTCCTTAAAGGTGAGGGGCCTGTTGTCGTAAGCCGCGGGCAGCCTGAAGGCATAGTCCACGAGGTTTTTCTTCCTCGAGTAGTCGCCATTGTACATTGCCCTAATCTGCGGCAGGGTCATGTGGCTCTCGTCGATGAACATTATGTAGTCATCGGGAAAGTAATCCAAGAGGGTGTACGGCGGCTCGCCGGGCTTTCTGCCATCGAAATACCTCGAGTAGTTCTCGATTCCGTTGCAGTAGCCCACTTCCCTCATCATCTCGAGGTCATAATTTACCCTCTGCTTTATCCTGTGCGCGGCGATTATGTTGCCTTCGTCCAAAAACTCCCTGTGCCTTATCTCGAGGTCCCGCTCGATTTCCTCGAGCGCCCTCTTTAAGATGTCGCTTTCCACAGCATAATGGGTGGCGGGGAAAACCATGGCGTGCCTAAGCTGCGACACAACCTTGCCCGAGACCGCCTCTATCTCGCATATCCTCTCTATCTCATCGCCAAAGTATTCCACCCGCAGCGCCACCTCGGTATGGCTTGCGGGAAAAATCTCTATGACGTCCCCCCTCACCCTGAAGGTGGAGCGGCGAAACTCCATCTCGTTCCGCTGGTACTGGATGTCTACCAGCTTCGAGATGAGCTTGTCCATGGGGTATTCATGCCCCGGCCTCAAAGATATGCTCAGCTTAAAGTATTCCTCGGGGGCGCCCAGGCCGTAGATGCAGGAGACCGAGGCGACGACGATGACGTCCCTTCGCTCGGCGAGGGAGCTGGTGGCGGAATGCCTCAGCTTGTCTATCTCGTCGTTTATTGACATATCCTTTTCTATATAGGTATCCGTGCTGGGGATGTAGGATTCGGGCTGGTAGTAGTCGTAATAGCTCACGAAGAATTCCACGCGGTTTTCGGGAAAAAATTCCCTGAACTCGTTGCAAAGCTGGGCGGCGAGAATCTTGTTGTGTGCGATGACGAGGGTTGGCCTTTGCATTCTCTCTATGATGTTGGCCATGGTAAAGGTCTTGCCGCTGCCCGTGACGCCAAGCAGCACCTGTTCCCTGAGGCCCTGTTCTATGCCGTCTGCCAGGCTCTCGATGGCCTGGGGCTGGTCCCCGAAAGGCTTGTATTTTGATTTAATCTTAAAGCGGCTCATAGTAGCATGAGTATTCTGGTGATTAAAAATCCGAGTAAGGCCGTGGCTATGGTGAGAATTATCTTGAAATACACCATCCTGCGGTAGTGCAAAAGCTCCCTGTCAAAGCCCTGCCCCTTGGCAGTGAGCGCGATGCAGTAGACGCGCTCGCCCTTGCTGTCCTCGCTCTCGATGAGCTCGAAGTAGCCGTCGTACTCCAGCGTCTTCAGGATGTCCTTCAATTCCCTCTTTGAGATGTCAATGTTGTAGGGAATCCTTTTAAGTATCTCAATGGGCGGAAGCAGGACGGTACTCTTTCCGCCGCTTAAGTCCAGGATTGCCTTTAAGACATACTTTTCCTTTTTGTTCAGCATAACCCCCACCGATTACTTTGCATTAGTGCATTTGGCAGCGCCTCAAGATAGGCGCCTCGACTTTGCCTACCCCAATAAGGAAATTATTATCGCGTGTATCACCGCGCCCAGCGCTCCCCCGAGCACGGAGCCCAAAAACGCCATGACCACCAGCCTGCCGTAGGAGAAGTGGTTTTTCATCTTCTCTTCCAGCGTCTCCTTGTACAGGCGCCCCTTGGGGAGCGGGGCGAGGCAGTACACGTTTTCGTCGGAGTATTTGCACTTTATATATTCCCTCTCCTCAAGGTAGCTTATTATGTCGGCGAGGCCATCCTTGTCGGGGCGCATCTTGGACGGTATCTGCGCCAAAAGGTCTTCGCATTTTATAATCTTGTAGGAGCCTTCCTCGCACATGCCGTTTATGGTAAGCAGCACCATTTCCGTTCTCTTGTCAAGCATTTTTTAACCCTCCAAAACCTGCCAAATAGAGGTAAAAAATCCGACATCCCAAAAACCATTGTTTTTAAGTATATCACATTCCCGCACGTTTTGCAATTTATAAATAGTATAAGTAAAAGATATTGCTTTAAACAAACGATGTGGTAAATGTTGTAAATAAATCTGGCGTGTCAAATAAGCGGTTGTAATCCTCCTTGCGGTTTCTTTTGGCGCAAAAAGGGCAATCTTATTGACTTTTCATTTCTCTTGTGATAAAGTAAATATCAAAAAAACCCCTGCAGGACGGACGTTTTTTATCGCAAAGCGGGCATTTTGCGCTTTGCGGCTTTTAATAGATTTCGGGCTAAGGCGGACGCGTGTTTATATTTTATTGCCAAAAAAGGAGGTTTCATTACCTTGGAAAAAATCAAGCAGATCGCCGAGAGGATTAAGGGGCTTAGGACCATTTTGGAGTTCTCCCCCGAGGAGATGGCAAAGGTGTGCGGCGTCAGCGTTGAGGAGTACCTTGCGGCGGAAGAGGGGAAATACGATTTCTCCTTTACCTTCCTCTACCACTGCGCAAACAAATTCGGCGTAGACATAGCAGAGCTGGTATCGGGCGAGGCGCCGAAGCTCTCCCACTACACCATAACGAGGGCAGGCAAGGGGATGCCCATCGAGAGAAGGCAGGGGTTTAAGTACCAGCACCTGGGGCACCTCATGAAGAACAGGAAGGCCGAGCCCTTCAGGGTTCTGGCGAGGTACAGCGAGGAGGAGCAAGGAAAGCCAATTGAGCTCTCGAAGCACGAGGGGCAGGAATTTGACTACATCTTAAAGGGCAAGCTCAGGTTCCAGTTTGAGGACCATATAGAGATATTGAACGAGGGGGACGCAGTGTACTACGATTCCGGGCACGGGCACGGAATGATAGCGACGGGCGGCGATGACTGCGAGTTTCTGGCAATCGTGTTCAAAAAGGAGTAGTTTTTATGGAACTTATCTATAAAAAATATGTCATCGATGAGACGGACGAGAACGGGGTATTAAAGAGCATAAAGTTTAAGTATAATGACGATTTCAACTTCGGCTTTGACGTCATTGACGCGCTCGGCGACAAGATTCCAGGCAAGAGGGCGATGGTGTGGGTGTCCGAGCGCGGCGAGGAGAAGGTGTTTACCTTCCGCGACATAAAGGTTTACTCCTCCAAAGCGGCAAATTACTTCAAGTCGCTCGGCATAAAAAAGGGCGACAGGGTGATGCTCATTCTAAAGAGGGATTACCAGTTCTGGTACGCGATAAACGGGCTGCATAAGGTGGGCGCCATAGCTATCCCGGCGACACACCTTCTCACCAAGGAGGACCTCATTTACAGGTTCAACGCCGCAGGAGTCAAAGCCGTTGTTTGCGTGGGAGAAGAGCCCATCCTCACGAGCATTGAAAACGCCCTGCCCCACTCGCCCACCGTCACGATTCTGTCCATAACAAAGACGCACAGGAAGGGGTGGGACAACTTCGACGACGGCGTGGAGAAGGCGTCGGATTACTTTCCTCGCTCCGCAAATTCCAACAAGGCGGACGACCTGATGTTGATGTACTTTACCTCGGGCACGACGGGGTACCCAAAGATTTCGTCGCACAGCTTTACATACCCGCTTGGGCACGTGTCCACGGCAAGGTTCTGGCACAACGTCGACCCCGACGGGCTGCACCTGACGGTGTCCGACACGGGCTGGGCAAAATCCATGTGGGGCAAGCTTTACGGCCAGTGGCTGTGCGAGGCGTGCATTTTCACCTATGATTACGAGAAATTTGTGGCGCACGATATTCTGACGCTGATTCAAAAGTACAAGATAACTACCTTCTGCGCGCCGCCCACCATCTATCGCTTTTTCATCAAGGAAGACCTGTCAAAATACGACCTCTCGTGCTTAAAGTACGCCACCATAGCGGGCGAGGCGCTCAATCCCGAGGTATACAATCAGTTCTTAAAGCACACGGGCGTAAAGCTAATGGAGGCTTACGGTCAGACCGAGCTCACCGTGACGGTGGGCAACTTCGTGGGGATGACGCCCAAGCCGGGCTCGATGGGAAAGCCCAACCCGCAATACGACGTCGACCTCATCGACGAGCACGGAAACAGCGTGCGCCCCGGCGAGATTGGCGAAATAGTGGTGTACACTCACAATCCCGCCTGCGGCTTCTTCAAGGGTTACTATATAAACGGCAAGGTGGAGCCCGCCTGGGGAGAGGACAACATCTACCACACCGGCGACACCGCGTGGAAGGATGAGGACGGATACTACTGGTACGTGGGCAGGACGGACGACCTCATCAAGTCCTCGGGTTACCGCATAGGGCCCTTCGAGATAGAGAGCGTCATAATGGAGCTTCCGTACGTGCTCGAGTGCGCCGTAACCGGCGTCCCCGACCCCATAAGGGGAACGGTGGTAAAGGCGACGATAGTGCTCGCCAAAGGATACGAGCCCTCGGAAGAGCTCAAGAAGGACGTGCAAAACTACGTCAAAAAGCATACCGCCCCCTACAAATACCCCCGCATAGTGGAGTTCGTGAGCGAGCTGCCAAAAACCATAAGCGGCAAGATAAGAAGGGTGGAATTGAGGGAGAAGGACAAAAAGCAAGGTTAAACGATAAAGCCCCGCATTTGCGGGGCTTTAATTGTGGAAAGATATTTGTTTTTACATAGAATAAGCTATTAAAATAAATTCCTTATATTTCTCATAAATTCCCTTATGGGTATTATTAGCATCCCGTTCGCCTCTCTTATTATTATGGTATAATTGTGCCACAATAACACCACGATGTCAATGTGTTTTTAAGCAATAAAAACCCCGCCGTAGCGGGGAGAATTTTAACGCTTTGAGAATTGCGAGGCCCTTCTGGCCTTCTTGAGGCCGTACTTTTTCCTCTCCTTCATCCTTGGGTCGCGCGTCAAAAAGCCTGCTTTCTTGAGGGGCGCCTTGTACTCCTCGGACGCCTGCACCAGTGCCCTTGAGATGCCGTGCCTGATGGCTCCCGCCTGGCCGGTGAAGCCGCCGCCGTACACGTTTACCTCCACGTCGAATTTGTCGAGGGTTGAGGTGAGCTCAAGCGGCTGCCTGACTATAAGCTTGAGTGTTTCAAGGCCGAAGTAATCGTCGATAGACCTTCTGTTTATCCTTATGTTGCCGCTGCCGTTGGGAATAAGCCTCACGCGGGCGACAGCCTTCTTTCTCCTGCCGGTGCCAAAATACTGCAACTTCTTCTTCAATGAGACCTTAGCCATTTTACTTTACCTCACTCAAGTTTATAGCAATTGGCTGTTGCGCTTGATGCTTATGCTCGCTGCCCCTGTAAACCCTGAGCTTTTTGAGCATCTTTCTGCCCAGGGAATTCTTGGGCAGCATCCCCTTTACAGCGTGCATAACCGCAAAATCAGGCTTCTCCTGCAGGAGCTTTTTGTACTTTATCTCCTTGAGGCCGCCGATGTAACCGGTAAAGTACCTATAGGTCTTTTGGTCAAGCTTCTTGCCCGTCAGGACCACCTTATCGCAGTTGATTACGATGACGTGGTCCCCGCAATCCACGTGCGGGGTGTATGTGGGTTTATGTTTCCCCTTCAGGATCGCCGCAACTCTGCTCGCCAGCCTGCCAAGGGGTATATCCGTCGCGTCCACTATATACCAATTTCTTTCAACTTCTGACGGCTTAGCCATGTAAGTCTTGGACATTTTTTCCTCCGAACCGAAAACTGTTGTAAAGTTTTTTAAGCCTCAAAATAGCTACACTGGAACAAAGGCGTGATTGCAAGGCAATCACAGCGTTGTTGTAGCGTGCTTATGCACGCCGCCTTTTATGAAACAAGTGAAAATACTGCAAAATGTCAACGCTTGCGGCGCTTTCGCTTTGCGATATTTTCTCGGTTATCAAAAAAATTTAGGCTTAACGGGGCTAAGATAAGCCTAAAATCAAAGACCATTATATTTTATAATGGATAAAATAGGTTGTCAACTAAATATTAAGGTGATTTTTTAAGCACGCCCCTAAAATCGCGGGGCTCGTCTTAGTACTCCACTCCCTTTAAAAACAGGCCGCATGAAGGGGCGGTAAAGCCCGCCCACGCCCTGTCACCACTCTTTAGGATGCGGACTACCTCGCCGGGCTCTATCTTTCCCCTGCCCACGTCTATGAGGGTGCCGGCGATTATTCTCACCATGTGGCGCAAAAAGCCGTTTCCGCACACCTCGATCTCTATCTGGTCGCCGTTTCGGGCTATCTCGATATAATATATCCGCCTCACCGTGCCCTTTACCGAGCTTCCCGAAGCCATGAAGGCGGAGAAGTCGTGTTCGCCGACAAGGTATTTTGCCGCCTCCCTCATGCGCTCGATGTCGAGCTCATAGGGGATGTGGGCGAAAAGCTCCCTCCTCAAAGGGCTGTCAACCTTGGACGTGTACAGCTTGTATACGTATGTCTTTCTCTTTGCGCCATAGCGCGCGTGAAATCCCTCGGGAGCACGCCCGCTTGACGTTATCCTTATGTCCTTTGGCAAGAGGGGGTTTACGGCGAAGGGGAATTTGTCGTCCGGAATGGGGCAGTCGGTATCGAAATGGGCGACCTGCGCCAGGGCGTGCACCCCCTCGTCGGTCCTGCCGCTTGCCACCAGCTTTACCTTGTGGCCGCACGCCTTCTCAAGCGCTCTGACAAGCTCTTGCTGTACGGATGGGCCGTTTTTCTGCGCCTGCCAGCCGCTGTACGAAGTGCCCTTGTACTCTATCGTAAGGAGTATTCTCCTCATCATATCGCCGGAAAGAGGGCCATTACCTTGTCAATTATGATAAAGGCCATTATGTTTAGGCTTACAAACAGGGCGATGTGGTCGCGGTAGGTAACTTTGAGCTTCTTCATCTTCGTCCTGCCCTTGGAGCCGGTGTAGCAGCGGGAGTCCATGGCGTCGGAGAGCTCGTTAGCCCGCCTGAAAGCGCTTATTAAAAGGGGTATGAGGATGGGCAGCAGCGCCTTTGCGCGCGCCACAATGTTGCCGCTCTCAAAGTCCGCCCCCCTCGCCTTCTGCGCGTTTATTATCCTGTCGGTCTCCTCCATCAGCGTGGGGATAAAGCGCAGCGCAATGCTCATGATGAGCGCCAGCTCATGCACGGGAAACCTCACCGCCTTTAAGGGCTTTAGCAGGCTCTCTATGCCGTCGGTAAGCGCCACGGGCGTGGTGGTGAGGGTAAGCAGCGAGCTTCCCATAATAAGCATTGACAGCCTCACCGCCATCAGCACGGTGAACCTTATCGCACGGTCGGTGATTTGGATTATCCAGAAAGACAGGACGGGCGTCCCCTCCCTGTAAAACAGCAGGTTGAGCACCGCCGAAAAGATAATGAGGAACAATATGGGCTTTATGCTCTTCAGCACCTTTGAGACCGCCACCCTCGAGAATGCCACGCCGAAAAGCAGAAGCAGGGCGCAGGCGCCCAGCGCCGCCCACGAGGAGGAGAGGAAAATCGCGGCGATAAACAGCACCACGAGGATGAGCTTTACCCTCGGGTCGAGGCGGTGCACGTAGGAATCCACAGGGTAATACTGCCCGAACGCCACGTCCCTAAGCATACTTCCCCTCCTCTTTGAGCCTCTCAAACAGCAGCCCCGCCGCCTCCTCGGCGTTAAAAGGCAGCCTGTCAAAGCTTATTCCCTTTTGGCGCAGCAGCTTGAAGAGCCTTACAGCCTCCGGCACCTCTATCCCCTTTTCCCTAATCAGCTCGTCGTCGGAAAAGAGCTCTTGGGGAGACCTTACGCAGATAATTTTACCCTCGCTTATCACCGCTATCTTGTTGCAGTTTGAGGCTATCTCGTTCATGTTGTGAGAGATCATCACTATGGTGGGGCAGTAATTTTTCTTAAGCTCATGCAGAAGCCGTAGTATCTCCGCCTTCCCCCTCGGGTCGAGGCCGGCAGTAGGCTCGTCCAGCACCAAAATTTTGGGCCTCATCACTATGACGCCCGCTATCGCCACGCGGCGTTTCTGGCCGCCCGAGAGGTCAAAAGGCGACTTGTCCTTAATCTTCTCGTAGTCGAGACCCACCATGGTTATCGCCTCGCGCACCCTCTCCTCTGTCTCCGCCTTAAACCTGTCGGGATCTCTCTTTAACTCCTTTTTGCTGCGCTTATAGTAGTTTCTAAAGCCAAAAGCGACGTCGTCGAACACCGTCTCGGCAAACAATTGGTATTCGGGGTACTGGAACACCATGCCCACGTTGCTGCGAAGTTCCCTCAAATCCGCACCCTTCTCCGCGGGGTCCATGCCGTCGACGCGGACGTTGCCCCTGGAAGGCTTTATGAGCGCGTTGAAGTGCTGCACGAGAGTGGATTTTCCGCTGCCCGTGTGGCCGATTATTCCGAAAAAGTCCCCGTCCTCTATCACGAGGTTTATGTCGTTAAGCGCCTTCTTGGCGAAGGGAGTATTGGGATTGTAGACGAAACTCAGATGCTTTACAATAATTGACATATCCTCTCGAAAAGCTCCTCCGTAGTAAGCACATCAGCCTCGATGGGCACTCCTTTATCCTTTAATATCCTTGCAACTTTTGCGGCAAAGGGCACCGAAAGCCCTATAGATTTAAGGTAATCGTACCGGGAAAACACCTGTCTGGGCGTACCCTCGAGCACCTTCTCGCCGTCGTTTAGCACTATTATCCTGTCCGCCAACGAGGCCTCTTCCATGAAGTGAGTAATGAGCACGACGGTCATTCCCTGCTGCTTGTTGAGGCTCTTTACCACGTCGAGCACCTCTTTCCTCCCCAAGGGGTCGAGCATGGCGGTTGACTCGTCGAGCACGAGCACCTGAGGCTGTATGGCGAGAACGCCCGCTATGGCTATCCTCTGCTTCTGGCCGCCGGACAGCCTGAACGAGGATGCCATCCGGTACCCTTCCATCCCCACGCACCTTAACGCCCAATCCACCCTGCGGCTGATTTCATCGGGCTCTATGCCGATATTCTCGGGCCCGAAGGCGATGTCGTCCTCAACTATGGTGGCTATCATCTGGTTGTCGGGGTTCTGGAACACTATGCCCACTCTCTTCCTTATCTCGAACAGCTTTTCGAGTTCGCGGGTGGACATGCCAAAAACCGTGATCGTTCCCTTTTCGGGAAAGAGCAGGCCGTTCATCAGCTTTGCTACCGTGGATTTGCCGCTGCCGTTGTGGCCCAGGATGGCGACGAATTCCCCTTTTTGTATGGAAAAGGAGATGCCCCTCACCGCGTAATCGGAAGGGCCGAAATCAGTCAGCACTTCCTCGGGCGGCCTTAAGTCGCCTGTCTGATTATATCTAAACGTGACGTTATCAAACCTTATTGCTTCCATCGCAAAACCACATTTTTCCGAAAATTACTAATTATTATATCATAAAAAGGCAAGGGTGTAATGTAAAATAGCGCCCCTTTTTACCCTTTTGGATAAAATCCCACCTCAGCGGATAAAGGGCAGCCTCATTATTTGCCTCATAAAAGGGTTTATGATTTGACTATTATTACGCATAATTATATAATATATGTGGCCTAAAAAGGCAATCTTTTTAAGCCCTTGTCTTGAGGAAGCGCGTTTTTTAAGGGATTTTTAAGGGACAAGCAGGCATAAGGTCGTGTAAACCCTCGGGGTTTACGCCTTTGTTTTAGGTAAATTGAAAGAAGTTTTTATTTTTTAGGAGGATACGTTTCAGATGAGTACCAAGATGACCATTGACGGCAATACCGCAGCGGCCCATGTGGCGTACGCTCTGAGCGAGGTTGCCGCAATTTACCCCATTACCCCGTCGTCTCCAATGGCTGAGATCGCCGACGAGTGGGCGGCGGCGGGAAGGAAGAACATATTCGGGCAGACGCTGCGCCTTGCTGAGATGCAGTCGGAGGCGGGCGCCGCCGGCGCAGTGCACGGCTCTCTCACCGCGGGAGCCCTGACCACCACCTTCACCGCCAGCCAGGGTTTGCTGCTCATGATACCTAACATGTACAAGATAAGCGGGGAACTGCTGCCCAGCGTGTTTCACGTATCGGCGAGAGCGCTTGCTGCCCACGCTTTGAGCATATTCGGCGACCATTCAGACGTCATGGCATGCCGCAATACCGGCTTCGCGCTGCTGGCGAGCGCCAGCGTGCAGGAGGTCATGGATCTGGGACTGGTGGCGCACCTGTCCACGCTCAAGGCCAAAGTACCCTTCCTGCACTTCTTCGACGGCTTCAGGACGAGCCACGAGGTTTCCAAGATTGACGCCATCGACTACGACGAGATAAAGTGCCTCGTAGACATGGAGGATATAGAGGAATTCAGGAAAAGGGATTTGAATCCCGAGCACCCCGTGCAGAGAGGCACGGCGCAGAACCCCGACATCTACTTCCAGAACAGGGAGGCCGCCAATAAGTACTACAACGAGACGCCCGCCATCGTCAAGCAGATAATGGACAAGCTCTACAATCTGACGGGAAGGCGCTACGACCTCTTCGACTACGTGGGAGCGCCGGACGCCGAGTACGTCATGGTGATTATGGGAAGCGGCGCCGACTGCGCGGAGGAGACGGTAAACTTCCTCGCATCGCGCGGCAGGAAAGTGGGAGTCGTCAAGGTAAGGCTGTTCAGGCCCTTCTCCGTAGATGACTTTGTCGCCGCACTGCCCAAGAGCATCAAGAGGATAGCCGTGCTCGACAGGACAAAGGAGCCTGGCTCCATTGGCGAGCCCCTCTACCTCGACGTCGTCGCGGCGCTTAAGGCAAAGGGCTTAGGCGGCATCGAGGTGTGCGGCGGAAGGTACGGCCTCGGCTCAAAGGAGTTCACGCCCTCCATGGTAAACGACGTATTCAAGATGCTGGAGAGCTCAAGCCCCAAGGAGCACTTCACCGTCGGCATTATCGACGACGTCACTGACCTTTCGATAAGCTGTTACGAGCTCATCGACCCCTCAAGGGAAGGCACGATAAGCTGCAAGTTTTACGGGCTGGGCTCCGACGGCACCGTCGGCGCCAATAAGAACAGCATAAAGATAATAGGCGACCATACCGACCTCTACGCCCAGGGCTTCTTCTTCTACGACAGCAAAAAATCGGGCGGAATAACCATATCCCACCTGCGCTTTGGCAAATACCCCATAAAGGCGCCTTATCTTATCGACCAGGCTGACTTTATAGCCTGCCATAACCCCTCGTACGTGCTGCGCTATGATATGCTCTCTGACGCAAAGAAGGGGGCGACCTTCCTCCTCAACTCTCAGTGGGAGACGTTGGAGGAGATGGAGGCTAATCTTCCCGCCGAGGTCAAGAGGCAGATAGCGCAGAAAGAGCTTAAGTTCTACAACCTCAATGCCATAAAGGTCGCCGAGATGATCGGCATGGGCGGCAGGATAAACGTCATCATGCAGGCTGCCTTCTTCAAGCTCTCCGGCGTAATCCCCTATGAGGACGCAGAGAAGTACATGAAGCAGGCAGTCGTCAAGTCTTACGGCAAAAAGGGCGAAGCGGTGGTAAACAAGAACTTCGCCGCGATCGATAACGCCATAGACCATCTGAAAGAGATAAAGTATCCCCAAAGTTGGAAGAACGCTGCCACGGGAGCTGAGTTCATCAAGCCCGCCGGCGACGAATACTTTAAGGAGTTCATCCATCCCATACTCTCGCTGCTCGGCGACAGCCTGCCCGTCTCAAGGTTCGACCCGTCCGGCACCGTTCCCACGGGCACCACGCAGTTTGAGAAGAGGGGCATTGCGGTATACCTTCCCGAATGGATTCCCTCAAACTGCATACAATGCAACCAGTGCTCCTTCGTGTGCCCGCACGCCGTGATAAGGCCTGCGGTGCTCGCGGAAGGCACGGAAACCCCCGACACTTTCCCAACCGTGCCCATGCTCGGCAAGAAGGGCTGCAGGTATAAGATTCAGATTTCGCCCCTCGACTGCACGGGATGCGGAAGCTGCGCCGACGTTTGCCCCGCGAAGAACAAGGCTCTCGTAATGAAGCCCTTTGCCGAGATCGCCGAGAGGGAGAGTAAGAATTACGAGTTCGCCCGCACCCTGCCCAAGGTAGAGGTCACTGAGTTTAAAAAGGACACCGTCAAGGGCAGCCAGTTCAGTCCGCCGCTGTTCGAGTTCAGCGGCGCGTGCGGTGGCTGCGGCGAGACCCCCTATATCAAGGTTCTCACTCAACTGTTCGGCGACAGGATGGTTATAGCAAACGCGACGGGCTGCTCATCCATCTACGGCGGCTCCGCCCCCACCTGCCCCTACACCAAGAACGACAAGGGCCACGGTCCCGCCTGGCACAACAGCCTGTTTGAGGACAACGCCGAGTTCGGCTACGGCATGAATCTGGCCTACCTGCAAAGGAGGGGCAAGATCGCCGAGAACTTTAAGAGAGTGCTGGAGATTGGCACAACGCCCGCCATGAAAGAGGCAATAAACGCTTGGCTTGAGGGAAAGAACAATGCCGAGCTCTCCAAAGCTGCCACAGAGAAGGTGCTGGCGAGCATCGATGAGGCCATAGAGAAGGCGGGCGACGAGGCGAGGCAACTGCTCGAGGAAGTCAGGAAGGCGGCTGACTGCCTGGTCAAGAAGTCTATTTGGATAATAGGCGGCGACGGATGGGCTTACGACATCGGATACGGCGGCCTCGACCACGTGCTCGCCATGGGCGAGGATGTCAACATGTTGGTGCTTGACACCGAGGTATACTCCAACACCGGCGGGCAGGCGAGCAAGTCCACTCCCACCGGCGCGGTTGCCAAGTTCGCCGCTTCCGGAAAGCGCACGAGAAAGAAGGACCTCGGCCTTATGGCTATGAGCTACGGATATGTCTACGTGGCTCAGGTGGCGATGGGCGCCAACATGAGCCAGCTGCTCAAGGCCTTTACCGAGGCGGAAAGCTACGACGGGCCATCGCTCATAATCGCTTACGCGCCCTGCATCAACCAGGGAATCAACATGACCAAGTCCATCAGCCAGGAGAAGAGGGCTGTGGAGAGCGGCTACTGGCACCTCTACCGTTACAATCCCGCCTTCGCCGAAAAGGGCGAGAACCCCTTCATCCTCGACAGCAAGGATCCCACGATGGACTACGAGGAATTCATCATGAGCGAGACGAGGTACACCTCGCTGAAAAAGACCATGCCCGAAGCCGCCGACCAGCTCTTCAAGCGCGCCAAGGCAGAAGCGCAGCAGAGGCTGGCGACTTATAAGCGCCTCGCGGGAAAAGAATAATAGATACGCTAAAAAGGCTGCCGTTCTGATGCATATCATTTTGGCAGCTTTTTTTATGGGCAAAATAATGGATGGTTGTCAAATAGTAGCGAGGACAGGTAATAAATATTATTTTGAGTTTACCAAAAGGTTAAAATGTTTTTGCATAGGCTTTTTTAAAAAGATAGAAGAGTACATATATTCCAACTATTACGGCCAATGCAGCTGTGATGATAACAGTATAGGTATCCCAGACCAATCCTTCCCCGTGATTTGGGATTAACATTCCCCCAAAATTGTAAATGGCGTGCATGGCAGCGCAGGGCCAGATATGCCCATAGTGGAGCAGCGCGACCGCCCACATTCCCCCTATCAGGAATGAATAGCCAACCTGCAGCAGCGTGGGGGCAATGCCCGCCCCCGCAAGCACGTTGAAGAAATGTACCCCGCCGAAGACCGCCGACGAGAGCAAAATCGCCCTAAAGACCTCCCGCTCACTCTTTGCCTTTTCCAGAAATATCAAGAATATTATCCCCCGAAAGACCGTTTCCTCGAAAAAGCCTACGCTCAGGCACTCGAGCGCAAACAGCGCAACCGTGCCGGCGCTCGAGGTTACGCGCGCACCTCCTGAAATTATTCCGATAAAGGGAAAGTTGTTCACGCACACCAGCAGGCAGGGAAGGGTGAGCAAGAAAGGCCTCCAAAAAGGCTTGCCGCAAGGATTAATCAGCCTCCCGTAGCCAAGTCTTTTCATCAGCATAATGGCGAGCACGCCGCCTGCCCCCCTCGTCAGGATGGACTTGACCATCCCGGACAGCTTCTCGTCGCCGAAGAAATCTATCTTGACAAGCTCCAGCGCCGCAAATCCAATCATGGCGAGAAAAAATATGATGTTGAAAGCCGTGGTTTTCCTGTCCATTGTCAAAAAACCTTGCTTCCTACATTATAGCATATAGGAAAAGGGTTTGCACGGAAATTGTGCAGGTAATGGCAATATTTGCCCCAAAAAAAGGAGAAAGGCAAAGGGCTTTTCCCTTTGCCTGCCACCCGGACCTCTATGGCTGGAGTTACCTCATATGGCTGAAATTAATTTTTATCTTCCCAAGCTCTTAAGTTCCCTGAAAATGAGCTCCTTCAAGTCCGACATGTGCTTTGCCTTCTTTTCCCTGCAGTAATCGCGGTAGCAGTAGAGGAAGGAGTTGAGGCAGTAGAACAGTATCACGAAAGAGGGAAGCACGATGGAGAGCAGAAATCCCCATCGGGACTGAATGAACAGTACCACGTTGCCTATCCACGGCAACTTGCCTTCATATACGCCGATGACGAAATCGGTGCTCCTTTGTGGATCCTCCGCATCTGCGTTGTCGCCTTTGGTTGCTATGTATTCCCCGCCCGACAGCACCTTGGTTATCCTGTGCGTGTTGAGCTGCACCTCCTTGGTGCCGTCACCGTCAGTGTCGATGAGGTCGTAAAAGGTTACCACCTGCCCCACCGAAACCGCCTTCTTTTCTTCCTTATCAAGCACCCTGATGAAAATCAGGTCGCCTTTGTTAAAGGAGTCGGGGTTTTCCCCCACCATGGATTCCGAGCGCGCGGCGAGCGCGGCGTAGCCGAAGAAAGAGGAGTACCCTTTGCCCTGTGAGGTAAAGGCGAGCAGTGAAGCGAT
>JAAYQN010000014.1 GCA_012519285.1 Clostridiales bacterium
ACGAAGGGTACCGGAACGTTCACACCGTAAACGTAAGGCTGGTTGAAGCAATACCGTCATAAGTCAGGACCGCCCGCTAAGCGGGCGGCTTGTGCAGCCCCCTTGGGGCATGTTACCAGCTAAGCCTATAGGATTGGTGAAGTTCATTAAACCGGCACCTTATTCACAAACCAGCCCCAAAGGGCTTCGTCTGTAGAAAAACCCCTTTAAACGAACAAGTTTAAAGGGGTTTTATGGTATAATAAATTCCAATAAAAAGGATATTACCGTCTTCTGTTTAGTATTTCCTGCTATACTGCAATTTAAGGTGATATTGCAATAATGTTATACTATATAATGTTTACTGTTGCGGTGTTTTGATATAAGTTATAGGAGATTACTTCCCGTTTCGGTTCAAAATCTTCGTTATTGCCATAAACATTCAGCAATTTCTGCTCAAGCTCCTCTATTCTGTCAATTCTCTTTTCTATAAAAGCTTCAAGCCTTTCCCTGCAGCTTTGTGTGCGGAGAAGGAGACCCCCTATCCTTATCTCAATTACTTCAAACCCAAAAGGCTTATTCTCATTAAACCATAGCGCCTTGTATTTATCATAAAAAATCTTTATCTTTTTAGAAAGCTTTGTATATTCCTTTACAATCTCCTTTAACCGCTCAATGTTGCCTGACTGATAGGCCTGCCTGGTATTTAAGCCGAGGTCGTATTTTGTATAGAGCAAATCGCAAAGTGCGCTTAATGCGTCAAAGATATAATAATAGGGCGATGTTTTATCAAAATTTCTCAGTCTTCTTGCATAGGTCTTATATTTATCCTTATCTCCCGGGGCTACGGTGCTGTCATATAATCCCAAAAAGAGATCATTGTAGAGCATGTATTTGCTGGGATTATTGATGTTCGGCTGCTTGCTTTTGCCTATCACGTTGGGCAAATCAACCATGATAAACTTGTCAAACTCGCAGCCTGTAACCTGTTTGAATTTAGCCTTGATTGAGTTTAAATCGCTGTTTCCCCTTGCAATTTCAGCAGCATAGCACAGCGCGGGCAGCAGCGAAAAGTATGAGCATTCTCCACCGTTATCTCCCCACATTGTAAAAAAGATATTCTCCACGCCGTTCTTATTGCATGCCTTTATTGCCGCTTTGGTATTTCTTATGCTGTACTTATTGTGCGGCGCATATCCCGTCCAGCTCCAAAGCCCGCCGGCGAACCAAATGTTATTATTGAATTTCTTATGCGCCTTTATCATGTTATCGTAATGCTTTTCACTATCACTGTAGTAATCCCAATATATAAGCTCAACCTCTTTTGGCACGGCGTCAATAATCTCTTTATTGAAATCCTTATTTGTCGCATAATACTCGCCGTTATTCAAGAGCCGGAAAAACATATCCGACCACATCATGGGTTTGAATCCATATTTTGTAGCAATTTCGCAAACCTTTTTCAGGTGCTTTAAAAGTATATCAAAGCGGTTTTTGTAACCGTTTCTTTCAAGATATTTCCCGAGCCCTACCATATGGGCTTCATCCATGCCGATGTTTACCCTGCGGGAGGTAAAGTTTTTGCTTAAGGTGTTAAACATTTTGTCAATCAAAATATAAGTTCTCTCATCATCGGCAAGGAGAATGTCGTTGCAGTCAATGATGGGATGATATTCAGCCCAACGCGTAATCGCATTGAGGTGCGCCAGTGTCTGAATACAAGGTACAAGCTCAATGCCTTTCAAACCTGCGTATCTGTCAATCTCTTTGATTTCGTCGGCGGTGTATCTGCCCCGCATATAACCGAAATAGGGCTCTTCGGCAATCTCATAAGTATCTTCAGTGTATAGCTGAAGCATATTGTAGCCAAACGCAGATAACAAATCAATAAATCTCTTTATTGACTTTACATTCATTACCGCGTTTCTCGAACAGTCAATCATTACACCAAGCGTTTTCTTTTCCACAATAGACCTCTTACAGATAATATTTTTTATTTCGGGATTTTCTCTCCGAATATTGTATCAGCCTTTCAGACCGCCCGCAACCATATTCTTCATTATGGTCTTCTGGAAGGCGGCAAACAAAATTATTATAGGTATAACCGTGATAATCATGCTGGAAAACATAAGCGGATAGTTATTTCTGTCAACGCTCGAGCGCTGCACCTGAATTATTATCGTGTTGACGCCCACGGAGACGGTGGGATAGCTTTGCAGAAATATCGCCGGCGTCTCGTAGTTATTCCAAAAGCCGATGGCAGCTATGATGGCGGCCGCCGTTATAAAAGGCAAGGATAACGGCATCATAATTTGAAAGTATGTCCTGAAATGCCCTGCCCCATCCACTTTGGCAGCTTCCGCATAGCTCCAGGAAAGGTTTTGGAAACTGCCATAAAGCAAAACGAAGCTGAAGCCTATTCCGTTGGCGTATAAAAACATAACCCCGGGAATAGTATCTATCAGGCCGATATCGTTCATGAATTTATACATAGCGGGCAAAGTGCCCACGAGCGGTACTACGAGCGTGAATATAATTATGGAATAAAGCGCCCGGCGCAACGGAAACCTGTAAAAGCAAACGGTATAGGCCGCCAAGGCGGAAAAAAATATCTCGCCAAAAGTAGCCCCTGCCGTAAGTATAATGCTGTTTAGGAACATGCCAAGCATATTGACTTCTTTCGCCCAGTCTCCTGCGCCGACCGTTACCTTAAACCTTACCAGTGCGAGCGTATAATTGTCCCATTGCGGATTTTTGGGCAAGCTGAAAACATCGCTCAAAAACTCGAATTTTGTTTTGAGAGAATTCAATCCTATCCAGAAAAGAGGATATATCAAGCTAACCGCATAGCTGAAAAATATAACAAATATTACAGCCTTTATAATGGTGTCCTTGAGGTTGTGCTTAAGTTTTTGAATAATCCTGTCAACCATATCAATAAGCGACATCCTTGAAAAATCTTGTCATAAATCCCCTTACCAGCAAGATTACGGGCACATAGCATATCGTGCAGAACAGGCCGAACGCCGCAAGGTAAGGCGCCTGCATTTCGCTTGAATAGCTGTTGAATATATCGAGGGAGATGGTCCTGCCGTATGTAGGCGCGGAATTTGAGCCCATCAGAAAGTACGGCTGCAAGTAAACGGTAAGCACGGAAGACATTCCCAAAACAAAGGTTGTAACAATGGTAGGCCAAATCAGAGGAATCATGATCTGAAGAAGTTCCCTCGTGTAACCTACTCCTTCAAGCTTTGAATACTCGGAAATCTCTATGGGTACCCGGCTCATTGCGCCTGAAAAAAGCACGATGTTAAAGCCAAGCCCTGCCCATACACAATAGAAGAAAATCATTATCGGAGTGAGCGTGGAACTGCCGAACCAAAGCGGCGGAGTTATTCCCAAGCGTATAAGGATGGGGTCTATAAAGCCGTCGGGACCGAACGCAAACCTAAACGCCATGGTAAGGACGGCTATCGGCAGTATCGAGGGCAGGTAGAAAATGACGCGGAATATGCCGCCTCCGGGCACCTTTTTATACAAAAAATAGGAAAAAAGAATGGAGAGCGGCAACGATATAAAGCAGGTGACAGGAAAGTACATGAAAGAGTTAAGCAGCATCTTCTGCGTACCCTCGTCGTTGATAAACTTGTTCAGCACCAGCCGGTACTGCAGAAAACCAACAAATATATTTTTGTCCCTGAGAATATCGTAGCGCGTAAAAGAAGACCATATGGCGCTTATATTGACGTATCCCCATACAATCAGAAATCGTATAAGGGGATACGCCAATGCAATCGCCACAAAAACGTAATACGCAATTTTGTATTTTTTACGGCAAGGCGTTGCCGTCGCCGCATTGCTGTATTTCTTAATCATCAGTCAACCTAGTCAATAAAACCTCATGAAAGCCCTACCGCCGCCCGCATCATATCCCAGTCGCGGTCTATCATCGTCCATACGCTGTTGAATACGGTATCCGGCGTACGTGAAGGCTTTGTCGGGTCGCCGTAATACTCATAGGCTTCGCCGTAATAGTTGCCTTCCGGATAGGGAGACAGCGGAGTGCCAGCCAGGTAAACCATGGGGCTGCTGCTGTATATGGTAAATCTCCGCGAAGTTTTTAAAATGCTAAATATATCTTTCTCCCACGTACGGTTGCTTTGCTCGATAAGCTTATCAAAATCATACGTCATTCCAAGCAGGAGCCCGTTGGTGTTCGCGGGGAAAAGCTCCGAGTTCTCAAGTTCGGCCATCCAGGTCAAGAATTCCACCGCAACGGCTTTGTTTTTTGCCTTGTTAGCGACAATTATGGAATCCTTGCCCGCGAGATCGAACACGACGCGGATTGGATTGCCGTCATCATCGGTTTTCGCGTCGGGCACGAAAGGCGTCGGCATCAAGCCTATGTCGCAGCCGAACTCCTCGAGCACATCCACTCCGATTTCATTTGCCGTCCAGCAGGTAGCGGGCATCATGGCAGCCTGACCTGCCGCAAACGCCATGTTGCACTGCAGATGGTCGAAGGCAAGCGATTGCGGGTGCGACCAGTTTTGATGTGCCGGCACCAGATTATACCAATAGGTCCATGCTTGCTTAAGATATGGGTAGTGGTCGGGGTTGAAAAAGTTTTTGTCCTCGTATCTAAGAAATTCCTGTATGCTTTCAAGCCCTGCAAGCTGTGCCCACCAGTCAAAGACCACGCTGTCCCACATATAAGCCACCGCATTGCTCCAGACAAAGGGATATATGGTGTCGCCGGCGTCATTTTTCGCTCCCGATTTTGAAATGGTGTCGCACAGCGCGACCAATTCATCATAAGTTTTAGGGATTTCCCAATCGAATTTGTCAAACAGAGTCTTGTTGTAGGCAATGCCGCCTCCGCTATGAATCTGAGGAATCTTATAGTAGCTGTACTTCTTCGCGCTTTCGTTCCAGAAGCGGGCGCTGTTCCTTGATGAGGCTACGATACGGTCTTCAAACCTTATTATCCTGCCGGTATCCTCATCCTTGTAGATTGCAAAATTGTACACGTTGTCCAGGTTCATGATTTTGCCCTGTATCGCCAGCCTTTCCCAGGGAATATTGTGGCATATATAAATATCGTCAGGAGTCCCGTCCAGCGTGGTGCTGAGCAAGGTGGTAAATTCTGCCTCATTGTTTGAAGGAATCAGGGTAATCGTAACGGTCGGATACTCCTCCTCGAATTTCTCCTTCATCGCGTCGAGCCATTGGCGCCCGTATCCGCCGTTAAAAAACTTAATGCGAAGCTGAGAACCCTCGGGGAATGTCGCCTTTTGCCTGATAAGCGTCCAGTTCCCTATCTCCACGTCATCGCTCGGCCCGGGGGTATCCTGGGGGATATCAATGGTTCCGCCGTCTTCGCAGGAAGCCGCTACAAACAGTAAAACAAGACAAAACAGAAGACATAAGAGTTTTTGATATCTTCTCATTCTTCCCTCCAATCAGCGACTTTTGCCAAAATTTTTCTTTTTGATAACCAGTAATGCTCCAAATAACGCAGTAGCAATCATCAGCGAGTCTGCTACCGTCGTCTTGCATCCTTTGCCCTGAGGAGCTTGCGTCGGGCCGGGTGTCGAAGCCAAGGTTACGTTTACCGTACATGTAGCCGTTACGCCGCTGCCGTCATTTGCCTCGGCTGTAATCGTTACTGTGCCTTCCGCCAATGCCGTTATCTTTCCGTTCTGGTCTACGCTCGCGATTGCATTGTCGGAAGAGGACCAATAGAGCGACTTATCGTCGGCATTTTCGGGTTCTACCTGGGCGGTGAGCGTCTTGGTCTGGCCGACCTGCAATGTGACTTCCGTTTCGCTGAGCGTTATTGAGTTCACAAGGGTGGGCACATAAGGCGGCTCTGTGTTCATGCCCCAGAAGCTGACGGCTGTAATATAATAGCTGTCTCCGCTGCTGAAGCCCGTCCTGTTGGGGATGCCTATGCCGTTTTCATCGAGTCCTTCAGCGTCGGCGCCATAAGCCCAGATGCGGATGCAACCCCAGTTGAGCACGTTGGAGAGCGCGTTGCCGGGCAGATTGATGATGCTGTTGCCCATGCTCTCATTGGCATTCCTCTGCTCATTGTAGGAAGAGGAGTTAATTCCGGGATCTACGCCCGTGCCGTGAGTGCGGAAGGGGAGGTAATTGCCGTTTTCGTCCTTGCCTATCTCGACCCAGCCCATCTCAGGGGTAACCTTGAATTTGCGTCCCAAATCGTAGAAATGCTGGCCCTCGTAGTGCTTGCCCAAGTAAGTCGAATCGGAATACGATATGGTAATGTCGAACCAGGTCTCTTTCTCCACTTTTACCCAGCAGGAGAAATAGTAGATATGCTCTTCGGGGTTGATATCGTACGCTTCATGCAGTCCCGAGAAAGTCAAAGCGTCGTAGAGAGGATGGTTGGTATTTCCATTGTTGGTTATCTTGAGCGCGCGAGTGGCGACCGAAAGCCCATCTGCATTCACCTTTTCCCAATTAGCAGCCGTCTCAAACTTGGCAATGCACTGCAATGGGTATATTTTACAGGGGAGGCGGAAAAGATTTTAAGGACTACCTGCAGAATAAATACAACGAGATTGATATTGAGACTTTAACCTTCATTTTAGATAACGATG
>JAAYQN010000003.1 GCA_012519285.1 Clostridiales bacterium
CCTGCTTTACGGGCAGGCGCTCATCATCGAGGGGCTACTTCCCGAAGACCCCGTGGAGTTTGCGAACGGAGTCTGCAGATTGATGAATTAACTCGCAAAGCCAAGCGCTTTTATTTGGCCAAATAAATTGACAATTTGCTGCATTTGCTGTTTAATTTTAAATATAGCCTGTTATTGGGAGGTTTTGATGGATATCGGCAATAAGATAAAGATGCTCAGGCTGCAGTGCGGGCTGACGCAGGAGGACCTTGCCGACAGGTGCGAGCTCACCAAGGGCTATATCTCGCAGCTTGAGAACAACCTCACAAGCCCTTCGATTGAGACCTTAAAGGATATCCTCGCGGCGCTCGGAACAAACCTCAAGCAATTTTTCAGTGAGGAGATCGAAGAAAAAATCGTCTTTACCGAAAACGACTTTATCGAAAAGGTCACTTCGGAGATGAAGTTTGTATGGCTGGTGCCCGACAGCCAGAAAAACATGATGGAACCCGCCATAATGACGCTAAATGCCGGCGCCTCCACCACAAAGGACCTTCCCCACGAGGGGGAGGAGTTCGGATACGTGCTGGATGGCGAGCTTACCCTGCACCTTGGCAACAAGGTTTACACCTGCGAGAAGGGGGATGCCTTTTACCACAAGTGCGACAGGATTCACTATATAGAAAACACCGGCAAGAAGGCTGTAGAGATAATATGGATTTCCACGCCGCCCAACTTCTGATTGGGCGCAAAGGGCATTTTTATAGGGGGCGAGCAGACTTCTTTTTTAAAAATTACTGGTGAACACCTTTCTCTGGGATTTTTCGTAAATCGCGATCATCTCGTTTAACATCTCGATAAACTTATTGTTGTCCTTGGATTTGACCATGAGGCTGATGAGCTGCTCGGTTGCCTCCTGCGTGTCGCCCTTGGAGAGCAGACGGCGTATATTGTAGGCGGCCTCGAGCTCTTTGGGCAAAAGCAGCAGCTCTTCCTTCCTCGTGCCCGAGCGGTAGAGGTCGATGGCGGGGAATATCCTCTTTTCGGAGAGGTTGCGGTCGAGGTGGACCTCCATGTTGCCCGTGCCCTTGAATTCCTCATAAATGACGTCGTCCATACGGCTTCCGGTGTCGATGAGCGCGGTGGCGATTATGGTGAGGCTTCCGCCGTCCTCGATTTTCCTCGCCGAGCCGAAGAAGCGCTTGGGCGCGTGCAGGGCGGAGGGGTCAATTCCGCCGCTCAATGTCCTTCCACTGGGCGGCACGGTAGTGTTATATGCCCTCGCCAGCCTCGTCAGGCTGTCCAATACTATCACCACGTCCTTCTTTATCTCGACCAGGCGCTTGGCTCTCGCCAGCACCAGCTCGGCGATCCTGATGTGGTGCTCGGGCTGCTCGTCGAAGGTGGAGTAAACCACCTCGCCTTTAATGGAGCGCTGCATATCGGTAACTTCCTCGGGGCGCTCGTCGATGAGCAGCACGATAAGGTGCACCTCGGGATGGTTTACGGAGATGGACTGGGCGATTTTCTTCAGGAGCGTCGTCTTTCCCGCCTTGGGAGGCGAGACTATCATCGCCCTCTGTCCCTTTCCAATCGGCGAAAGCAGGTCGATGCACCTTATGGCGATGTCGTCCGCGAGCGACCCCTTGGTCTCAAGCACCAGCCTCTCGTGCGGGTAGATGGGCACCAGGTCCTCGAATATCCTGCGGGGCCTGAACTCTTCGACGGGGATGCCGTTTATCGAGATTATCTTTATCACGGCGTCGTAGCGGTTGTCCCTTACGCTCTTTGCCTTGCCCCTTATCTGGTCGCCCTTTTTAAGCTGGAATTTCTTTATCTGCGGATTGGATACGTAGGCGTCCTTTTCTCCTGGCTCGTAGTTTTTCACGCGCAAAAAGCCAAAGCCGTCGCTGTGAATCTCGAGCACGCCCTCCCTCTCAGTCGTGCCCTTGAGGTCTATTTGGTTTTCTTCCTCGAACTTGGGAGTGACGCTCTTTACCTTCTGCTCGGACCCGACAGCCTGGAGCTCCATAGCCTCGCTCTCCCCCTTGATGGCCTCGACCAGCTTTTCGATCTTGGAAATGGGCTTGGGGGGCCTTCCCCTTTTGCTCTTCTTGGCAGGCTCGACATCGCCGTTTATCACGGCCAAAGTTTTTTCCACGAGCTCGTTTTTCTTAAGTACCGTAGGCGAAGGGACGCCGAGCTCCCGGGCAAGGTCCCGAAGCTCGAGCAGATTCATCTCCATTAGCACTTCGCGGCTGAACTTATTCTTATCCATTTTAATTCCTCCATAAAAGTCCTCTAAGTCGTTCAAAATTCTTACAGAAAAAAGTCCCCATTGCAATTATATTATCAAAAAAAGCCTCAAAGACCTTAAAGCCCAAAAAAGGTCACCGCCCCGTGCAAAAAACGCTATCGCGAGGGCAATCCAAAAACCTTTGGAAATACTGCCAAGTGCCGCCGGTAAGCGCCGATTTGGCTATATTCTTTAGGTTTTCAAAATCTTTAAGATGTGAAGAGCCGTTTAGATATGTAAAGCGTCATTTGAAAATGACGACCTTTGTTGACATAGCGTCGAGGTCCTCGCGGCTCACCTCAAGGGCGTTTTGCTCCAGGCACTCGACGGCCTCGGGGTCAAAGAGCCTGACAAAGCCGTCGGGCTTGTCGATGTCAAGCGAGAGGTTTTTTACGCGATAATGCATGGGTATTACGATGTCGGGCATCAGCGCGTCCACGTATTCCTTTGCCTTATCCGCGCCTATGGTTATATTTCCTCCAATGGGGATTAAAAGAACGTTGACCGGGAGCAGGATATCGATGAGCTCAGAAGTTACGCTTTGATTTATTCCGCCCAAATGGCAGATCTCTATGCCGTCCATCCTGAATTTGAAGATAAGCTTTTCGCCGTCGTCGTTTGGTGAGATTGCGGTTATTCCCACGCCTTTGAAGTCGTAGATTCCCGGCTTGTTGAAGATGACGGGATTCCCCAGAACCGCGCCGGTGTTGCTGTATCTGCTCTCGCTTATCGTGATGGCGTCGGCTTTAACTTTTGGCATCGTTATGCCGATATCCGGGTAGGGGTCCGTGACTACCGCCGTGCTTGTGCTTTCCTCGAGCCTGAATGAGGAATGTCCAAGCCATGAAATTTTCATATAATCCTCCGAGGAATTAATTGCCCAGGATCTCGCAACTGCATCGCAGATGGTTGCTGATCCTGTCCGCGCCGATAGAATAGGCATACCTTAAATCGAACGCGATATGTCTGTCGCTGACGCTCACGTCAATCTTGTCGGTGTAAACTTTTAACCTCATTATGCCATAGGAAGTGATGATGTCGGCGGGCATTTCTTCTCCCTCGACGAAGGCCATAGTGCTGGTCCACTCGCCCGTGCGGTTGAGCGTTATGGCGTCGCCGCTGATGATGATGGTGGAGACGGTGTTTTCCATTCCCGAGAGCTCGCTCTCGTCGTATTCGATGTAGATGGTGTCGTTTTTAATTTCCACTTTCCCTATGCTCGTAAAATCTATCAAATCGGCCGTGCTCCCTTCCGTTTTGCCTTTAAGTCTGATAAGAGCCTCTTTCAAGGTACCCTCGCCAGTATTAAATTGTTTAAAATTCGGGAATATTGCAAATTGGTCCTGTATTTTTCAAATGTTTTTTAATTGCCTTGTCAATTTTTTAACTATATTATATCACAATTAAATTTTTTGTAAATAAAAAACGCCTTTATCACAAAATTTTTGGCCCGATATGTATGCCCCAAAGCCGCCTTTTGGCGGCAATCGGGGCATTTTCCGTCAGGGCGTTAAATTATGAACGTGCCCTGGTCGCTGTCTATCACCCTGAACATCTCCACTTCCTCGCCGTCCTGCGCTTCTATATAGACGAAGTATTTAAGGTCGTTCCAGGTGCCCGAGATCTCCCACGCCAGCGTCTCGTGGTTTATGCCCACGGGAATGAGGCACAGCTGCACTTCCACCACCTCGAGCTTGCTCGACACCTTTGCCCTCGCCTGCTCGGCGGTGAGATTGGCCTTGGGCAGGTCTCTCTCGGTATGGTTGGCAAGGTAGGACATGGTCTCAAGCCCCAATATCTCGCCGTTGTCCCTTGCCACTATCACCTTGACGAGGTCGGGATAGTGTATCACGCCGTCGATGTTAGGCGCGAGGTTGACGTACACGTTGCCGGCGTAGTCGCTCGCCCACACGCTCTCAAGGTTGTCGTAGCCCAGTTTCTTGACAAAGGCCTCGGCGCGCTCAACGCAGCCCTCGACCTCAAGCGAGTAGTTGTCCATGTCTCTTTTGTTGTCGATGAGCACGGGATGGCCGCCCTTTACGCTCATCTGCACGAACATGGTGGTGCCGTTTTTGAGGGTTACGTCGAAGTTGTAGGCTTCTATCCTGTTGCCTTCGGCCTTTTCGCGATACATTACGCTCGTTATCTCGAAGAAATCGGGGTCGTTCAAGAGCTCCCTAAGCCTCTGCTCGGCGGTTTCCCTCGAAACCTCTTCCCCTTTCAGCCCCTTGAGCTCGGCGCTCAACGCGCCGTCGGAGAAGGGCCCGTCGTATATCATGGTGGGGTACTCTATGTCGCCCTTCTGAAGATTGGAAAAACTGTCGGCGAGCGGGTTGCCCTGCCTATCGCCCTGCTTGGAGTAGACCAGCTTGAGCTCTGTTCCCACCTTTTCAGCCATCGTGGAAAGCTCGGAGCTTAAAACTTTGCAGGTGTCGTACAGCTCGTTAAGCTTTTCGTACTCCTGCTCGGACAAGTTTTTTCCCGCCGCCATCTTGTTGGCAAGGCTCTTGCAGTAGTCGCCGAGCTGGTTGACAAAGCGCATGGTCTTGTAGGTCGTGTCGTACGTTGTGGGAAGCTCTGAGAGGTTAATCTGGGTGCTCTCCGTCTGCCTCGCCACCTCGTTGAGGTTTTTCTGAATCTGCGGCTTGGAGTTTGAGACCAGCAGCTTGCTCAGCTTTATCTCGAGGTTGTTCATGTTGCCCGTAAGGTCGAAGAATGAGCGCTGGTACTGGTTCTCGAGCTGGGTCTGATAGTAGTTTGCCACGCCCCACATGTTGAGCGCTATCAGCGATGACGCTGCGAGCAGCATGGACAGCACCACTATGGCTATAACCATCCCGCGGGGGCGCCTCGCCTCTCTTTTTGGCTTCCTTTTTCTTTTATCATCACCGTTTACGCGCACGTAGCGCCTGGTATCGTTGTCGTTTTTCATCTTCATTACGCCTCCCTTTATATACAGAAAACGTGCCTGCCGATGGTCACGTTGACCTTGCGCGAGTATATCCACGCGCTGGTGGCCTTGGCAGGATTGTAATAGAACAAGCTGCCGTAAGAGGGATCCCAGCCGTTCATGGCGTCCTGTGCCGCGCGGATCGCCTCGCTGTCGGGGCTAAGGTTTATCTGACCGTCGCTCACCGCCGTAAAGGCACCCGGCTGGTAAATCACGCCAGCTATGGTGTTGGGGAAATCGGGATGCTTGACCCTGTTCAGTATCACCGCGCCCACCGCCACCTTGCCGATGTAGGGCTCTCCCCGTGCCTCCGCGTAGATGCACTTAGCGAGAAGGTAAAGGTTGGAGCTGCTGCTTCCGCCCGTGGAGCTTCCGCCCACCACGCTTATGCCGAGCTTGGACAGCGTCTTGGGGCCGGCGATTCCGTCGGTGGCGAGGTAGTTGTTTCTTTGGAATTTCCTGACGGCCTCCGCGGTCTTGGGCCCGTACACGCCGTCAACGGTAACGCTGTAGCCTAAATCCTTCAGGCGCTGCTGAAGCTTCCTCGCGTCGGAGCCCGTACTGCCCTGCTTAAGGAGCGATCGGGAAGAAGTGAGCCCTACGCTCACGCCGAGCGCCGCGAGCGTCTTGGACCCCACTATGCCGTCGGCGGCGAGGCCATTCTTTGCCTGGAACTTCTTGACGGCGGCAATGGTCTTGCTGCCGTAAATGCCGTCCACAGCGCCTGTGTAGTAGCCCCATTGCTTAAGCCTGTATTGGACCACCTTTATGTCGGCGGGGTGGCTTCCCGCCTTGACCACCGCGGCCTCCGTGCTGGCGATGTCTATCACGTAGAAGACCGCCGTGGCGAAAAAGAGCACCGCGCTGGCGATGGCTGCAATTTTCACATACCTTTTCAAGAGCAAACCTCCTGTTTAGAGTATTTTGAAATTTTGCCTAAACTATTTGAAGTACTTTTGCTTAAAGCTCTCTATTATCTCGAGTATCTTGGAACGGTAGACCACTTTGCCGTCGCCCTCGCCCTCAGCCCCGATAAAGCACAGCGGGGGATAGACCATGCACCACCAGTTATCCCCCCTGCCCTCGCCGAGCACGATGATGAGCGCGTCGTAATAGCCGCCCTCGAACACAAACTCGCCATAGCTCCTTAAGGGAAAGTGTTCCCTCTTGAGGGAGACGGACGCGCCATAATCGAAACCATTTTCCAATAGAGCCTGCTCACAAAGCAGCTTTATAGCCTCAAGGCGGCTTTCCACCGTTTCCATGGCTAGGCGCTTGGTCGAGGCGCTGGCGAGCGCGGGCGTGAGCAAATCCGCCACTTTTTCCTTCACGGCGTACTTTACAGCCTGCCCCGCCTGCGAGTTGTCGTTTGCGCGGATGTGTATTCTGAGGCAGTCGAAAGAGGCTGTTTTCTCCCGGCATCCCATGGCAAGGGTGCAAACCATAATCGCAAACAAAAAAAATACTGTCAGCTTTCTCATAAATCAAACCTCTTCAAGATTTTTCAATGGAGCCCTGAAACCACCTTCTCAATTATTGTCAAAGAAAATTTTTTATATACGCCTCTGTAGGGAAAAAGCGCCGCATAAAAGGCCGACCGGGCGTTGACAAACGGGCGGCGAGACTATATAATCTTTGCATGGTCAAAGTCAAGGCTTACGCAAAGGTAAACTTTTTCCTCAAGGTGGTGGGCACCGACGGCGAGGGGTATCATCTGCTCGACACCGTCATGGCGTCGGTTTCCCTCTTCGACGAGATAAGCGTGTTAAAGAGGGCGGACGGCAGCATAAACCTTATATGCCCCGCCGTAAGAGGGGAAAATACCGCACTCGCCGCGGCAAGGCTCTTTCAGGAGAGCTTTGGCACCTGCGGGTTCGACATAAGCATAAAAAAGGGCATACCGATAGCCGCAGGCCTCGGCGGCTCGTCGGCAGACATCGCGGGCATGCTGTACGCGCTTGGCAGATTGTATGGGAAAGATATGGAAAGCCTGAGGGAGATTGCCGCAAGGTGCGGGAGCGACGCGCCCTTTATGCTCAAAGGAGGCTTTGCGAGGGCGACGGGAAGGGGCGATGCGATAGAGCCCTTTGAGTGCGGAAAGGCTTATCACCTCGTGATAGCAAAGCCCGAGGGCGGAGTGCCGAGCGGCGAGGCTTACAGGTTTTACGATGAGATGAAAAAGGAAGGATTGATTGAAGAAAACCCGGGGGACGGCAAAGAGGCGGCAAGATGCCTCAGGGAAGGAGACATTAATGGCCTTGCCAAGCTGTGCCTGAACGATTTAACTCTTCCGGCAAAGAGGCTGCTGCCTGATATCGCCGAGGTTGAAAGGAGGCTTTTGGCCTTCTCCCCCGCCTGCCTCTTTATGAGCGGCAGCGGCTCCGCCATGGTTGCGCTCTTTGAGAGCGCCCAAAAATCCCGTCTATGCGCCCGGCAGCTTAAAAATCAAGGCCTCTTCGCTTGCTCCGTTACGACAAAAAATTACGGCGTCGAGGAGATGTGAAGGCAATTTGCAACTGACAATGCGTAATTGACAATGCAATGAAAAAACAAAGAAAAAAGCTGCTCTTTTGAACAGCTTTTTTCAAAAAACTGGCTATCACTTCTTTATTTTCCCAAAAAAATTATTAAAATTTCTGTCTGTACACAAATACCCTTACCCCTTCAGCGGGAAGCTGCAGGTCGGGATTGAACTCCAATATGGTTTCGGGAGGCATGCCAAGCTGCTTGGCTACGTCCCACAGTTTTTCGTTTTCGCCGGGCATGTAGATGGAAATGGAGCACTGCTGAGCCAAAGGCTCGCCTTCCTCGACGTCGGAAACCACAGTGATCACTTCGTCGGAGAAAAGGTCTGCGCGAAGCCTTAGCTGCATCCTGACCTCTATCTCCCTGCCCCTGTGGCTCCTCGTCTCTATATCGAAAATGGCAGCCTTGAGTTCCACTGTGTCGCCGGGCTTTGCCCCTTCTATGTCGAGCGTTATGGAGAAGGGAATCTCCACGCCCACGGATGCCACCCTGCGTTCGCCCTCATTGCCCGTGCCGGCATAGAGCACAGTGGCGGATGCGATTCCCTCGACAGTGACCTTGCCCTCCTCGGGGAGAATATTAGCTATGTAAACCCTGCCGCCCGCGGCGGCGAGTATCCTTTCGACGGGCATCATGTCGTCGTCGAGGCTGGCGGTGCCCTCGATGGTCTGCTTATAGTTGTAAGAGCCGATATAGGTCCTGCTGTTTATCCCGTTGTAGGTGACGTTGAGCTTGCACTGCGGGGAAAAGACATCGTCCACGTAAGAGATGCACTCGCTGCCGTAAGCCCTTGCCGTCACCTCGATGTCGAGAGAGAGGCTGATGGCGGTCATGTTTCTCTCCTCGTCAACTATGGCGTTGACCTTGAGTGAGCGCACCTGCGCGTCGGCGAATGCCTTGTCGCTGGGCAGCACATCCTTTGCCTCTATCTCGTGGCTGAAGGGAATCACCCTCTGGCAGGTGCCTACCTCGCCCTCATCGTCAACGTAATTGAGCCTGACCACCGCTTCGCCTTCCACGGTGACGGAATTGACTCCGGCGCCGGCGTCGGTTATTACCGCGGCCGCCTCGGACAGCAGCACCTTTTTTATCACCCGCTTTTCTTCGAACTCGTCAGAGGCCTCAAAGCTCTCGCGCCCGCCGCCGGAGTATGAGCAGCTGTTTCGGCTTGTACTGTTGCACAAAAAGCCTTCGCCCTCCGAGAGGAGAGACATCTCGTAGGGATTGTTGACCTTTAAGGCGCACTCGAGCACGCAAGCCAGCTTAATCTCGTCCTTTGCGACAGAAACCGTCTCTACATCGGCGACGCTGACCTGGCAAAAAAGGCGAGAGACCGGCGTTATGCCCGGGTCCTCTACCCTGTCGTTGAAGTCGGCGTAATACGCCAGGGTGTCGAGCTCTCCCTCGTCGTCCTCGTAGATTGCCTTAAAGTCCACTCTGCCGCTTATCCTCGCCTCCCCGGCCATGGCCTCGCAGGAAAGCAGCTGGCAGTCGCACTTGATGGAAAGCACATTTTTTATGGAGCCTTCCTCAGCGCGCAGCACGCACTCCACCGCAGTCTGCTTGGGCGGAAGGGCCTTGTAGTCGTCCACCCTGATGTTCTCATATTTCGGGGTGATAGCCATATTTTTTCCTCCAATATGATGCTGTAATATATTTATGATGGAAATTGCCGCATTATGAATGTTTGTACGTTACTTTTTGAGGAAAAAGCGGCGCAAGGGGGCGGCCGCATGCCCCTTGCGAAAAGAGGATAAACTTTACAAAAGCGCAATAGCGTCCAATGGTTCTAAAGGGCTGTTTCTTTGTCATAAATAATATTGTTTTGTTTGATTGGTCGTGCACTGATTTTTTGTTAACATAATACACTAAGAAGGCCAGATTTTGGCTTTTAGCAGGTGTTTTTTAATGATAAATAATTTGGCGAAAAATTATTTTAAAATGGTTTACAAACCATACATAATTAAATATAATGTATGCGGTAAAAACATACGGGAGCATCGGTATAATGAAAAACAATTCGCAATACATCAAGTGCCCGCGTTGCGAGCTCAATTACATTCCCAAAAACGAAGAGTTGTGCGATGTGTGCAAGGCGGAACTTAAGCTCATCCAGCGCACCCCGCTTATTCCCGACGAAGAGGACGAGATGCTTTGCCGATACTGCAAGGAAAACTATATCTCCATAGACGACGAGATGTGCTTAAAGTGCATGGAGCGCTTGGGAGAACAGGACAAGGCGGCGCCCGACGTTGAAGAGGAGGACGAGACCGATTGGGACGAATACAATGAGGATAAGCTTCCTGAAGAAGAAGATATAGTTTCCCTCACAGACCTTGAGGAGGAGGAAAACGCCCTGTACGAGGAAGAGGAAGAGGAATTTGAGGACAGCAGCTACGAGGACGACTTCGACGACGAGGACCTCGCGGACGACGAGGACTTTGACGACGATTACGACGAAGAGGAAGAGGAAGACATGGACGACGAGGATTATTAAGGGCTTTTAAGCTTTCCCGGCATCATTAACCGCTTAACTTGCAAAAAAGGGGCAATTCCGTTTAAAAAAAGGGGAATTGCCCATAATAATTTATAGGGAAACCTTATTAATGGGCCTTTCCCAATAAATGAAAGGCGGGTTCAAAGATGAGGAGAGCTTTTTTGGACATCAAAGCTGTAAAGAAACAGATCAGCTCGTACAAAGGACAATGCGTCAACCTTACCGTTAACCACGGCAGGAACAAGATAAGCAACTTCGATGGAACCATTGAGGACACCTATCCCGCGCTGTTCACGGTATCGGTAAAGGAAGGCGACGGCTACAAGAAGCGCTGCTACTCTTACAGCGACGTGCTCTGCGGTCAGGTCAAACTGTTAAAGGTAAAATAGATTGGATGCCCCCTTCAAAAAGGAAGGGGGTTTTATTTTGATAGGTTGTAAACTTTACGATATTTTTTTCAAACAGGTTAGTATGCAGGTAATTAAGACAGGTTAGCATGACAAGGCAAGAAAACATCTGAAAAACAAAAAAAGAGAACAGCGTTTTTAACATAAGATAAAATATAAAAAATGTGTTTCAAATTAAAAAACCCTGTTTTGCAGGGCTTTTTTTTAAAAAATCTTATGCACCTTCAAGCAGCATCTTATCAGCAATCAGCGCTATAAATTCTCCGTTGGTGGGCTTGTCGTTGTTGCCGTAAACCTTGACGCCGAAGAGGCTGTTGACGTTCTCCATCTTCCCCCTGTTCCACGCGACCTCGATGGCGTGCCTGATTGCCCTTTCCACCTTGCTCGCCGAAGTGTCGAACCTGCCCGCGATGGAAGGATAAAGCCTCTTGGTTATGCTGTTTATTATCTCGGGCTCGTCCACCGCCAGCTTGACGGCCTCCCTGAGGAAACTGTAACCCTTTATGTGCGGCGGTATTCCTATGGAGATAAAGATATTGGTTATCCTCTCATCGAGGCTCTTGGACACAATTCTTCTCTCCGGCAGTTTTGCCTTATTTTCCATGGGAACGATGTTCCTGCCAGACAGCGGCTTGGTGAGCCAAAACATCTCTACCAGCCTGTCCTTTAAGAGGGAGTAATCGCAGGGCTTTACCATATAGTAATCCGCGCCCATGTTTATCGCCTTGTTTATGATGCTCTCCTTGGAAAACGCGGAAAAACATATA
>JAAYQN010000061.1 GCA_012519285.1 Clostridiales bacterium
ACCGATTGCACTCTGACATTCGGTTTTGATTTCGATTCCGTGTACGTTTGCGATATCATGGAAAACCGATTGCAGAAGATTGCAGAAAAAGACAACAAGGTTAAACTGCGCGTAAAGAATTTCGAGATAGTAACGTTAAAAATTTATTAAGATTAAAAGGATATTTCGCCATGCTTTTTATGATTGGGAACGCCCACCTCGATCCTGTTTGGCTTTGGCCAAGGCTTGAAGGAATGGCTGAGATTGTGGCCACATTTCAATCTGCGATTGACAGATTGGAGGAATATGACGAATTTGTTTTCACCTGTTCTTCGGCGAGCTATTACGAGCTCATCAAAGAAAATTTTCCAGACCTCTTTGAAAAGATAAAAAAATACGTCAAAGAAAAGCGGTGGAATATTGTCGGCGGCTGGTATGTGCAGCCCGACGACAATTTGCCCAGCGGCGAAATCTACGCCAGACACGCGCTCTACAGCCAGGATTTTTATATGAGGGAATTCGGCGTGCGCTGCGAGACGGGATACTGCGTGGATTCTTTTGGCCATAACGCAAACATGCCGCAGCTTCTCAAAAAAGGCGGCATGAAAAACTTTGTATTCATGAGGCCCCAGCAGCACGAAAACCCCGACATTCCCATTCTGTTCAACTGGCAGGCTCCCGACGGCTCCGAGGTGCTGGTATTCCGCATCTTCGGCCAGGGCTACACCGCGCTCGACAATCCGGTGGAAAGGGATGTCGTCCTGCTTGAGGAGATTTCAAGGAAAAGGGGCGTGAATCTCATGTGCTTTTACGGGGTGGGCAATCATGGAGGAGGACCCACAAAGAGGCAGATTTCCCAGATAATCGAAATGAAGAGAAGCGGCCATGAACTCAAATTCTCTTGTCCCGACGAATACTTCGAGCACATTCGCAAGCAAAATCTCGACATTCCTAAATACCAAGGCGATTTACAGATGCACGCGATAGGATGTTATTCGGTGACGGGAAAGGTGAAAGCATTGCAAAGGCTCGCCGAAAGGGAGCTGTCCTGCGCGGAAAAATACATGTCGATGGCAAGCATACTGCTTGGAACAGACTACCATGGCGAGGAAATAAAAAGAGCGTACAAGAATGTTTTATTCAATACCTTTCACGACATCCTGTGCGGATGCAGCATCAAGCGTGCTACAGAAGAAAGTATCTATGAGTACTGTGAAGCCATCTCGACCGCGCTGAAAATCAAGGAAAAAGCGATGCTCCGGATAGCGAAAAACATCGATACTATGGTAGACAGCCTCTTAAAGGAAGGTAAATCCGATTTCATAACGTGGGAAGAGCAGGGCCTCGGCGTGCCGGTCATGGTATTCAATCCGTATTCTTATCCGCGCGTGGTTCCCGTTCAACTAAACAGGAAATACAAGAAGGTGTGCGACCATAAAGGGGTTGAGATACCCTGTCAATATGTCCGGGGGGAATTTCTCAATATGGAAGAAGGGGAGGCCACGCTTTTTGAGGCCGGGCTGCCGCCTTTTGGCTATGCAACATACTGGATATATGGCGAAGGTAAGCAGAAAGAACACCAAAAGGAGAAATTCGCTCAAAATCCGCAGGGACGCGTATTGGAAAATGCGTATTTGCGGATCGAGTTTGACGAAGGGAGCGGCTCCGTGACATCAATCAGGGATAAAAGGACAAATACCGAATTTCTGTCAAAACCCAGCTGCATTCCCTTGGTCGTCAAGGATGAAACGGATACCTGGGCGCATAACATAGAGCGTTTTGACGTGGAAAGCGTAAACATGTCTCCGCAATCCATCTCTATGATAGAGGACGGCCCCATACGCCAATCCATTCAAATAAAGTATAACATCAATCAGAGCACGGTTTTGCAGACTTTTACCCTCTACAGCAGGGAAGATTTCGTAAGGGTATCGGTAAAAGTGTGTTACAGCGAAAAAAATACCTTGTTGAGATTTTCTTTAAGCTGCTCTTTAAGCGACACAAAGGCCTTCTACGAGATGCCTTTCGGCCACCTGCAAAAAAGCTGCTCCGGCAAGGAACAGCCCGCTCTGAGATGGGCATGTCTCCATGGTTACGACCATCGGAGCGCGGCGGGGATTGCTGTGTGCACTGACAGCAAATCGTCGTTTTGCTTAAGCGATGACATGTTGACGTTTATCGGTCTACGCAACAGCGTCTTTGCCAACCATCACGGGAAACCCGCCCCGGATGTGGAATACGATTATACCGATGAAGGAGTTTCCTTCTTCAACTATGCTGTTTTGCCGTATACAGGCGACGTTCCTTTTGAAAAGATTAATTCGGCTGCCGATTCCTTTGCTCCAGCCGATTACCTTATCGATTCTTACCATCAAGGCGGGCTTGCCAGGGCAAACTCCCTTTTCCACTGCAGCAATTCTCAGGTGGTTCTCACGGCATTAAAGAAAAGTGAGGACGGAGAAGGCTATGTCTTGAGACTCAACGAGCTCAAGCAGAGAGAATGCTCCGCAAAATTGGCTTTTATGGGCACCGAGACATCATTGCATTTCATGCCTAATGAGGTAAAGACAATCATTTTCAAAAACGGGAAATACGTTGAATCTGATTTCCTGGAACTTAATCAGTAAAAATATAAATCTTTAATCTCTTCTTAAATTGCAACTACAAGTGCAACGGTTTGTATAATAAGTTCTTTCAGTTTCCTTTACCCCGAAGGACCTTTAGGCTGATGATGTATTTTGAAAGCTGTTGTGAAATGGCGCGCAAAAATTCGCGCCTCTTTTTAATGCTTTCGGCCCTGCCAGATTGTCGAACTCCCTTGACGTGACGGAGTTTGCATAAGAACAATATTCTATCGAAAACAATATTGTCAGAACTTGTCCAATGCAAGGAGGAACGCATTTGAAATTACAGCGGCTTTTTACCTTTTCCTTTGAAGTGCCTTTGAAAAAGACCCGCGCAGCTGTTTTTACCTTAGTATTATTTATTTGTCAATCATTCCTGCATGCCTTTTCATTGTAACTTTTTTGAGTGAATAAAAAACAGAAAGTTGACTTTTTGGGCATCATGGTATATCATATATATTAACAAAGTGCGCATTATGCAACATAGAGGAGTTTGTTTATGAGAATTGCGGTATTGAACGAAGTGAGCGCTTGTTCGAGGAACATTGACATTTTGAACGCGTTGAGAGGATTCGACTGCGAGGTCTTCAATTTAGGCATGACCTGCGCCGAGGAACACCCCCAGCTGACCTACATACACACCGGCCTTATGGCTGCAATGCTGCTGAACCTCGGGGCGGCCGATTTTGTCATCGGCGGCTGCGGAACCGGCCAGGGCTTTCTGATTTCGGCGATGCAGTATCCGGGGGTCTTCTGCGGGCTGATATCGGAGCCGTCGGACGCCTATCTTTTTTCACTCATCAACGACGGCAACTGCATTTCGCTGCCCCTGCTGAAAGGCTACGGTTGGGCGGGAGAACTCAATCTGAAATTCGTGTTTGAAAAGCTATTTGACGGCGAGAGGGGAAGCGGCTACCCCAAGAGCAGAAGCGAGAGCCAGAAGGCCAGCAGAAAGCTGCTTGCGCAAGTATCCAAGGCTTCTCACAAGGAAATAATCGGAATCCTTAAAGATATTCCGGCGGACGTGGTCTCCACCATCGCAAAAAGCAAAAAGTTCGTTGATTTTATTGAAAAATACGCCGAGGACAACGTGCTGAAGGCGGAGATATTGAATTTGTTTAACGAGGTGCAAAAATGATTGAGAGATTGAAGTTTTTTGCCGGCGGAGAGTGGATTGAGAGCAAGACCCAAAAGTACATGGATGTGTACAATCCCAGTACGGGTGAAGTGATCGCACAGGCGCCCTGCTGCACATCCGACGAGGTCAAATACGCCATAGAGTGCGCCGACAAGGCGTACAAACAATGGAAGAATGTGCCCCCGATGAAAAGGGCGCAGATACTGTTCAAGGTCAAGCAGCTCATCGATGAGAATATCGACGAGCTGACGCTGATGGTTGCAAAAGAGAATGGAAAGGTGCTCAGCGAAGCGTATGGCGACGTTCTCAAGGCGCGCGAGGTGACCGAGCTCGCCTGCGGCATTCCAACGCTAATGATGGGGGAATCCATTATGGACGCCTCGTCTGGCTACGATACCGTGCTTTACCGCGAGCCTTTGGGCGTGTTTGCGGGCATTGTCCCTTTCAATTTCCCGGCAATGATACCGATGGGCTGGATGACCCCGCTCTGCATCGCCGCGGGAAACACCATAGTGCTGAAGGCCGCGAGTATGACGCCCATGACGTGCATGAAAATCGCTCAGTTGTACAAGCAGGCAGGCCTGCCCGACGGCGTTCTGAATATAGTCACCTGCTCGCGCAACGAGGCCGAAATACTGCTTGAGCATGAGAAAGTTAAGGGAGTCACCTTTGTAGGTTCGACATCCATAGGGAAACATATTTACCAAAAATGCGCCTCTCACGGCAAGAGAGTGCAGGCGCTTTGCGAGGCCAAAAACCACGCATTAGTTCTCAATGACGCCGTCTTAGAGCGCACCGCGCAGGGCATCGTCAACGCATACTGCGGCTGCGCAGGCGAACGCTGCATGGCCTTGCCCGTCGTCGTTGCCGAAAACGGAATAGCGGATAAACTTGTCGAAACTCTCATTGACTTCAGCAAAAAGCTCAAGGTTGGTCCTGCCTACCACGAGGAATCCCAGCTTGGCCCGCTGGTCACGAAACAGCACAGGGATTCGGTGGCGCGCTGGATAGAAAAGGGAATAGAGGAAGGGGCAAAACCGGTGCTTGACGGCAGGAACATCGTCGTAAAAGGTTTCGAAAACGGGTTTTACCTTGGACCCACCATTCTTGATTACGTCACTCCGGAAATGAGCGTGGGAAACTGCGAGATATTCGGCCCGGTACTCTGCGTCAAGAGAGTAAGCAGCTTTGACGAGGGCGTCGAGCTCATCAACGCCAACCCCTTCGCCAACGGAGCTGTCATTTACACGCAGAACGGCTACTACGCCAGGGAGTTCGCAAACAGGATACACGGCGGCATGGTGGGAGTCAACGTGGGAATACCAGTTCCCATAAGCATTTTCCCGTTCTCGGGGCACAAGGATTCCTTCTTCGGTGATCTGCATACGCTCGGGAAGGACGGCGTGCGCTTTTACACCGAGACAAAAGTTGTCACAACCCATTGGTTCAAGGAAAAGGAAAAGGCTCGAGAAAGAGTTGACACTTGGGACGGAACCATATAAAATTAAAATATACTAATATATTGTTAAGCAGATGGGAGTAAAATGGAAAAGAAGACAAAATCAAGGCAACTGATAGGCTCTTTGACAAAAGGTCTTTTGATTCTCGAGATGATGATGGAAAAAGACAACCTTGGCGTGACCGAGATAAGCAAAGTGCTTGGAGTCAATAAGAGCAGCGCCTACCGTCTCTTGATAACGCTTGAGGACAGGAATTTCGTAAAGCAGGACCCTATTTCCGGCAAATACAGCCTGGGGATGAGGTTTGCAAGCTTCAGGACCAAGGTGCTTGAAGGAATCGAATTGAGGGGGATTGCGCGCCCCTACTTGAAATGGCTTACGGACACCACAAAGGAATCTTCCGCGCTGTGCGTGCTCTCTGACGGCCATGGCGTCATCATAGAAAAGCAGTCCAGCAAGGAGAGCATCAGCGCCTATCTGTATGTGGGAATGGTGGAGCCACTGCACTGCACCGCCCTTGGAAAAGTCCTGATCAGCCACCTGCCCGAGGACCGCCAGAGGGAATTGCTGGACAAAGATTTGGAGAGCTTTACCACTTTCACCAAGACGGATAAAGAGCAGATTTTGGAAGAGTGCAAGCAAATCCTTGAGCAGGGATACGCATTGGATAACGAGGAATACAGCCTCAGCATGCGCTGCGTTGCAGCTCCCGTCTACAACAGCAAGGGGAAACTTGCCGCCGCTGTGGGTATATCCGGTCCCGTCACCAGACTGCATGACGACAACATTAATGAATATATCGATGCCGTAAAGGAAGCCGCTCAGAATATTTCCTCAAACCTTGGATATTCCAGGTTGTTGAAAAGATAAATCTCTTTAAAATACTTGTCGAAAAACCTCTTTATAAAGGGGTTTTTTTATTGTCAAGTTTCAAATGCTGTTTTTTCAATGAGCATTTATCTCTCACAAAAAAGGCTCTTGATTCCCATTAGCACGCCGAACCTATTTATTTTAGCATGTTTGCTCCCTGGGAATGTAACTGCCGTTCTTTGTTATGAGATTTACAACATAAAGGATTGACTTATTGAATATGATATGCTATACTTATTGTAAACCAAGTGCACAAAAAGCAACACTTTAAATAAAGGAGCTATTTATGAGAACAGGAGGAGAGATAATAATAGATTATCTTATTAAGGAAGGCGTAGAATTCGTTATCGGAATACCGGGTCACGGTTGTTTGGCTTTGTTTGATGCTCTGAGGGACAGAGTGCAGAAAAATAAAATCAAGTACATACAGGTTATGCAGGAGATGGACGCGGTATATATTGCCGACGGTTACTACCGCGCGACCGGAAAGCCACTCGCGGTGATAACTTCGATAGGCCCCGGTGCGCTGAACACCATAATAGGCCTTGCGACCGCGTTTGTTGATTCTACGCCCACCCTCGTGATTATGGGCGATACCCATACCAACATGCGGGGCGTGGGTGTATTGCAGGAGATAGAGCGCAAGCACGATTCCGACATCTTAAGCTGCTTCAGGCCGATTACAAAGAGGTGCTGGCGGGCGGAAAATGTCAGGCAGCTGCCCAAGATTATGAGGCGGGCCTTCAACCAGATGCTATCCGGCAGAAGAGGGCCTGTCGCACTGGCCGTTCCCATGGACGTTCAGGCGGCTGAAACCGATGTGGAATTTGAGGATGGGCAAAACAGGGCGCAGAACGCAGTTGAAGCGCTCGCCGAAGATATAGAAAAAGCTGTCGCCCTCATGGCAAACGCAAAGCGGCCGGTAATCGTTGCGGGCGGCGGAGTTTATTACAGCAGGAAGTACAAGGAATTGCAAGAGCTTGCCGAATACTGGGGCGCAGCCGTCGTGACAACGATGGCAGGCAAGGGATGCTTCCCTGAAAACCACTATCTGTACGGCTGGCACGGCGGTTCCAAGGGCACCGACGTAGGCAATTACCTTTGCAGGACGGCGGACGTCATACTCGCCCTCGGCTGCAGGTTTGCCGACGAGAGCACTTCCTCGTACAGAAAGGGCGTTACATACAATTTCCCGCAGACAAAGCTCATACATGTTGACATTGATGCGTCCGAGATAGGCAAGAATTACTCCTGCGACGTTGGGATAATAGGCGACGTCGCGGCTGTCATGCCCCAGCTTCTGCAGGGCTTGAAGAAGTCGCAAATCGATTTTGCGGACAAGAGAAAGGATTACATACAGGACATTAAATCGCATAAAGAGAAATGGTTTAAAAAGTTGGACGGTTTTTTGGATGAGACCGACAGCCTCACCATATCCCATGTTTTAAAGACATTCAAGGACATCTTTCCCAAAGACGGCTATGTAGTTACCTCGTCGGGCAACACCCAGGCGCAGATGCTGCAGGAATACTGTGTTGAGACGCCGGGGACCTTTATAACGACCGGCGGCTTTTCGACCATGGGATTCGCTTTTCCCGCAGGCATGGGCGTCAAGCTGGCAAAACCAAAAAGCAATGTTGCGGTTTTTGTGGGCGACGGCGACTTTATGATGGCGATGCAGGAGATGAGCGTTCTCGTCCAGCTTGGAATAAACGTCACGATAATCTTGCTCAACAACTGCGGCTGGCTGGCCATCCGCGACCTGCAGCTCGACGTCTTCGGCAAGCCCTATGATTTCGGCTGTCAGTTCAAGGCCGCCGACGGCAGCAGCTATACCCCCGATTTTGCCAAGGTTGCCAAAGCCTTTGGCATCGATTCTATCAGAGTTTCCAGCAAGGAAGAGCTGCGGCCTTCTCTCGAAAAAGCTATAAATTCCGACAAGCCCTTCCTCGTCGAGGTCATGGTCACCACCGAATATCCGTATTCGGGCGGCAAGGCTACCGGCTGGTGGGACGTTCCCATCCCTGCGTATATGACGGAAAAGAGAAAGACATATCTCAAGTGTGTTTCTGAAGAAAAGTATTGATGGAGTATACAGTGGAAGCTATAAGGAACGCTTACGGTCAGGCTTTGGCGGAACTTGGAAAAAATGAGCAAAGGCTCATAGTGATCGACGCCGACGTCAGCAATTCGACGCGCTCGGTGCTCTTTGCCAAAGAATTTCCCGACCGCTTCATCAATATGGGAATTGCCGAAGCCAACATGGTGTGCTTTGCAGCAGGCCTGTCCACTTTGGGCTTTATCCCTGTGGTGAACACCTTCAGCTTTCTGCTTTGCGAGAGAGCGCTCGACCAGATAAGAAGCAGCGTCGCGTACAACAATTTAAACGTCAAATTCGCAGCAAACTACGGCGGGCTTTCAGACAGCTACGACGGCGCCTCGCACCATTCGATATCGGATCTGGCCATAATCCGCTCCATACCCAATATAACGCTCATAAACATTTCCGACGCCGTCTGCATGAGGAAAATGCTGCCAAAAATCATATATCATAACGGGCCGGTGTATTTCAGGCTGTGCAGGGCGGAGACGCCAATCGTGCACAGCGAGGACGACGTTTTCGAGATAGGCAAGGCCAACCCGGTGAGGGAAGGCAAAGACCTTGTCATCTTCGCCACCGGCATCATGCTGTGGCGCGCGGTTGAAGCGGCAAAAAGGCTTGAAAAGGAGAACATCAGCACTAAGGTGGCAGAGATACACACCATAAAGCCCATCGACGAGGAATACATTGTCGAAGCGGCAAAGGGGACGGGTGCGGTTCTCACCGTTGAGGAGGCAAATGTATTGGGAGGCCTTGGCGGCACGGTGGCAGAAATTCTGTGCCGCGAGAGGACGGCTTTTTTTGATACGGTTGGAATACAGGATTGTTTCGCGCAGTCCGGCGGCTATGAAGAGCTGCTGGACACGTACGGCATGTCGATAGAAGTCATCTGCGATAAATGCAGAAAGCTTGTGGGATTGAAGAAAAGGGGATAGAGATGAAGAGAAAGATAGGATTTATGCCAAACGGCAGCTATAACAGCATGAGCGCAGAGGAGGTATGCAAAAGCCTCAAGAGGATAGGATATGACTGTGTGGAGTGGACGCAAACCTTTGCCTCGCCGCGACAAAAATCCGTTAAGGAATTGAAGGAGCTCGTCAGGATTTCGCAGGACAACGGGCTGGAGATTTCCGAGATTGTCGTGCAGCAGGATCTGGTCTTAAAGGACGAGCAAAAGAGAAAGGACAACATCGCATACATATTAGAATGCATACGCGCCTACAGCGAGGCGGGTATTGACACAATAAACCTCTTTACCGGCCCCATTCCCTGGATAGACAACCCCCTCAAGGTTGGCAAGGATATCTCCGAGGGCGAGGCTTGGGGCATGGTTTTCTCCGCTTTTGACGAGATACTCCCCGTAGCAGAAGAGAGCGGGATGAACCTCGCCGTCGAAAACGTTTGGGGAATGCTTTGCCGCGATTTTTTCACAAACAGATACCTCATCGACCATTACAAATCTCCATATCTCGGAGTGAACTACGACCCCTCGCACGACATACTTGCCGGCCATTTAGATGTTGGATGGATAATCGAAAACTGGGGAAAAAACATTAAGCACGTTCATTTGAAGGACGCAGTGGGCATACAGGAAGACAGAAAGTTCATCTTCCCCCTTCCCGGCGAAGGCAACGTGGATTGGAAGAGCTTCCACTCCGCGCTCGACAGGGCGGGCTACAAGGGCCCCATGTCCGTCGAGTTTGAATCCTTTGTGTATGTGGCTAAGGTTTTAAATGGCGACTGGGAGAAGGCAGCGGAGTTGTCTTTGAATAATTTCAGGCTTTTGTTTGATTACTGATATGCATAGCAACGAGATTTTGAGGAAAAAAGCAAAGGAGATACGTTCTCGCATATTGACGATGGTGCACGAGGCAGGCTCCGGGCACATCGGCGGCTCGATGTCGGCGGTTGAAATCCTGCTTTACCTGTACTTAAACCATATGCGGGTACGCCCCGGCGACCCCAAGTGGCAGGACAGGGACAGGTTTATTTTGTCCAAGGGCCACGCCACGCCCGTTTATTATTCGGTATTGGCGGAGGCGGGCTTTTTCCCTAAAAAAGAGCTCAAGAGCTTCCGCAAGTTGGGCAGCAGGCTGCAGGGCCATCCCGACATGAAAAAGACGCCGGGAGTGGATTTCTCCTCCGGATCGCTGGGGCAAGGCCTTTCGGTGGGCGGCGGCATGGCGTGGGGGCTCAAAAGGATGGGCTCAAGCGGCCGGGTCTTTGTGCTGCTTGGGGACGGCGAACTCAACGAGGGGCAGGTTTGGGAAGCCGCGATGAGCGCGGTAAAGTTCAACCTCGACAATCTGATTGCAATTGTGGACAACAACGGCGTACAGCTTGACGGCACGACCGACGAGGTGATGCCTTTGGGCAGTATCGGCGACAAGTTCAAATCGTTCGGCTGGGACGTGGCTCAGATCGACGGGCACAACATTGATGAAATAGGTAAGGCGTTGAATCTTCGGCACCAAAGGCCGCTCGCGATAATCGCGAAAACTGTGAAGGGCAAGGGCGTTTCCTTTATGGAAAACAATCACGAATGGCATGGAAAGCCGATAGACGACGTGCAGTACAAAAGCGCTCTTAAAGAGATATTAAAATAGAGGAGAAGATATGAAAAAGCTGAAGGTTTTATTTGTAGGCTGCGGAGCGGTTTCGAGACCCTGGTTGGAATACACGTTGAGCCGCAAAGATGTGGCGATTGTAGGAATTGTCGAGCTGAACGCAGCGGTAGCCCAGGCAGCAAAGGAAAAATACAATCTCGATTGCCCAATCTTTGACGATCTGGAGAAAGCCCTGGAAGAGTTAAGACCCGATATCATATACGATCTCACTTATGTGACAGTTCACAGCCAAATCGTAATAGAGGCTCTGGAAGCGGGCTGTCATGTTTTCGGAGAAAAGCCCATGACTCTCACCCGCGAAGAGGCTTTGGAGATGGTCAAGGCGACCGACAGGACCGGCAAGGTATACAACGTCATGCAGAACAGAAGGTACCAAAAGCCCGTCCGCGCGCTCAAAGAGCTCGTGGATTTCGGCCTTTTGGGCGACATTTGGACCATAAACGCCGACATTTTTGTGGGAGAGGACCTTGCGAGCATAAGGAATTCCCTGGAATTTCCCATGCTGCAAGACAACGCTATACATACATTCGATCAGGCGAGGTTCATTACCGGCCAGGATCCGCTTTCGGTTTATTGCCACAGCTACAATCCCAAGGATTCCAAATACAAGGGTGACGCAGCGGGAACGTGCATATTCGAGATGTCAAAAGGCGCCGTCTTCGTTTATAACTGCGTCATGGGGACGGAAGGCTGCAACACCTCGTGGGAGTCGAGCTGGCGGATTATAGGCAGCAAGGGCTCGGCGATTTGGGACGGGTTTAACGATCCGGTAGCAGAGATCAGGGTGCCCGGCTCTGCCAAAAGAATCTTTGAGACCGTCAAGCCCCAGACCAAATGGAACGGTAAGTACCAGCATCACGGCTGCCTTGAAGAAATGTTTGACGCTTTGCTTTCGGGTCGCATGTCGGAGACTGATTGTCACGACAACTACAAGAGCATATCTATGGTGTTTTCATCCGTAGACAGCATAAGGAGCGGCAGCAAAGTTAAAGTTTATTGATTGTTTTTGTTTTGATTTTATGACAAAAAACCGAAAAAACCGTTTAACGGTTTTTTGCAGTTGTCAATGCGCGAGCCGCTGTTTGAAAAGAGAATATATCAGGCATAACGCCTGTAATGGCGGTGGCGATAGCTAAGGGGAAACACCTGTTCCCATTCCGAACACAGAAGTTAAGCCCTTAAACGCCGATGGTACTGGCCTGGAGTCGGGCCGGAAGAGTAGGTAGCTGTCGCTTTCAACTAAACAGCCTGAGAAATTGCAGGCTGTTTTTATTTTTGAAGCAACTGTTTAATTGCAAAACTGCTCAATTATTTTGAAAAGAAGCGGTTGTGCGGTATAATAATCAAAAGGAGGAAAATATGCAGAAAAAGAGTATTTCCTGGGCGTGGGTTATCTTTTGGATTATTGTTTGTTGGCCGTTAGGGTTGTTTTTGTTTATCAAGAAAATAGCCGATGAAAAATCCGCGTTGATGAGCGCAAAAACAACTCTCATCTCGGTTATCGCCTGTACTTTTATAGTTATCGGAATATTGGGAATAATCGGCAACTATTGGTCCGAGCAGTTTAACACTAGTTCCTCCATTCTGACTATCCTCTTCATCGTGGGAGGAGCTCTGCTTTTCAGGAAAACGAGGCAGATAAATAATACCGCTACCAAATATAAAAAATACATAGATTTGGTAATAAACCAAAATTACAGGAGCATTGACGCCATCGCTTCCACGATGGGCCTTTCGTGCGATGCCGTCATAAAGGATTTGCAAACCATGATTGACAGAGGCTACCTAAAGAACGCTTTTATCCATTTGGGCAACAGAACTATTGAATTTAAAATGCCCGCGCCCGCACCAAGCCAAATATTCTTTACTCAGGCAGCGGCATCGCCTGCGTCGGCTGCCCCTCAAAAGGTCCCCGTCCGCTGTTCAAGCTGCGGCGCCAAAAATGTGGCGACGGCCGGCCAGGTTACGGAGTGCGAATACTGCGGCAACCCGATAAAAGCATAAAGTAAGGTGATTTGAGGATTTATTAGTAGTATGGTACTATTAAATATAAGAGGGTATTGCTCTTTAATAAATTGAGGTATAGCGACTTTAATATTTAGAATATATCAATCTTCAACATTTTGAATAAATAAAACAGTATTTTGAAAACATTCATGAAAACCGTACTCATCACCGGCGCGGCGAGGGGAATAGGCAGGGAATGCGCCCTGCTGTTTGCAAAGAGCGGCTACGCCGTCGCCATAAACTACAATTCGAGCGAGAATCAGGCAAAGGAGCTTGAGCGGCTCATCGGGCCGCCGTCCGTCGCCATCAAGGCTGACGTGTCCGACGAGGCGCAGGTTAGGGCGATGTTTGAAAGGGCGCGCGCCCACTTCGGCAAGGGCTTTGACGTGATAATAAACAACGCTGGCATCTCCCTCTACGGCCTTTTTACCGACATCCCGCTTTCAGACTTTAAGAGACTGCTCGACGTCAACGTGTGCGGGCCGGTGCTGTGCTGCAAATACGGCCTGCCGTACATGATAGAGAGAAAGTTGGGATGTATCATAAACATTTCATCGGTTTGGGGCATATGCGGCGCGTCCTGCGAGGTGCACTACTCGGTGTCCAAGGCGGCGATAATCGGCCTTACCAAGGCTCTCGCCAAGGAAGTCGGCCCAAGCAACGTAACGGTAAACTGCATAGCTCCCGGGGTGATAGACACCGACATGCTAAGCTGCTTTTCTAAAGAGGAGATAAACGCCCTCAAAGAGCAGACGCCCCTCGGGCGCATAGGAAAGCCCGAGGACGTGGCACACCTCGCTCTCTACCTTGCTTCCGACAGCGCCCGCTTCATCACCGGCCAGGTGATAAGCCCAAACGGCGGGTTTGTGATATAGCTGCCGCCCAATCCTTTATTTTTTGAGGTATAAAGTTATGAGAAAACCTGATTTTGAAAACGGAATAAAGAGAGTTCTCCAAAGGGCAAGCCCTCCCGCCCCACGCTGTTTGAGTTCATAATTAACAACAAGCTGAAGGAAGAGCTTGCCGGCTTTAAGCCTGACTACAACGGTTGACTAAAACCCCCGACGTTGGCTTTTAACTCCGATAATAAAAAACAGATTTCGACAAAAAAAGAAAAAATACCGCAAATTATTCATGCGGTATTTTATCATTTGCTTGACAGATTTTTTGAATCATGATAAAATCTTAAGATGGTATTGTTATCTCGTGGAGGTTGCCCTTTTTTGTTCTTCGCAAATTCAAGCTGAAAAATTCTTTTCAAATCAAGCTGCTATACATAATTATACTATAAAACGGCCCACATTTCAATACCTTTTTTTAATTTATTCAAAATTTTTATAGGAGTGTCCAAATGCTGAATCACATTCACAAGGTCAGGTATGGCAAAAGCGAGAGGATATCTTTTTCAAAAATCAAAGAACCGCTGGAGATCCCCTACCTGATTGAGGTGCAGAAGAAATCCTACGAATATTTCATCACTGAGGGCATAAAGGAAGTTTTCGAGGATTTCAATCCCATCACGGACTTTTCCGGCCACTTCGAGCTTTATTTTCTCGACCACTCCCTTGAGGGAGAGCCCAAGTTCCCCGAAAAAGAATGCAAAAATCGCGACGCAACCTACGCCAAGTCCCTCAAGGTAAAGGTACGGCTCGTCAATAAGGACACCGGGGAAGTCATGGACCAGGACGTCTACATGGGAGAGTTTCCGCTGATGACGGGAAACGGCTCCTTTATCATAAACGGTGCGGAAAGGGTTGTAATCTCGCAGCTCGTCAGGAGCCCCTGCGTTTACAACGCCAGGAAGGTCGACAACAGGACAGGCAAAGATTTAATCGACACCACAGTGATCCCAAACAGGGGCGCGTGGTTGGAATTTGAGCAGGACGGCAACGACATCCTCTGGGTGCACGTCGACAGGACGAGAAAGCTCGCCGGGACCGTTCTGCTGCGCGCCTTAGGCTACGGCACCGACCAGCAGCTGCTCGAGCTCTTCGACGACGACCCCATGATAAAGGCTTCATGCGAAAAGGACACCGCAACGAACGAAACCGACGCGCTCTTCGAGCTCTACAAGAGGCTGAGGCCGGGCGAGGTGCCCACGCAGGAGTCCGTAAGGAGCCAGCTGTACAATCTCTTCTTCGATCCAAAAAGGTACGACCTCGCAAAGGTGGGCAGGTACAAGTTCAACAAAAAGCTGTCGCTTGCCGACAGGATAACTGGCCACAAGGCATATGAGGACATTTCAGCAGGCGGCGAGGTGCTCGTCAAGAAGGGCGAGGTGATAGAGGAAGAGGTAGCGTATAAAATCCAGAACAGCGGCATTAACGTCGTCTACCTCATGGTGGAGGGTGGCAGGAGGTTCAAGGTCATTGGCAACAACACGGTGAATTTCAATGTGATTACCGGCCTTGACAATAAGGATTTCAAGCTCACCGAGTACGTGTACTGGCCCGTGCTCAAGGAGCTGATGGGGCAAGCTTCCGGCAAAGAGGAGCTTGCCGAGCTTGTCAGGAAAAACGTCGACAAGCTGATGCCAAAGCACATAACCCTTGATGACATAGTCGCAACTGTCTCCTATAACCTCGGCTTAAAGTACGGCATCGGCACGGTAGACAACATCGACCACCTCGGCAACCGCCGCGTTCGCTCTGTGGGCGAGCTGCTGCAAAACCAGTTCAGGATAGGGATCGCACGCCTGGAGAGGGTGATAAAAGAGAGGATGGCGACGCAGGACCCCAGCGAGGTCACGCCGACCTCTCTCATCAACATCAGGCCTGTTACCAGCGCGATTAGGGAGTTCTTCGGCTCCTCGCAGCTGTCCCAGTTCATGGACCAGTCCAATCCCATAGCCGAGCTCACTCATAAGAGGAAGCTCTCGGCGCTTGGCCCGGGCGGCCTCAACCGCGAGAGGGCGACCTTCGACGTCAGGGACGTAAACCATTCCCACTACGGAAGGATGTGCCCCATAGAGACGCCCGAAGGCCAGAACATAGGTCTCATTACCTCGCTCTCCACCTATGCGAGGATAAACGAATACGGCTTCATCGAGACACCCTACCGCAAGGTTGACAAGAACACCCACAGGGTCACCGATGAAGTCATCTACATGATGGCCGACGAGGAGGACAAATACGTCATAGCGCAGGCCAACGAGCCCCTCAACGAGGAAGGTCATTTCTTAAACGAGCGAATAACCTGCCGCCTCGCCGAGGATATCATAGAGGTCTCTCGCGAGGAAGTTCAGTACATGGACGTCAGCCCCAAGCAGCTGGTGTCGGTCGCCACGGCGCTCATCCCCTTCCTCGAGAATGACGACACCAACCGCGCGCTCATGGGCTCCAACATGCAGAGGCAGGCCGTCCCCCTGATAAAGCCCGAGAGGCCCCTCATCAGCACGGGTATCGAGTACAAGATAGCGTGCGACTCCGGCGTCGTCGTGCTCGCCAAAAACAGCGGCGTTGTGAGCTATGTCTCAGCTGACGTTATAAAGGTGCAGACCGACAACGGCGGCGTGGACACCTACAACCTCATTAAATTCATGCGCTCCAATCAGGGCACCTGCATCAATCAGAAGCCCATCGTCAAGAATGGCCAGAGGGTGGAAAAGGGCGAGGTCATCGCTGACGGCCCCTCCACCGACCTGGGCGAGCTCTCTTTGGGAAGGAACATTCTCGTGGGCTTCATGCCATGGGAAGGCTACAACTACGAAGACGCAATCCTCATCTCGGAGAGGCTGGTGCGCGACGATACATTCACTTCCATTCACATAGAGGAATACGAGCTTGAGGCGAGGGACACCAAGCTCGGCGAGGAGGAGATAACGAGGGATATCCCCAACGTGGGCGAGGACGCCTTAAAGGACCTCGACGAGGACGGCATAATAAGGATTGGCGCCGAGGTGACCTCGGGCGACATCCTCGTCGGAAAGGTGACGCCCAAGGGCGAGACCGAGCTCACCCCCGAGGAGAGGCTGCTGCGCGCCATCTTCGGCGAAAAGGCCAGGGAAGTGCGGGACACCTCGCTGAGGGTCCCCCACGGCGAGGGCGGAATAGTGGTGGACGTCAAGGTGTTCACCAGGGAGAACAGGGACGAGCTCGCCCCCGGCGTGAACAAGCTCGTCAGGGTCTACGTCGCCCAGAAGAGGAAGATAAGCGTGGGCGACAAGATGGCGGGCCGCCACGGCAACAAGGGCGTAGTCTCCAGGGTTTTGCCCGAAGAGGATATGCCCTTTATGGAAGACGGCACGCCCCTTCAGATAGTGCTTAACCCCCTCGGCGTTCCCTCGCGCATGAACATAGGGCAGATCCTCGAGGTGCATTTGGGCCTTGTGGCAAAGCTGCTGGGCTGGCACATCGCCTCTCCTGTCTTTGACGGAGCATCGGAAAACGAGATAAAGGAGTTGCTGAAGGAAAACGTCTTCGTAAACCCCAACGGCGAGGTCGACGGCAAGGTGCAGCTGTATGACGGCAGGACAGGCGAGCCCTTCGAGAACAGGGTGACCGTGGGCTTCATGTACATGTTAAAACTCGTCCACCTCGTTGACGACAAGATTCACGCCAGGAGCACCGGCCCGTACTCGCTGGTTACCCAGCAGCCGCTGGGCGGAAAGGCGCAGTTCGGCGGCCAGAGGTTCGGCGAGATGGAAGTGTGGGCGCTCGAGGCATACGGCGCCGCAAACATTTTGCAAGAGATACTTACCGTCAAGTCCGACGACATCGTGGGCAGGGTAAAGACCTACGAATCCATAGTCAAGGGCAACAACATCTCCGAGCCCGGCATACCCGAGGCCTTCAAGGTGCTCATCAAGGAGCTGCAGAGCATTGCGCTCGACGTTAAGGTGCTCACCGAAGATAAGGAAGAGATCGGCATCAAGGACCTCATCGAGGACGACAGGGACCTCATCGAAATGAGCCTCGACGCCGAGAAAGAGGAATTCAAGGAGATAGACTTCAGCTTCGAGGACAACGAGGCCGCCGACCAGTTCGACATCAGCAAGTTCGACAGCGACGAGGACCTCGACTTCGACGTCTCCGACCTGTTCGAGAAGGACGACAACGAGTAAGGCAATGCTTGCCATTTGAGTTAAAATAAAAAACTAACGAGGTTAAAAATGTTCGAGCTAAACAACTTCGATTCCATACAGATAGGCATAGCATCCCCGGAGAAGATCAGGGAATGGTCTTACGGCGAGGTCACCAAGCCCGAGACCATCAACTACAGGACGCAAAAGCCCGAAAAGGACGGCCTCTTCTGCGAGAGGATCTTCGGCCCCACCAAGGACTGGGAGTGCCACTGCGGAAAATATAAGAGGATTCGCTACCGCGGCGTGATCTGCGACAAATGCGGCGTCGAGGTCACCCGCTCCAAGGTGAGAAGGGAGAGGATGGGCCATATAGAGCTCGCCGCGCCCGTATCCCACATATGGTATTTCAGGGGAGTGCCTTCGAGGATAGGCCTCATTCTGGACATGAGCCCCAAGGCGCTCGAACAGGTACTCTATTTTGCCGCCTACATCGTGCTCGACCCCGGCGACACGCCCCTTCAGTACAAGCAGATACTCATCGACAGGGAATACCGCGAGGTAAAGGAAAAGTACGGCGACAATTCCTTTAAGGCGGGCATGGGCGCCGAGGCCATCAAGGAACTGCTTCAGGCAATTGACCTCGAAAAGGAAGCGGCAGAGCTGAAAAGGGCACTCACCAACGTCGAGCAAAAGGACAATGACGAGCTTATCAAGCTCGAGGTAGAGATAAACCTCGCCAACGACGTCGAGGTGGCGAGGAGAAAGCTCTTCGATTATATAAGCAACAAAAAATACATCCGCGTAACCTTTTACAACGAGCTCATCAACATCTTCGACGAGGAAGAGCTCTCCGACGATTACAGCGACATCAAGCCCCGCAGCAAGTATGCCGGCGACATAAACAGGATAAAGAAGGCGATTGAGATAATGAGGCAGCACAAGGGGGCCCTTGGCCAGAAGCGCCTGCGCCTCATCAAGAGGATAGAGATTATCGAGGCGTTCAGGCGCAGCGGCAACAGGCCGGAGTGGATGATACTCGACGTGCTGCCCGCCATTCCCCCCGAGCTGCGCCCCATGGTCCAGCTCGACGGCGGCAGGTTCGCCACTTCCGACCTCAACGACCTTTACAGGAGGGTCATAAACAGGAACAACAGGCTGAAGAGGCTCATCGAGCTCGGCGCCCCCGACATAATAGTGAGGAACGAAAAGCGCATGCTGCAAGAGGCTGTGGACGCCCTTATCGACAACGGCAGGCGCGGCAAGCCCATAACCGGCCCCGGCAATCGCGAGCTCAAGTCCCTCTCGGGCATGCTCAGGGGAAAGCAGGGCAGGTTCCGCCAAAACCTTTTGGGCAAGCGCGTCGACTACTCCGGCCGCTCGGTCATCGTCGTAGGGCCCGAGCTCAAGCTCTACCAGTGCGGCGTACCCAAGGAAATGGCGCTGGAGCTGTTCAAGCCCTTCGTAATGAAGAAGCTCGTTGAGATGAACCATTCCCACAACATAAAGAGCGCCAAGCGCACCGTGGAAAGGGCAAAGCCCATAGTGTGGGACGTGCTGGAAGAGGTGATAAAGGACCATCCGGTGCTATTAAACCGTGCGCCCACGCTGCACAGGCTCTCAATACAGGCGTTTGAGCCCGTTCTGATAGAGGGAAGGGCGATCAAGCTCCATCCCCTCGTGTGCGGCGCCTTCAACGCCGACTTTGACGGCGACCAGATGGCCGTTCACGTGCCTCTCTCCATCGAGGCGCAGGCAGAGGCGCGCTTTTTGATGCTCGCCTCAAACAACATCTTAAAGCCCTCCGACGGCAAGCCCGTGGTCACGCCCACGCAGGACATGGTCATCGGCTGCTACTACATGACCATCGAGAAAGAGGGCGCCAAGGGGGAGGGCAAGGTGTTCAAGGACCCCGAAGAGGCGGTCATGGCATACCAGAGCAAGGAGATAGAGCTTCAGGCAAAGATCAAGGTAAGGCGCGAGGTAGAGGTGGACGGCAAGAAGTATTCCAAAATCGTCGAAACCACCGTGGGGAAAATCCTCTTCAACGAGGCAATACCGCAGGACCTCGGCTTTGTCAAGAGGGAAAAGCCCGAGGACCTGCTCGACTATGAGGTAAACTTCCTCGCGGGGAAAAAGCAGCTGCAGGACATAGTTGACAGGTGCTACAAGGTAAAGGGCGCCTCCGTCACCGCCCAGATGCTCGACAAGATAAAGGAGATGGGCTTTAAGTATTCCACCGTAGGCGCCATCACCACCAGCGTGTTTGATTTGCACATCCCGCCTGAAAAGAAAGATGTTTTAAAAGAGGCCGAGGAGAAGATAATGGAACTCGAGAAGAAATACAAGAGGGGTCTCATCACCGGCGAGGAGAGGTACAAGTCGAAAATTGACATCTGGAACAACGCCACCAACAAGGTCGCCGGGGCTCTGAAAAAGAACCTCGACAAATTCAACCCCATCTGGATGATGGCAAACTCCGGCGCGAGGGGCAACATGAACCAGATCAGGCAGCTTGCGGGAATGCGCGGCCTGATGAGCAACCCCAGCGGAAAGATAATGGAAGTGCCCGTAAAGACCAGCTTCAGGGAAGGGCTGTCGGTTCTCGACTACTTCATCTCCTCGCACGGCGGCAGAAAAGGCCTCGCCGACACGGCTTTAAAGACCGCCGACTCAGGATACCTTACGAGGAGGCTCGTCGACGTCGCTCAGGAAGTTATAGTGAGGGACGAGGATTGCTACGCTTCCCTCGGCGAAAAGATAAAGGGAATTGAGATAACCGCCATAACGGGCGAGAACGAGAAGGAGATAATAGAGTCGCTCGCCGACCGCATAGAGGGCAGGTTCGCCGTCGAGGACATAATAAATCCCGAGACGGGCGAGGTCATCGTGGGCGAAAACCAGATGATAGGCGAGCAGCAGGCAAAGCTCATCTCGAAGTACTACAAGAGCGTCAAGGTGAGGAGCGTTTTAACCTGCAGGCTCAAGTACGGCGTATGCGCCAAGTGCTACGGCAAGGACATGGCGACGGGCTATCCCGTGCAGATAGGCGAGGCGGTGGGTATCATCGCCGCCCAGTCCATAGGCGAGCCGGGCACGCAGCTCACCATGAGAACTTTCCACACCGGCGGCGTCGCCTCGAGCGAGGATATCACGCAAGGCCTTCCGCGCGTCGAGGAGCTGTTTGAGGCGAGAAAACCCAAGGGCATGGCGCTGGTATGCGAGTACTCCGGCAAAGTCGCGATATCCGAGGAAAGCGGCATAAAGAAGATAATCATAGCTACCGAAAACGGCAACAAGGAATACGCCATACCCTTTGCCGCGAGGCTTAAAGTGAAAGAGGGCGACGTGGTCGAGCCCGGCACCATCCTCACCGTAGGCTCCATCAATCCGCACGACATCTTAAAGACCAAGGGCGTCAAGGGCGTTCAGGAATACCTCGTGAGGGAAGTGCAGTCGGTCTACCGCAACCAGGGCGTCGAGATAAACGACAAGCACATAGAGATTATCGTGCGCCAGATGCTCAAGAAAGTCAAGGTGGAAGACGTGGGCGACACCGACATGCTGCCGGGCGAGCTCGCGGACATAAACAAGTTTGAAGAAGAGAACGAGAAGGTGATTGTAAACGGCGGAAGGCCCGCCACGGCAAAGAGGGTGCTACTCGGCATCACCAAGGCTTCGCTTGCCACCGACAGCTTCCTCGCTGCGGCATCCTTCCAGGAGACCGCGAGAGTGCTCACCGAGGCCGCCATCAAGAACAAGGTAGACCCATTAATCGGCCTCAAGGAAAACGTCATCATAGGCAAGCTGATACCTGCGGGCACGGGGCTCAAGGATTACAAGAACATCTATCCCGTCACCGTGAGCGAGGCCCAGGGCGGCTGAGGGCGCAAATTAAGGGGGCTTAAATTATTGACTTCATATAGCATAATTGATATAATATTACGGTAAAAAACCAGGTTTCATCAAATCTATGAATACGGATGACTGTCAATTAGATGACGGACAAAGGGTACCCGGCCTCAAGCAAGTGACCAAGGGTATCTTAAGCGGCAAGATAAAGACAATTTATCTTGCAAACGATTGCGATAGCTTTATCGTAACCAGGATAATGTCAGCAGCTAAAGATGGCGTCGAGATCAAGAGATGTTATACCAAAAAGCAGCTCGGTCGCGCGTGCAAGCTCGACGTGGACGCCGCTGTGGTGGGTATAATAAAGGAATGACGGCAGCTTTAGCGATACTTTGCAAAGGTGCCTAGTGCGCCAATCTGAAAAAGGAGGTAAAGGGATGCCAACGATAAACCAGTTAATCAGGCATGGACGGAAGAAGGTAATATACAAATCTTCCTCCCCCATCCTCGATGGCTGCCCACAAAAGCGCGGTGTCTGCCTGAGTGTTACGACCACCTCCCCCAAAAAGCCTAACTCGGCATTGAGAAAGATTGCCAGGGTAAGGCTGACAAATCAGGAGGAAGGCACGGTTTATATACCGGGCGAAGGTCATAACCTTCAGGAGCACAGCAGCATACTCATTCGCGGCGGCAGGGTAAAGGATCTGCCGGGCGTGCGTTACCACATAATCCGCGGCGCGCTCGACACCGCAGGCGTGGCTAACAGAAAGCAGGGCAGGTCCAAATACGGCGCCAAAAGGCCCAAATAATTTTTTAGCAAAACCCAAGTAGATACCGGGCAGGTTTCTCTTAATGGGCTGGCCGGTTACTTGGTAGGCAGTATGCAAAATTTTTTTTGCAGAAGGGTTGACGGGCTGCAGGCCTGTCCAGCTGTACTCAAGTAAAAACATTTCACAAGGAGGCAGTTATTTTATGCCAAGAAAAGGTCCGGCGCCAAAGAGAGACGTTCTGCCCGACCCCATATATAACAGCAAGGTACTCACCAAGCTCATAAACCAGGTGATGCGCGACGGTAAAAAGGGCATCGCGCAGAGCATCGTCTACGAGGCGCTTGAGAAGGCAAAGGAAAAGCTTAACGCGGAGCCCCTTGACATCTTCACGCAGGCTTTAAACAACGTAATGCCTGTGCTGGAGGTCAAGGCGAGGAGAGTGGGCGGCGCTAACTATCAGGTTCCGGTCGAGGTGAGGCCGGACAGGCGCCAGACGCTCGGAATAAGGTGGTTGGTGGATGTAGCGAGAAAGAGAAGCGAGAGAACGATGAGCGAGAGACTTGCCGCCGAACTCGTGGACGCATACAACAGCACGGGCGGCGCCTTCAAGAAGAAGGAAGATACCCACAGGATGGCAGAGGCCAACAAGGCGTTCGCGCACTATCGCTGGTAACGGGAGACTTCTATGCCCAGACAGTACGACCTGAAAGTAACCAGAAATTTAGGAATTATGGCGCATATCGACGCCGGAAAGACCACCACGACCGAAAGGATACTTTTTTTCACCGGAAAAATCCATAAAGTGGGCGAGGTGCACGAGGGCGCCGCGACTATGGACTTTATGGCTCAGGAACAGGAGAGGGGCATAACCATACAGAGCGCGGCCACCACTTGCTTCTGGAAGGGCCACAGGATTAACATCATCGACACCCCGGGCCACGTCGACTTTACGGTGGAGGTGGAGCGCTCTTTAAGGGTTCTCGACGGCGCCGTGGCTCTCTTTTGCGCAAAGGGCGGCGTGGAGCCCCAGAGCGAGACGGTCTGGCGGCAGGCCAACAAGTACAAAGTGCCCCGCCTTGCCTACGTCAACAAGATGGACATCAACGGCGCCAACTTTGAAAACGTAATAAAGATGATGAGGGAAAGGCTGGGCGCCACCCCCATCCCCATCCAGCTTCCCATAGGCAAGGAGGATACCTTCAGGGGCCAGGTCGACCTCATCGGGATGAAGGCGATTGTCTACCACAACGACCAGGGCATCGACATGCGGGAAGAGGAGATTCCCGCCAACATGCTCGAGCCCGCTCGACGGTACCGCAAGGAGCTCATGGAGTTCGTGGCCGAAAGGGACGACGAGCTTATGGAAAAGTACCTCGAGAGAGGGGAGCTTTCCGTCGAGGAAATAAAGAAGGGTTTGAGAAAAGCCACAATCGCCATGAAAGCCACTCCCGTACTCTGCGGAAGCTCTTATAAGAACAAGGGCACTCAGCTTCTGCTCGATGCCATCGTGGATTTCTTGCCATTTCCGCTCGACATCGACCACGTCACGGGGACAAACCCTCAAACCGGCGAGGTCGAGGAGAGGAAGACCGACGACGGCGAGCCCTTCGCGGCCCTTGCCTTCAAGATAGTGAGCGACCCCTTCGTGGGCAAGCTTGCCTACTGCAGGGTATATTCGGGCGTGCTGGAGAGCGGCTCCTACGTCTACAACAGCACTAAGGACAGGAAAGAGAGGGTAGGCAGGCTGCTGCTCATGCACGCAAACCACAGGGAAGACATTGACAGCGCTTACTCCGGCGACATCGTCGCGATCGTGGGCCTTAAGGACACCGCGACGGGGGACACCCTATGCGACGAAAAGCGCCCCATAGTGCTCGAGAAGATGGATTTTCCCGAGCCTGTCATCAAGGTTGCCATAGAGCCCAAGACCAGACAGGGGCAGGAGAAAATGGTTCATTCGCTTGCCAAGCTCGCCGAAGAGGATCCCACCTTTAAGACTTACACCGACAGCGAGACGGGCCAGACCATAATCGCCGGCATGGGAGAGCTCCACCTCGAGATCATAGTGGACAGGCTGCTGCGCGAGTTCAAGGTGGAGGCTAACGTGGGCAAGCCGCATGTCGCCTACCGCGAGACCATCAGGAAAGCCGTGGAGGCCGAGGGCAAATACGTCAGGCAGAGCGGCGGAAGGGGCCAGTACGGCCACTGCAAGATCAGGCTTGAGCCCCTGGAGCCCGGCAAAGGCTACGAGTTCGCGGACGCCATCGTGGGCGGCGTCATTCCCAAGGAATATATCCCCGCCATCGACAAGGGCGTCGAGGAGGCCTCAAAGAGCGGCGTGATAGCCGGCTACGAGGTGGTGGACTTCAAGGTAACGCTCTTTGACGGCTCTTACCATGAGGTTGACTCCTCCGAGCTGGCGTTCAAGATCGCGGGAAGCATGGCGTTTAAGGAGGCAATGAGAAAGGCAGACCCCGTATTGCTCGAGCCTATGATGAAGGTCGAGATCATCACCCCCGAGGAGTACTTTGGCGACCTCATGGGCAACATAAGCGGCAGAAGAGGCGTCATCACCGGCACCGAGGACAGGAACGGCTCAAAGGTCATAAAGGCCATCGTGCCGCTCTCCGAGATGTTCGGTTACGCGACAGATTTAAGGAGCAGGACGAGCGGGCGCGGGAGCTTTTCGATGGAGTTTTCCCATTACGCCGAGGCTCCCAAGAACATTTTCGAGAAGCTGGCCGGCGAAAGGGAAAAAAGAGAATAACGGTAAAATAATTAGCTAAAAAGCTTGAAATTTTTTTAAAAATATAGCAAAATTATATAAAAAAATAAAAGACAAAAATAAGTTTGTTTAGGAGGATCGCAAAATGGCAAAGGCTAAGTTCGATAGAAGCAAGCCGCACGTAAACATCGGTACTATCGGTCACGTTGACCATGGAAAAACCACTCTGACCGCAGCCATCACAATGGTGCTTGCTGCGCAGGGCCTGGCAGAGAAAAAGAAATACGCCGAGATCGACTCTGCACCCGAAGAGAAGGCGAGAGGCATCACGATCAACACCTCGCACGTCGAGTACCAGACCTCAAAGCGCCACTATGCGCACGTTGACTGCCCCGGCCACGCCGACTATGTCAAGAACATGATAACGGGAGCCGCTCAGATGGACGGCGCCATCCTCGTCGTAGCCGCGACCGACGGCCCCATGCCCCAGACGAGGGAGCATATACTGCTCGCCCGCCAGGTCGGCGTTCCCTATATCGTAGTATTCATGAACAAGATGGACGCCGCTGATCCCGAGCTTGCGGACCTCGTCGAGATGGAAGTAAGGGAGCTCCTCAACAAGTACAACTTCCCCGGCGACGATACGCCCGTAATCAGGGGTTCGGCTCTCAAAGCCCTCGAGGCTACGCAGACGCTTTCTCCCGACCAGTTCAAGAGCCATCCTGACGTAAAATGCATATTCGAGCTTATGGACGCGGTTGACAGCTACATCCCCAATCCCCAGAGGGAGAGCGACAAGCCCTTCTTGATGCCCGTTGAGGACGTGTTCACCATTTCCGGGCGCGGCACAGTCGCTACCGGCAGGGTAGAGAGAGGCACCGCCCTTGTCAACGACCCCGTTGAGATAGTCGGAATGAGGGAGAGGCCCTTGACCTCCGTAATCACCGGCCTCGAGATGTTCAGGAAGGTGCTTGACAGCGCCCAGGCGGGCGACAACGTAGGCGCCCTGCTCAGGGGCATTGACAGGAAGGAAATTGAGAGGGGACAAGTTATCGCCAAGCCCGGAAGCATCAAGGCGTACACCGATTTCGAGGCGCAGGTCTACGTCCTGACCAAGGAAGAGGGCGGCCGCCATACCCCCTTTTTCAACGGGTACAGGCCACAGTTCTACTTCAGGACCACTGACGTTACGGGAACCATCAATCTACCCGAAGGCTTAGAGATGATAATGCCCGGCGACAACACCACCATTAAGGTAGCCCTCATCACGCCCATAGCCATAGAGGAAGGCCTCCGCTTCGCTATCCGCGAGGGCGGCAGGACAGTAGGCTCCGGCGTCGTAAGCAAGATTGTCAAGTAAGAAAAGCAAGAGTTAAAAAGCCCTGCTCGAGCAGCGGGGTTTTTTTGCGCTTTTTTGGTTGTGAAAACCTTTGGCTCCCGCAGGGGGGCGCAAGACGTTTTTACTCTCAAGGGTTTACGTTTTTTCTTGACATTGTATTGCAATTTATATAATATGTAGATAAAAAAATACGCTTTTCCGCGATTTGCGAACATTTTTGCCCAGGCAGCCCTCATATAATTCTATCGGGATTTTGCGGCAACCTGTGCGCGCCGCTGGCTTGTTTTTTCATAAATAAAGGAGGAAAATTGAATGAAGATAGTAGGCAACATCATCTGGTTTGTTTTGGTTGGACTCTTTTCAGCGATAGGCTGGTGCATCTTCGGCGCCATTCTCTGCGTAACGATAATCGGCATACCCTTCGGCAAGCAGTGCTTTAAAATCGCCAAGCTCTCCCTCTTGCCCTTCGGCAAAACCGTAAAGACCGACTTTGAAAAACATCCCGTCGGCAACATTATCTGGATGATCCTGTTCGGTTGGGAACTGGCTCTCGGTTATCTGATCTGGGGCGTGATATTCTACATAACAATAATCGGCATACCGTTCGGCAAGCAGTGCTTCAAGCTGACAAAGCTCAGCCTGATGCCTATGGGCGCAAAGATTTCTTAAGAGCCATATGAAGAGGGCTGCGGGCACAGGCGCGGCCCTCTTTTTTTGCTTTTCGATAAAGAAAAATTTAAAGCCCCTTCGATTCGATGTGCATTTTTTCCCTTTTTTGCTATAATATTTTACAGTAAACTTTTCGAGGTGGAAAATTTGAGAGAGATATACGCGCAATGGCTTAAGGAAACCGCAGAAAATGAGGAGATACAGGCTGAGCTTAAGGCAATAGAAGGCGACGAAAAGGAAATAGAAGAGAGGTTCTACAAGCACCTCACCTTTGGGACGGGAGGGCTTAGGGGAATACTCGGCGCCGGCACCAACAGGATGAACGAATACGTGATAGCGAGGATAAGCCTGGCGCTGGCGGACTACCTCCAAAATAAGTACAGCTCCCCATCCGTTGCGATAGCATACGACAGCAGGAAAAAGTCTGACGTCTTCGCGCACGTCGCCGCCTCGGTGCTGATCAGCAGGGGCATAAAGGCATACCTGTTCGGGGAGCTGATGCCCACGCCCATACTTTCCTTCGCGGTAAGACACCTCGGGGCGAGCGCGGGGATAGTTGTTACGGCGAGCCACAACCCCAAGGAATATAACGGCTACAAGGTCTACGACCACACCGGTTGCCAGATAACCACTCAGGCGGCGGAAGAGATATGGGGATACGCAGCGCAACACAGCTACTTGGAGTTTGACCCCCTTGTCAAGGAGAATTACGGCAAGATAACCTACATAGGGGAAGAAGTGGTGGATAGATTCCTCGAGCGGGTCGGCAGTTACTGCAAGCTGGGGGACCCGGCAGGCCTCAAGATAGTTTACACCCCGCTAAACGGCACGGGCAACAAGCCCGTGAGAGCGCTTCTGAAAAAGCAGGGCTTTGAGAACGTCACTGTGGTGGCGGAGCAGGAGCTTCCCGACAGCGATTTTACCACCTGCCCTTACCCCAACCCCGAGTTAAAGGAAGCGCTGCGGCTTGCAATAGAGTACGCGGAGAAGGAGGGCGCCGACATAGTGCTCGCCACCGACCCCGACTGCGACAGGGTGGGCGTGGCGTACCAGGCAGGCGGCGGCTACAGAATCCTGACGGGCAACGAGGTGGGGATACTGCTCACCAACTTCCTCGTGGAGACCAGGCAGCCTAAGGAGCCCATCATAATTTCCACCATCGTGTCCTCCACCTTGCCCGAGTTCATCGTAAAAAGCAGCGGGGGAGAGGCCTACTACGTTTATACCGGCTTTAAGTTCATCGGCGAGAAGATGAACGAGCTGGAAAGAAGCGGGGACATATCCCGGCACCTTCTCGCCATGGAGGAGAGCTGCGGCTACCTCATCGGCGACTACGCGCGCGATAAAGATGGAGTCGGCGCCTCGCTGCTGATCTGCGAGATGGCAAGCTATTACAAGAGCAGGGGTAAAACCTTAGGCAACGTGCTGGCGGACATCTACAAAAAGTACGGCTACTTGCTCAGCAAGCTCTACTCCTTCGAGTTTAAGGGCATAGAGGGCGAGAGGAAGATCGCGGGCATAATGAGCGCCTTGAGGAAAGAGGGGCTACAGTCCCTCGCCGGCGAGAAGGTGTCCCAAAATACGGACTACCTCGAAGTTACCCACCTGGAAAAGGCCGATGTGCTGAGCTTTTCCACCGACAAGGTCAAGCTGATAATAAGGCCTTCCGGCACCGAGGCAAAGATCAAATTCTACCTGCACGTAAGCGGCGACACCCAAGAAAACTGCGAGGGCAAAGTCAGGCTCTTTGAGGAAAGAGAGCTTGAAAAAATCTTAAAAAGCTAAATCTCCTTTATCGTATCCCCGTACCTGAATATCTCGCACAGCTTTATCGCTTCCTCAAAGCTTCTCATGCCGCTTATGCTGTCCTCGGCGGAGAGGTTGCACGCCGCGGCGCACGTCGCGGCGACGAGGCTCTCTTTGAGGCTGAAGCCCTTGTAAGCGGAATACAATATACCGGCACAGAAGGCGTCTCCCGCGCCCACCGTCCCCTTAATGTACCCTTTTGGCAGCTCCAGCGAGGGCAGCTGCCTGTATTCGCCCTTACTGTCCATAGCAGCGCACCCTTCGGGAAAGTGCACGCACACCTGCTTTCCCACTCCCTGCCCCATAAACCACTCACACGTTTTGGGCAGGTTTTGCTCGATGATGCATCCATTGCCGTCCCTTAAGGGAATTCCGCTGACGTTCTGCGCCTCAATCTCGTTCAAGGTGATATAATCGCAGTATTTTAGGCAGCAGCTTACCACTTGCCTGAACCTGTCGCCCTGCTCGCTCACAACGTCCATCGAGGTGATTATGCCCCTCTGCCTTGCAAGATAAAGCGCCCTTGAAAACTCATTGCCAAAGCGCTCGTTTTCCTCGTCAAACCTGTCGAGCAGCAACGCGTACCCTATATGTATGATGTCGCAATTTAAGCCATCGTAATTTATATCGTCGGGGGAAAAGAGCGCGTTTACCCCCCTGTAATGGAAAAAGGTCCTCTGGCCCGTGGAAATCTCCGTCATCACATCGGTGTAGCTAGTGGCTACATCCTCGCTTCTCAAGATGCCCAAGCAATCCATGCCGTTTTCGGACATGGTGCGGATGAGAAAATCCCCTTCCTCATCGCCGCCAACCCTGCCAAGCGCAAAGATGGGGATATCGGTGCTCAGCCTCGCCAGGCTTATGCCCGTATTGGGGACGCACCCTCCCACGGCGAGCTTCTGGCTCCTTATGTTGCACAGCATTCCCCTTTCGGGGTACACGTCAATAATTTTTATCTTGTCAACCAATATGTTTCCCGCAACCGCTATGCCCTTTCCCATATTTTCCTCCTTAAAAATCGGCAACCCCAGCTTTAATATGTTTGCCTTTTTGCGTTATTATTTGATTATATCATTTTGAAAGAAATAGTCAACATCGCGGGCATTTTTTCGGTGAAGATATCACTGGCATTTAAGGAATACAAAAATTTTTTTTCAAAAAAAAAGGCCTAAAACGTTTCGCCTCAAAAAAAATTTTTACACTTTGCTATAATTGTGTGATATAATGTGGTATAATTTAATCATATAATGGTTTAATCATATAATGGTTTGACCCCAAACATTTTCAAAGAGGTAAAAAAAATGGCAAGGAAAAAGGCAAGTATTACATCGTTTCTATTTGGGGTGCTGCTTGGGATAATACTGGTGATATCCTCGGTAGCCTACGGCGGCTATTGGATATACAATAACCTCTCCATCAACGAGTTCGAGAGGTTGACGGGCCAGCAGGTAACCTTTATTGAAGAGGAGTCCCAGTTAAGGTCGACAGTGCTCAAGGACATAATCGGCCACGTTCAAGGCATCCCCAATATGACCTTCGGTCAGTTCAAGCAAGATTACGGCATTCAGCTGCCGGAGGGGATGGCGTTTATCTTCGACGCTTTAGACGACGTCACCATAAAGGACACGGGCAGCTACGTCAACGCGCTGCTGACGAGGGTTGCGATCGGCAGCATACTTGGCGCTCCCTATTCCGACTTAGATACATATCCGGAAGGCTCGCCTGCGCCCGAGGGAGCCGAAGCGCTGCTGTGGGAGCTTCGGAGCTATACCATCTCGGGGGAAAAAGGTATACAGAACATCACGAATAACCTCACCGTCGGCAAGCTAAAGAGCATATTCGAGATTACCTTACCCTCCTTTTTGCCTATCGCCGACGACACGAAGATAAGCGAGCTCGGCAGCGCCATAGACACCATTTCCGTAACCTCGGTGATAAGCGCGCCTGAAGAGGATGACAACTCCATGGGAGCAAAGCTGCGGCGCCGCATCCTCTCCATGAAAAAGTTTGCTGGCACCCCCGAAGAGAGGGACTACTATATAAGCGAGGTGTCAGATCTTCTCCAAAATGCCCCATCGGCCATTTACGTAAACGACATTATGGATATGCCCGATGAGGGAGACAATAGCCCCGCGGCGCATATTTTAAGGGCTCTGCTCAAAAAGAAGATTGACCCCGATACCGGCGAGGAGACAGACTACTACAAGCTCAGCGAGATA
>JAAYQN010000062.1 GCA_012519285.1 Clostridiales bacterium
ACTTAAGCGTTCAAAGGGGTTTTTCTACAGTCTGAATCCCTTTAAAGCTAAAGGGATTGAAATATTTTTATAAATCATATAATTTCAAGGTTTTTGCCGAACGCCTTGCGGAATTCTCTTGCAGCGCCAATCGCTTCCTTGATTTCGAGGGAGGCGTCTCCTTCAACCTCGGTCTTCATGATGACGGAGTCGCCCAGCACGTCGCAGTTCAACATTTTGACCATCGAGCCAAAGCTGCGATCTAAGCTCTCTGCGATTTTCAGGATGACGGCGAGCTTTCTCACCACCTCGACATCCTCTTCACTAAGCAGCAGCCTGAACTTGGCCCATTCGGCGTTGGAGATGTCGTACTTCCTATGGGAGAACACCACGAAGGCGGCGAGCGTCAAATCCCTGTGGGAGATGCCGTACAGGTTGGAATTGAGTATTACATAGGCGGAATGCCTGTGGTAGTTGTAGAATTTTACCATCTTGCCGCTCTCGTGCAGCATGGCGGCCACTTTGAGCACCTTTATATACTGGCGCGGGAATTTGTGCAGCACCCGCAGCTGCTTGAAGAGCTGAATGGCAAGGTCGGTGACGTGCTCGGCCTTTTGAACGTTAAGGCCGTAGTACGTTACCAGCGTGTTGAGGCTGTGGCCCAATACGTCGGAAATGGGCTTTTCGATAGTGCCGGGATTGGCGTAGTTGAACATCAGACCTTCGCGCAAGCCGCAGCCGCTTATGGTAATATCGTTAAATCCCATCTTATCCAAGAAAGCCTTGACCTGCGCGAAGGCGTTGGGAATTATGTCCGCCCTGCCTGAGGACAGACCCTTAATCTTCATCTTCTTGTCGATGTCCAGCACCTTGAGCATGTCGTAGATGCTCACGAACCCGTCTATGGTGAGAACGTAGTTATGCGCCATCTCGAGCGGGTATTTCTTGACGCGGCGGCTTATCTTGCCCAAATTGCGGAAGGAGCCGCCCACGCCGATGAGCTTGGCGTCGGGGTCTACCTGATTCAGCCAGGGGATGTTGTCAAGCTGTTCCCTGAAAAACTCCTCTATCTTCTGCGCCTGCTCCTCGGGTTTTAAGTTGTCGGCAGAGAACAGGTCGGTGAGAGTGACGGCGCCGAAGGGCAGCGTCTCGTAGGCGATGATATTGCGTCTGTTGTAGTAAACTATTTTGGTGCTGCCTCCGCCTATCTCGAGGATTACCCCCTTTGGTATGTCCATGGAGTTTATGACGCCATGGTAGACGAGGCGCGCCTCTTCCTCCGCGGAAAGAACCTTTATCTTAATGCCGCAGGTGACCTGAACTTCCTCGAGGAAGCTCCTCTGGTTCTTAGCCCTCCTCACCGCTGCGGTTCCCACGGCTATGATCTTGCTCACATTGTAGGCGTCGCACAGCGTCCTGAACATCTTGAGCGTCTTGAGCGTCTGCACGACCCTCGCCGGCTTCAAAAAGCCGTCCCTTTCCATGTCCTGACCCAGCCGAACGCTCTCCTTGAGCTCGTCGGCGACCACGAAATATCCGCCTTCAAAAACGTTTACGATGACAAGCCTTGCATTGTTTGAGCCTAAGTCAATTATAGCTATCTTTTCCAAACCTACGATCCCTCTCCTTCATAATCGAATTGAAAGTAAAATCTTAAAAGATTATATCACAAGAAACCAATTTTGTGTATAGCCTTTTGCAAATTTTGTGCATTTTTTACAAAAAAATTAAGCTATTTTCCATGGCCGTTTTTTCAAACAAAAGTGGCCGCAGGCTCTACGGCAAGCAGCCACTTCCCGTCGCTGTACATCTAACGGCGCGTCGCCGTATACATTATCGACCTATTATTATACGACCTATTATTGACACTAAAAGAGGTTGTTAAACGTTTAGTCCTTGATTTCCTTGATAACCTTAGTAGGGCACTTCTCCACGCACAGCATACACGCCGTGCACTTGTCGTAATCAAAGAGAGGCAGGTTGTCTACCATGGTTATGGCGCCCTCGGGGCATACTTTCGCGCACACGCCGCACGCTATGCAGCCCTTGGGGCAGACGTCGCGCACCTCCTTGCCCTTGTTGTGGTTGGAGCAAGCGCAGTATACCCTGGCGGATGCCCTTATCCTGCCTATTATGGATTTGGGGCAGTTGGATATGCACAGGCCGCACGAGGTGCAGGATGGCCTCTTCACTTCGGCGTAGCCGTTCTCGCCTACCTCGATGGCAAAATAGGGGCACTTGTCCACGCACGTGGCAAGCCCGATGCAGCCTGTGTAGCATTTCTTCCTGCCGCCGGCGAGCATCTCCGCCGTGCGGCAGTCGCCGTAGCCCTGGTAGTCGTACTTGTCGCGGCAGGCATTGCCGCCGTTGCAGTGCACTATGGCGTAGGTTTTTTCGCCCACGCTCTCATTTATCCCCATTATCTCGTTTATCCTGCGCTTGTTATTTGGGGAAGTTGAGGGGCAATCAGTGACCTTCGCCTTTCCCTGATACACCGCCTCGGCGAACGCCTGGCATCCGGCGTAGCCGCACGTCCCGCAGTTGGCGCCCGAAAGCAGGCTCTCTATCTCGTCAAGCCTGCTGTCGCGCTCCACGGTGAATTTGGTCGAGAGAAAGCCTATAAGCGCCGAGAAAAGCGCTCCCAGAGCGAGCAAGAGCAGCGATGCAGAAAGTACAGCGGTTATGTCCATCTATTTCTCCTAAGTTATGATATCATTCCCGAAAATGCGGCAAAAGCCATCGCCATGATTGAGGCGGCGACCAGCGTTATGGGAAAGCCCCTGAAGCATACGGGCACATCCGCCCGCGCCAGCCTTTCCCTTATCGCAGAAAGCAGCACTATGGCGACAGTAAAGCCCACTCCGCTCGCGGCGCCGTTTATAAACGCCTTGAGCACGTTGTCGATGGGAAGTGCCACGCCACCGTCAACGTTGAGAAGAGCTACTCCCAGCACCGCGCAGTTTGTGGTAATGAGCGGCAGGTAAACGCCCAGCGCGGCGTAGAGGGAGGGGGAGAATTTCTTTATGGCCATCTCCACAATCTGCACCAACGAGGCTATGACAAGTATAAACACTATGGTCTTGAGGTATATAAGGTCAAGCGGCACCAGCACGGCATGGTATATTATAAAGGTGATCAGCGAGGCCAGGCTCATGACGAAAATAACCGCAAAGCCCATGCCGAGCGAGTTTTCCGTGCTCTTTGACACGCCCAAAAAGGGGCATATCCCGAGGAACTTGACGAGCACAAAGTTGTTTACCAGAACCGCGCCTATTATTATAAGGATATATTCCATCATACCGCCTCCGCCTCAACGGTTTGGCGCTCCGCGTGGGCTTCCCGCCTCGCCTTGAGGGCCTTTTCCACCTTGTTGTACACGGCGTTAAATGCCGCCATCAAAAGCCCCAGCGTCAGAAAGCCTCCCGCCGGTCGAGCGAAAATGCTTATCCTGGGGAACCAGTCGCCCAGGACCGTAAAGCCAAAAGCCGTTCCGAAGGCGAGCAGCTCGCGCACCAGGCCCATCAGGCAGAGGGCGACGGTAAAGCCCAAGCCCACGGCGAAGCCGTCCACCGCGCTGTCGAACACGGGGTTTGCCGAGGCATAGGATTCTGCCCTCGCGAACACTATGCAGTTTACCGTAATCAGCGCGATGAACACGCCCAGCTGTTCGTAAAGGTCGAACATGAACTTGTTCATAACCATCTCCACGATGGTGACGAAGGTGGCAATTACCACGATAAATGCGGGAATCCTTATCTTGTCGGGGATGACCTTTCTCATAAGAGAAATGAGCAGGTTGGAAAACACCAGCACGAAGGTTGTGGCAAGGCCCATCCCCAGCCCGTTCATCACGGAAGTGGTTATGGCGAGCGTGGGACACATGCCCAGCGCCAGCCTGAAGATGGGGTTTTGGGTGACCAGCCCGTTCTTTAAATTGCCCAAAATTCTGTTCATATCTCACCCTCCCAAATATGCCTTGTAAGCGTTTACGGCAATGGTAACCGCTTCGAGTATGCCGTTCTGCGTATATGTGGCTTCGGCGGTAGTATCGAAATCAAAGCTGCCCTCATCCTTATACTTAAATACGACGTTGTCAATGTTAACTTTGAATTGAGCAAGGTACTCATCGCTGAGCACCCTGGCGACGCCCGACCTGCCCTGGCTTTCCTCGTGTTCTCCCATCTCGACACCAAGTATCTGCCTGCCTGAAAACAGTACATACAGCTCAATGCGAGCACCTCCCCTTTTCTCGGAACGATAGCCGTTACCAGTGCTTCTCACAATATAGTAATCTTCGCCAACAGCCCTATACATACCATTAACATATTGGGCGTCAGTTTCAATCTTCACCCAACCGTTTCTCGCCTAGTGCATGCCGTTGAGCTTCTCGAGCAGCATCTGTTCGGGGGTCTTGCTCTCGAGGTAATTCTTATAGAAAGTTACGGCGTTTCTCGCCGCCGCAATCACTCCACCCGAAGTGTAGGTGGCGCCCGCCACGGCGTCAAAGTTTGCCTGTGAATAATCCTTCTCGTAAATGTCGCCGTGAAACTGGCTGAGGTAGCTCTCTTTGAACACGTCTTCCTTTATTCCCGGGGTGTCGCTGTTATTTCCCACGGTTATCCTGACGAGCTCGGTGCCCTCAAAGCTCACGAAAAGCTGAATGAATCCCTTGTAGCCGGCGCCGTTTGAGATGACTATATAATAGTCTTCCCCATCGGCCTTGTAAAAGGCCTCGACGCTCTCCCCTGGCCTGCTCTCCACTTCGACATAGCCGTTAGGGGCAAGGTAAATGGCGTTAAGCTTTTTGTATACCCTCTGCCGCTCCTCCTCAGGTGTTATCCTCGTTATCTGGAACACGACAGAGAGCAGGATGCCCGCGACAAGGGTTATCACCGAGAGCACGATGACGGTCCTTAAAATGTCTCTCTTAACTCCTGTTGCCATCGGCGCGCTCCTTACTGTATCCGAAGTTTTTCGGATAGATGTATTTGTCTATCAAAGGCACGCACAGGTTGCCCAGCAGTATGGCAAATGACATGCCTTCGGGATAGTCGGAATACTGCCTTATTATCGCCGTGAAGGCGCCCACTATCAGCGCGTAGATTATGGCGCCCCTCGCGGTGTTGGGGGTGGTGGAATAGTCGGTCGCCATGAATATGGAGCCCAGCAGCAGGCCGCCACTCAAGAGGGCGGGCAGTACCGCCGAAATGTTCCCCTTAAAAATCAGGGTAAACGCCGCCACTGTGGCTATTATTATAAGGGGTATCTCAAAGGAAATCACTCTCCTCGCCAACAGGTATGCGCCCCCGAGCAGCAGCGCCAGTGCGCTGGTCTCGCCTATGCAGCCGCCTATGTTGCCCAAAAAGAGCGACAGCAGGTCGGCCCCCCCTCCCCTGAGCGGGGTTGCCGTTGCCGTGGCGTCGTAAATGTCAAAAAAAGCGGGGAAAAACCCTCCGGAGTAGTCCATGGGGGCGATGTACATCGTCATGCTGCGCATAAAGGCCAGTGTGAGGAATATCCTCGCCGCGATTGCGGGGTTGGCGAAGTTTTTGCCTATCCCGCCAAAGAGCATCTTCACTATTATTATCGCAAAAGCCGCGCCTATAATCGGTATATAAAGAGGCACCCTCGGCGGCAGGTTGAGTCCCAGCAGCAAGCCCGTCACCACTGCCGAAAGGTCCCAAATTGAGTTCATCTTCTTCGCGAGCAAATCGTAAAGGTATTCAAACAGCACGCACGCCGCAATCGAGACAAGTACCAAAAGCAGCGCGTAAAAACCGAAGAATATGGCGCCGGCAACCGTGGCGGGCATAAGGGCGATGACCACGTCCATCATTATCCTGTCAACGCTGGCGTCATCGGCAATATGCGGGGATGAAGACACCTTAAACTTCTCAAGCTGCGCCATCTGCGTCTCTCCTTAACTAAATGTTTCTCTCCCTGACTATTCTCTTGGCGAGGCGGATGCTCTGCACCAGCGGCCTCTTGGCGGGGCACACGTAGGCACAGCATCCGCACTCAATGCAATTTCTGGCGCCGTATTTTTTGGCGCCCTTGTAATCCCCTGCTATGGTGCAGGCGTCAATGTACATGGGCATAAGGTACATGGGGCAAACCCTAGCGCACCTGCCGCAGTTTATGCACGGGCTGGCCTTTTCGGTGTTTATCTCCTTCTCGGTCAGAAAGAGCACCGAAGAGGTTGCCTTCGCCACCGCGACGTGAAGGTCGAAGGCCGCCGTGCCCATCATGGGACCCCCACCAAGCACCTTGACGGGCTGCTCCTTGAGCCCGCAGTGCTCACTTATGTGGAGGTAGGTAGTCCCTATCCTAATAATATAATTTCCGGGATTTTCGACGGCGCCTCCGCTGACGGTGACCAATCTCTCGATGCAGGGAAGCCCCTGGGTCACGGCGAGGTAGGCGCTGTACACGGTGTGAACGTTGTCAACTATGCACCCGACGTCTTTAGGCAGCCCGCCCAGGGGGACCTTCCTGCCCGTGCATGCGTAGATGAGCTGTTTTTCCGCCCCCATGGGATACTTTGCCCTCAATACCTTTACCTCTATGTCGGAAAATCCCTTGAAAGCCTCTATGGCATCGGGCTTGTTGTTCTCTATGCCGACGATGATTCTCTCGACGCCTAAAATTCTCGCAAACAGCCTGGCGCCCCTTCTTATCTCCTCCGCTCTCTCCGCCATGAGGCGATGGTCGCAGGTAATGTAGGGCTCGCACTCGGCGCCGTTTAATATGAAGGTGTCAATCTTCTCGCCCCTCGGCGGGTTGAGCTTCTTGTGAGTGGGGAAGGCAGCGCCGCCCATGCCCACTATGCCCGCCTCTTTGAGCCGCTGCAGAGCGCTCTCGCGAGAGGCGTCTTCTCCAAGCGGCGAAAGGCGCTCGATATTGTCCTCAAAGTCGTTCTCGATATGAATGTGGGAGCTTTTGGGAGCAACGAGAGTGGGCAGCTGTTCGATGCCCTTTACCGTGCCGCTCACGCTGGAGTGTATGTACACGCCGTCCTCTTCACACCGCGCGATTAACTGTCCCATCCTGACGTAGTCGCCCTCCGCCACGACGGGCACGCACTCCTTGCCGATGTGCTGCGTGAGGGGAATGTACAAGTCTTTAGGCGGAGGCATTTTCTCTATCCTCTTGTCTGCCGTAAGAGCCTTGTTGGTTTCGGGATGGACACCCCGTGAAAAAGTGAGCATATCGTCCTCCGATTAAAAGGGCAAACTCTTAAGGTTAACTTTATATAGTTTATCACATTGTTGGAAAAAAATAAAGTAAAAATCGGCCTTTACCTTATGTTTTGCTTATATTAAAGGATCGTATATAAATCCGCAAAAAAAAGTATTTACCATTGTTATATATAAACGCAAAAAAACATTTTATCACTACGTTGATTAGTTTTATAATTGTGCCTTTTTCGTGCGGAGAGTTTATCGGGGCACGCCCTCAAGCCTTCTTGCCCTTCTTTTCCTTTTTCTTGTTTGCGATAAAGGTGATTATCTGGAGAGCGGCGAGTATTATCAAAAACCCGCCGAAAAATCTGCCCAATGCCTCGCCTCGGGTGCTCTTCGCCAAGAACGAGCCGCCCACCGCCGAGGCGAGCGCGGGGGCGATTATAATTAATGCCTTTTTGTAGTCGATCAGCTCGTTTTTCATGTGGATGAAGAGCGCCGCCGCCGACATGGGGATAAACGACACCAAGTTGACCGCCTGCGCGGCATGCTGGCCCACCCCGAAAAATACGGTGAGCATGGGAATGAGCAACGTCCCGCCGCCCATTCCCATTCCGCCGATTATACCCGCGAGCAGCCCGCATAGCGCCATGAACACGATTTCCACAGCTTTCTCCTAAAAAAACAGCATTCTCACTCCCGCGGCGAGCATGACCGCGGAAAAGACCATCTTGATTATGTCGTTGGAAAGCCTGCTAAGCAGCAGCGCGCCCAAAATTCCTCCCGCCACAACGCCTATCCCGCTCTTTAGCAGAACAGAAAGGTCGAGGCTTCCGAAGGAAAAATAGAATATCGCCGACACGACGCTTACGGGAAGTATGATGAGCAGCGCAGTGGCGTGCGCTTTCTTGACGGGCTCTTTTGCGGCGTAGATGAGCAATGGCACGCAAATCATTCCCCCGCCGCCGCCGAAAAAGCCGTTGACAAAACCCGTGAGCGCGCCGAAGAGGGCGAGCAGCGTGTACTTTAGCTTTTTTTCCATATCCTTAGTTTGCTTTTTTTGGGAAAAACTATTAATAATAATTGATTTAATCCTCTTTTTATATTAAAATTAGATGGTAAACCAAGTGAAAAGGACAATGGTGCTATGCATTCTATGAAAACCGGATGGAAGATGAGAAAGATTTCCGCTCTCTTGCTGGTCGTCATCCTGGCGCTGTCGGCGCTTCTGTCAGCCTGCGGCGGCAAGGAAGACGAGATCCCGAGCCCTTCCCCAACTTCCACGCCATCTCCTACTGCGACGGCTTCTCCAATGCCCGCGCTGATAAAAAACGGCAACTTTGAGGAAGCCTACGACACCTCATATCCCAAAACGCCCAAGAGCTGGAGCATTTACGGCGACAGCTTTGACGGCAAGACCGCGCCGCTTAGTTATAAAGATAAAGAAAATAATAAAGATTTGGGTGTAAAGCGCGGAATAATCAGCGTCGAGGAGGACCTCTTCGAGGACAACAAGAGCAAGTACGGGGATATCGCAAACCCCGGAAAGCTCGAGGACGCCTCGCCCGACGATGACAACATCATAATGATTTACAACGAGTTTCCCACCGCGGCAAAGTACAAGAGTTCGAGCATCTCGCTGCCAGCGGGCTCCTTCGGAAAAATAACCGTTTACGTAAAGACGCTGGACGACATCAAGCCTTCCGACCCCGACCATCCCGAAAACTACGAGTATTACGGCGCGACGATAGCGCTCTCGGGAATGGAGGAGCCCATAATAATCGCGGGTATTGATACCGATGAGCAGTGGGTAAAATACGAGTTCTACGTCGAGGGCTCCCCCTCCACGTCCAAGACCATGTACGTCGAGCTGGGGCTTGGGACAGGCTCCCCTTCCGACAGCAGGGGATACACGCAGGGGCATGCCTTCTTCGACGCCGTGTCCATGGATTACATCAACAAAGCGGAATTTGAGAACGCCCTGAAAGAGCTCGACCAAAGAGGAGAGCTCAGCGAGCGCTTTTTCTTCTACGACGGCGACAAGGAAAGTCCCAACAGCTACCTGGTTAACAGGATAGACGCCAAGGAAAAGCCGGGCGAATGGACTTATTTCGCTTATTCGTATATCAACAGGGATACAATAGACACATATACTTTTGACCAGCTGCGGCTTGAGGAAGCGACCGTTCGGGGCAGCTACTACGACACCGTTGACCCGACCAAGTTCATTACCGAAAACGGCCTCGTCGAGGTGGGAGGAGAAGACCTCAAGGGCTTTGAGGAAGAGCTTAAGAACTTCCCCTTCTCCTCACAGAAGGTGTTCTATTTGAAGAACGAAAACGCCGCGACGCAGGGCTTTAAAATTTTGAACACAGACGGCAGCGAATTTGTCATGAAGCCCCATTCCCCTGCCTACGGCAACACCGGCATACAGCAGTCCTATTCCCATTACAGGATAACGGTTTACCTAAAGACCAGCGACTTTATCGCCAACGGCCTTAACCTGTTGCTGGTCGCAACAGACGGGTCGGGAGAGGAATATTACGGCATGTTTGATAACATAAACACCGCCAAGAATAACCTCACCGATGAGGACTTTGAGAAGGAGGCGGACAGGCACAACAAGTGGGCCAACTGGGTCGAGTACTCCTTCTACGTGCAGGCAAACCCCTATGAGGAAGTTACCTGGCGCCTCGAGCTGTGGCTTGGGCCATACGACGTTCGAGCCATGCAGATAAACAAGTTCACGAGAGGTCATGCGCTCTTTGCCGAGATGCAAGTTCAGAGGCTGACTTCCTCCGAGTACTCCTCGGCATCCTCAAAGGATAACGTCAAGACCGGCATAAGGTTCTTTGACAGCAAATCCCCGCAGATTGCCAACGGCGGCTTCACCACCACCACCGACAACACGGGGGCCATAGTGAACAGGCCCGTCAATCCTTCCAGCTGGGACGGAAGGTTCGGCGGGTACAACTCTTTGAAAGACGGCGGCTCGCTGGTCCAGAACCACTACAGCGGCGCCGTGATTTCGGGCATAATCAACCAAAATTACCTCGATGCTTACAGAAACAACAATTATTTAGACGACACCTTGAAGTACGGCGAGGTCGACAATGTCAGCAACTCGGGCGCGCCCAATTACCTGATGATAAGGAACGTCGCCGACACCTCCTACGGGTACCTCTCGCAGACCAAGACACTCTCGGCAGACAGCATTTACAGGTTCACGGTATCCTTAAAGACTTTCGGAAGCGCCAAAGCGAGCATTTATATCATCGATGACGAAAGTAAGGTGCTGGAAGCTTTGGACACGAAGGCGTCGTTTGACGACGTCGCCACCAACGGCTGGGAAACCTTTGAGTTCTTCATCAAGACGGGAGAGCTCTCAAAGACGATAAGGATAGGGCTTTGGAACGGCGCGCGCGACGGCAGCTCCACGAGCGTGGGATACGTGCTGTTCGACGACATAACCATAAGCAGCGACTGGAAGCAGGAAATATTCGACGAAGCGGAGACGGGCGAAAGGCTTGTTAAGCTCAGCTTCGAGGGAATCGACGTGGCGCCCACGCCGACGCCCACGCCCACCTCCACGCCCGAGCCCACTGAGGAGCCCGAGCCAGGCGAGTTTAAGTTCCCGTGGGATATGCTTATAACCGGCTTGATGGCGCTGGCGCTTATCGCCGCGATAGCGGTGATAACCATAAGGAAAGCCAAAAAATCCAAGCTCTTCAGGCCGAGAAAGATCAGGGTAAAAGAGCCGTCCTACAGCAGAAAGAGGCTTAAGATAAGGGAAAAGATGGAAGAAGAAGCTGAGGAAGAGGACGAAGAAGAACCTGAAGAAGAGGAAGGCGAGGACGAGGAGCAAGACGATAACGAGTAAGAATAGAAAAAGAGGGCTGAAAAAGCCCTCTTTTTTTGTGCTGAAAATTACGGTAAACAGAGAAAAAGGTTATCCTGTCATATCGGGCTTGCAATGATAATTTATGCCTTGGGCAAGATGCCTTCCTCGACAAAAAGGGAGAGTTGCCAAAAATTATATGGGGCACTTTCTTCAAGGCGCATTGTTATTTTTCTCGTAAAAAAAAGCAAAAAATTACGGCAAAACGCAGATTCCGTTTTGCCGCCTTGGTGGAGGGTGGTAGATTCGAACTACCGTAGTCGTATGACAACAGATTTACAGTCTGCCCCCTTTGGCCAGCTCGGGAAACCCTCCATGACTGTGTTTGTGGAGCTGGTGATGGGACTCGAACCCGCAACCTATTGATTACAAATCAATTGCTCTACCGATTGAGCTACACCAGCAGATAAATGGTGCCTCGGGGCGGAATCGAACCACCGACACGGGGATTTTCAGTCCCCTGCTCTACCAACTGAGCTACCGAGGCACATTTTGGCGACCTGGAAGGGACTCGAACCCTCGACCTCTAGCGTGACAGGCTAGCGTTCTAACCGTCTGAACTACCAGGCCATAAAACGTGCTCCGCGTCAGCTTGCGGAGCGTCTTGCGCCTTATATTGGTGGGCCTTCACGGACTTGAACCGCGGACCAATCGGTTATGAGCCGACCGCTCTGACCAACTGAGCTAAAGGCCCTCATACCTTTCAACATGGTCGGGGTGAAGAGACTCGAACTCCCGGCCCCATGGTCCCAAACCACGTGCGCTACCAACTGCGCCACACCCCGATACTGGAGCGATTGCAACTCAATGCTATAAAAATATACTATATTCCGCCATAATTGTCAACAGTTTTAAAGGACCAATTTGAAAAAACTTGCCCCTTCTTTGCCCCGTTTTCCTGTAAAAAGCGGGCCTTTTTTGCTTTTGTAACTGCCTCAAAAAATCCTTCTTTTCCCTCTTTATTTTGCGTAAATTTCGTGATAAAAGAGCAAAATTTTCAATTTTCGACATAATAGCACAAATTTTCGCCTTAAAAGAATGATAAAATGGTCTTTGCAATTTTGAAGCCAAAGCGGAGGATGCCAAGATGCAGATTGAGACTATAGTCAAGAGAAACGTCCTCATAGTGTACCTCATTGGCGAGCTCGACGAATACAGCGCCGAACAGGCGCGGCGCAAGCTCGACAAGCGCTTTGAGGACGCAAATTTCGAGTGCGTGATATTCGACATGTCCAAGCTGACCTTTATGGACAGCACGGGGATAGGGCTGCTCATAGGCCGCTATAAAAAGCTTTATAAGAAAAACATAAGGGCCTACATCCAAAACCCCTGCCTTCAGGTGGAAAAGATACTACGCATGAGCGGCCTTTACGAGATAATGCCGAGGTTATCAAACAGCGAGGTTATTTAAGATGAATTTCAAAAACGAGATGATACTTAAGTTCAAAGCCAAATCAGTCAACGAGTCCTTCGCGAGGAGCGCGGTCGCGGCGTTTCTGCTGCCTCTCGACCCCACTCTGGAGGAGTTAAACGACATAAAGACGGCGGTGAGCGAAGCCGTCACCAACTGCATAGTGCACGCTTACGAGAAAGGTGAGGAGGACATCGAGCTCGCCTGCAGCATCGATGGCGACACGGTACATATAACCGTTTCCGACACGGGAGTGGGCATTTCCGACATTGAAAAGGCGAGACAGCCCTTTTTCACCACAAAGCCCGAGGACGAAAGGAGCGGCATGGGCTTTACGCTGATGGAGACGTTTATGGACAACCTGGAGGTTTTGCCCAACCAGCCCCTCGGCGTCATCGTCAAGATGTCAAAAAAGATAGGAAACAAGGGCGGCTGAGGCGAAAAGGGCGCCGCAGTACGGAGAGTTTGATGCTTGACCACAACGAGACCGCGGAGCTGCTGAAAAGGGCCAAGGAAGGCGACGCCGAGGCCAAGGAAAAGCTCATCGTGCACAATACTCCGCTCTTAAAATCCATAATAAAGAGGTTCTGCAACAAGGGCGTCGAGTACGACGACCTCTTTCAGCTCGCCAGCATGGGCTTCATCAAGGCCATAAAAAACTTCAACTTTTCCTTCAATGTCAAGTTCTCCACCTACGCCGTCCCAATGATAGCGGGAGAGATAAAGAGATTCCTGCGGGACGACGGGTACATCAAGGTCTCGCGCTCCCTCAAGGTGCTTTGCAACAAGATTTACAAATATGCCGAAAACCGCAGAAAGGCGGGAAAAGAGCCCACGGTGGAGGAGATAGCCAGCCATCTGAAGGTTTCCTCCGAGGACGTCATCCTCGCCATGGAATGCGTGAAAATGCCCCTGTCGCTGTTTGAAAAGAGCGAGGAGGGCAACGAGCGCTCCTTAAGCCTCATCGACAAGCTGGGGGCTGCGGACTCCACAGAGGACGTCATAGACAAGATAGTGCTGAAAAACATTCTGGCTGAGCTTTCCGAGCGCGAGAGAAAGATAATAATGCTGCGCTACTTCCGCGACATGACCCAGGGCGAGGTGGCAAGGATTTTAGGGGTATCCCAAGTGCAAATCTCAAGGCTTGAGGCCAAGATTTTGGAGAAGATAAGGAAGAAGTTTTAAGAACGTACAATTTACAATGAAGAAAGAAAAAACGATAAAAAGATTTTTTCCCATTCAAAAATATATACTGTTCATTGTATATATACAACAGACATAATACAATTGATAAGAAAATCTTAAAGACAATAAACTGGTTGCGTGCGAGGGGGGGGGATGCAAAGGGGAAGCGTTTCGCGGGGTATGCCGCCCCCCCCTTTGCCGCCTTTTTTGGCCACTTTTTGGGGCGCTCCAAAAAGTGGCTATTTTAGTTCATTTTCCCTCATAAAAAAATTATTTAAAAAGAGCTTAAGAGAAGAAAAAACTATTCATTAAAAAACCCCCATTCAGGGGGTTTAAAGGAAGATAATCTATCCGCATTTGCTATACCCGCAATTCCTGCACACCACGCACCCGCCCTCGTGGTTTATGGGGTGGCCGCACTCGGGGCAGAACTTCACTCTCCTAAACTCGTCGAGCTCCTTGGTCTCGCTTATCAGCTCGCTTATCACCCTCTTACCGTTGCTGTTGGCCTCTTGCTGGATTTTCACTACCTTTTCGATGACCTTGGCGATGGCGTCGGGGCAGGATGTAACCTTCATGCCGGGCTGGCGGATGGTAGAGGGGCACCTTATGCCCTTGAGCTGCTCTATGATGGTCTCGACGTCCATACCCGAGCGCAGCGAAATGGAGACCAGCCTCGCCGTCGCCTCAGACTGCGAAGGGCAGCCGCCCGCCTTGCCCGTGTTGGTGAACACCTCCACTATCCCCTGGTTGTCGAAGTTGACCGTGATGTAGAGGTTGCCGCAGCCGATTTTGACCTTCTCGGTAAAGCCACTCACGATTTCTGGGCGGGGGCGGGGTCTGAGCCTAAGCTGGGCTTTCCTATCGGAGACCTTTCCGATGTTAAGCACCTGCGACTCCCTGCTGCCGTCCCTGTAAATGGTGACTCCCTTGCAGCCGAGCTCGTACGCCAGCTTGTACACCTTGTCCACGTCCTCTACGGTGGCGGAATTCTTAAAGTTTACAGTCTTTGACACCGCGTTGTCGGTAAATTCCTGGAATGCCGCCTGAATCCTTATGTGGTATTCGGGCAAGATGTCGTGCGCCGAGACAAAGATTTCCTTTATGTCCTGCGGAAGCTCCTCTATGTGTGCTAAAGTGCCCTGCTGGGCTATCTTTTTCATCAGCTCGCCGCTGTAAAGGCCCCTCTTTTCCAGCTCTTCCTTTAAGATGGGGTTGACCTCGACGAGCTCGGTGTTGTCCATGACGTTGCGTATGAACACGTATGCGAAGATGGGCTCCACTCCCGAGGAACAGCCCGCTATTATGGAGAGGGTGCCCGTCGGCGCTATCGTGGTGACGGTGGCGTTCCTCAACGGCTCGCCTTCCTTGTAAATGCTCTCGGAAAAGAGCGGGAAGGGGCCCCTCTTTTTTGCGAGGTTGCGGCTCTCTTCCATGCCCTTTTTGTGGATAAAGCCCATCACGCGCCTCGCGGTCTCTATAGCCTGCTCGCTGTTATAGGGAACTTTAAGCCTTAAGAGCATGTCAGCAAAGCCCATCACGCCGAGGCCGATTTTCCTGCTCTTTTTGGTGGTCTTGTCTATTATGTCGAGGGGATATTTGTTGACGTCTATCACGTTGTTGAGAAAATGCACGGCGCGCCTTGTCGTGGCCTCGAGCTTGTCCCAGTCTATCTCGTAGCTTTCACCAACCTTTTTCATCATCTTGCTTAAGTTGATGGAGCCTAAATTGCAGCTTTCGTAGGGAAGAAGGGGCTGCTCTCCGCAGGGATTTGTGGATTCTATCTCGCCCATAGTGGGCACGGAATTGAACTTGTTGAGCCTGTCGAGGAACACAATACCCGGCTCGCCGTTGGTCCACGCCGCCCTCACTATCTTGTCGTACACCTCTCTGGCGCTCAAGGTACCCACTTCTTTTTTGGTGTTGGGATCAATGAGGGGATAGTCCTCGCCTTTTTTCACGGCTTCCATGAACTTTTCGGTAATGCCGACGCTTATGTTAAAGTTTGTTATGTCGCTGTTGTCTTTCTTGCAATCGATAAACTCCAGGATGTCGGGATGGTCCACCCTTAAAATGCCCATGTTGGCGCCCCTGCGGGTACCGCCCTGCTTGACCGCCTCGGTGGCGGCGTTGAACACCTTCATAAAGCTGACGGGACCGCTCGCGATGCCGCCCGTGGACCTCACGGGCGCGCCCTTGCTTCGCAGCCTTGAGAAGGAAAAGCCCGTTCCCCCGCCGCTCTTATGTATGAGCGCGGCGTTCTTTATGGTCTCGAATATCTCCTCCATGGAATCCTCGACAGGAAGCACGAAGCATGCCGAAAGCTGGCCCAGGGGCTTGCCCGCGTTCATGAGCGTGGGGGAGTTGGGGAGAAACTCAAAGTTCGTCATCATGTCCAAAAATGCCTGCTTGGTCCTCTTCACGTCGGCCTTTTCGTCGTAGAGAAGGTCGGCTGAAGCTATGGCAGAGGCCACGCGCTCGAACATCTGCTCGGGCGTCTCGATGACCTTGTTGTTCTCGTCTTTTGTCAAATAGCGCTTTTCCAAAACAATCCTGGCGTTTTCAGAAATATTCATAACTTCTATCCCCCTTTTTCTCTTGGAAAAAAAGTAAATCGCACCTTTTATTAAAAACCTTTTCGGGCAGCTTCAAACTAAATTCTCGGGATTATCTCCCTGACTGAGCTGAAGACGAAATCGGGCTCGACCCCGCTCTCTTCGAGCGCCTTCCTGTCGGTCTCGCCGCTCAAGACCAGCACCGACACGAAGCCGTTTTCCTTCGCGAAGGCGATGTCCGTCATTAGCCTGTCGCCCACCATTGCTACCTTTTTGCCGCTGAGGCCGAATTTGTCCCTCACCGCCTGCGCCATGGCAGGGTACGGCTTTCCGCAGATGATGTCGGGCAGCCTGCCCGTGCTCTTTTGGATGAGCGCCATGAAGCTGCCGGCGTCAGGAAGGGACCCCCTCTGGCTGGGGCAGTTGAGGTCGGGATGGGTGCACACGTAGAACGCGCCCTGCCTTAAGAAGAGGCAGGTCTGGCACAGCTTCTCGTAATCGAGCTCGGTGTCATAGGAGACCACCACCACCTCGGGGCTTTCCTCAACAAGCCTTATGCCTTCCTCGGCAAATTCCCGCTTAAGAGAGCGAGTGCCCATGAGAAAAACCCGCGAGGAAGGAAAGGCAGCCTTTAAGTACCTTATGGCGGCGTATCCCGAGGTCAAAACCTCATCGGGGCCGGCGTCGATGCCGAGCGAGGAGAGCTTCTTTAGGTAATCAGAGGATGACCTCGAGGAATTGTTTGTCAGAAAGCAGTACCTTTTTCCCGCTTGCTTTACTTTTTGCAAAAACTCGCCCGCTCCCCGTATCATCTGGTTTCCAAGGTAAATGGTGCCGTCGAGGTCGAGCAAGAACAGCTCTACGCCTTTCATGTCAGCTTCTCTGAACGTACCTTTCCAAAATGCCCATGTCCCTCATGAGGGAAAGAGGCGTGTAATCCTCCGTAAGCTCGGGCGCCAGCGCTATGGAAGAGGCGAGGTCGCGCTCGTCAATCGCCCCATCCATCCATGCCCCCGCGTCCTTGTACAGGCGCTTGAACACCACCCACGCCATGTTGAGCTTGGCGATGTAGAAGTCGAGTAGCTTCAGAAATTCCTTTCTGTACTCCTGCGCCCTCTCAAGCCTGGAGCGGTACTCGCCGATGTCAGTTACGTAGCTTGAGTTATCGTAAACGCGGCCGGGGTGGGCGCCCAGAATCTGGGCCGCTTTTCTCGCCCTCAAGTCCTTGTCGGGCGGCATAAAGACGTCGGAAAAATCGGAGCTGAAAAAGAGGCTGTACATGTTCAAGATTGCCCTTCCCGCCACGATGCACCTTTCGCCGTAGCGCATTTTCTGTTTCGGCGACATGAGCTGCGCCGCGAGGTGAGAAGAGCCGACAGAGCACCTGTCGTATCCCAGAAGCTGGGAGCAAAGCGAGCTTCTAAGCAGCGCCTCCGAGGTTATGTACAGGCTGAACTCGTTGTCGGCAATCAAGCCCTCTCCGCTGTTTATAGCCATGTTTATACACTGCATCACGAGCTCCTCGATGCTGGAGCAGTGGTGGCCGTCCGCTATGCATTTGGAAAAATACCAGTCCACGAGCGCCACCAGCCTCGAGCACAGCTCCCCGAACGCCGAGGCTAAGACTTCCTTTGAGGCCTGCCTTATCACGTTGAGGTCGCAAAGCAGCGCGTATGGGGCGGCGGATTTGTACCCCTTGCAAAGGTTTCCCGAATACAGGTGAGAGGTGGTGGACAGATACGAGCCGCCGGGAGTCGAGGGTATCATTATCAGCCTTATTTCCCTCCGGCGAGCTATGTACTTGGCGGCGTCGCAAACGCTTCTGCTTCCGTAGGCCACGACCAGCCTTATGTCTTCGGGAAGCTCTTTGGCCATTTTGTCCAACTGCTCCAGCTCCGGCCTGAAATTGGGAGGGAATACATGCTTTATGAGGGAGTACCCGAGGTTGATTATCTCGCCCGCTATCCTGCTGCCGTAGTGTTCGTAGATGTCTTCGCAGGAGAAAAACAGCGCCCTTCCCGCGGGGATGACGCTCATCGCCTCGCCGAGCATGACGATGGCGTTTTTGCCGATCATTATCCTTTGAGTGTCCACGCGGTGCGTCCTGCCGCAGTTGCACTCAAATCTCTTTGACCCGAAATCCGAAGTCTTGATTGAGGTTAAATCAAGTGACCCCATCTTCCCTTCTCCTTCTCAGCTTTTTTAAGGCGTAGGCGGCAGCCGCCCTCACCCTAAAGCTATCGCTGCGCGCGCACTGCCTCGCAAGCTCAAAAAAGCGCTTGTCTTCGGCGTTTGCCGCGCAAATCAGGAACATGGCGAGCAGCGAGTTTTTCCTCGCGTAATTTTTGCCAAAATATTTCGCAAAGCCGCCCAAATTCCCTTCTTTAAGGCTCCTGACAAAGTTACCGTAGTCCAAAAGCTGCCTGACCTCTTGCGGCATGGGCTGTTCTTCCTCGCTGTTCATGGGACAGACTCGCTGGCAGATGTCGCAACCCAAAATCCTGTCCTCAAAGGCAGCCCAGACCTCTTCCCCCGCCTGCTCGGGGCGCAGCATGTACTGCCTCATGCACCTGCCCCTGTCAAACCTTTCCCCTATGGCCCCCAGCGGGCAGGCCCGGGCGCACAGGTCGCACCCTTCGCAGGGCATTTCCGCGTATTGGGCGCCATTGAAGGGGGGAAGCTCTTCGCCAAGTAAAATAGCGCCAATTGCAAACCGGCTTCCGAGGCCTTTCCGGTACAGCAGGGTGTTTTTGCCCACGCTGCCGCCGATTGCGGCCTTGTAGTCAATCTCGGGGTTGGGGGAACAGGCGATGCCGAACTCTCTGAGCTTTTCAGCATACCTCCCCGCGAGGTTATAGGCGAGGTTTGAGGCGGCGTAAAAGCTGTCCACGCGCGCCACCCCGGGCTCGCTCTTAAAAGGCACATACGGCACGTAGAAGAACACGGCGCTGGCGCAGCCCGCGGGGACGATCTCGCAGCTATAGGGTATCAGCGCCCTTATCGCCTCAAGCTTCCTTGAACTTTCCATATTTTCCGAGAGCGGAGTAAATCATCAGCCTGGTGGAAAGCTGGGGGTATTTTTCTATCGTCGAAGAGCTCACTATGCTGCTCTCCTTGCCGGCATCCATGGCCCTTACGTTGCCCACGAGCGCCCACGCGTTGTTTACCAAAAAGTCAAACCTCTCGTCGTCCAAGACATCGTTCCTAAAACCCTGCCTTATGGAGTAGATGGTCTCGCCGGAGAGCTGTATCATCTCGTGCTCCTCGCACAGCTCCCCTATGCGCTTAAGCTGCTCGTCGGTGAGGCGGGAGGGCTCGTACATAACGGCGTTCACGCCGAGCTCCTTAAGCTCGGAGATAAGCTCGTCGAGGAAAGAGTCCTCGAACTTCTCGACGCGGTACTCGCCCATTACGTTCTGTATGATGTCGCCGATGTAGCGGTAGCAAACCAGGCTGCCGGTATCCTTTGCAACCTTTATGAACTCGAGGATGGAGCAGCACTCGTCCGCGGCGTCGACGTAGAAGTGCCATATCTCCGCCCTCAGGATGTTGACGAGGTCGTAGATGTAAATCTTGTTGTCGGTGACGTCGAGCAGGTTCTGCTTCATCTTCTCGGTGAGGATGATGTGCAGCTCATGGGTGAGAAAGCGAAGCAAAATCTGCCCCCTTCCGAACTTCTCGATAAGCTTTTGCGCCAGCGCGTAGAGAAGGTGCCATTCAGTCACCGTTCCCCCTTCGCCGTAGAGAGAGACGGGGAGAACGTCCTTGTCAAAGTCCAGCTCAATGCCGTACTGCCTGTACTTCTTGTTAATGAGCTCCACCATCTTCCTGTTTTTCTCGTTGCGGCGCTCGCGGAACCTCTTGAGCCATTCGTCAACGAAATCGATGCTATGGTAAGGGATGCACGTCATGCACAGGTTGATGACGTCTTTCTGGTAGAGGTGGTTTATCCTTAAGTCCCTCTTTTTGTAGCGTGAGATGTAGGTGGTGGCCTCGACGCCGAGCAGCGGCTTCATCCCCAGTATCTCGCACGCCTTGTAAAACTCCTTGGCCCCTGCCATGGTAAGGTAGTCCATAATGCCCCCGATCTGGCAGCCCGCAGCGTGCAGCTTGTAGGCAAGGTAAGAGGGATTGAAGGGCATGTTGGAGTATTCCGACTTGAACGATATCTTGACGTCGTGCTCCCGTGGCGCGGGGATAAAGAATTTATCATCCTTTTCTATCTGCTTGAGCACGGTGAGCGTGGCAAGCCTCTCAACCGCCGACTGCGAGTTGAGCTTGGGTATGAGCTTTTCCCTTATGTTGAAGAGCTTCCTGCGCTCTATGAATTTCTCCTTTGTGGTCTGCTTGATGAAGTCGTAGAACATCACCACGAGACCTAAGATGATGAATATATAATAGGTCATAAAGCGCCATATCAGCATTGCCCAGAAGGCGCCGACCGGAATCAGAGTGCGGAACACCAGCAAAAACACAGTCTCCGCCGCTCCCGAGGTTCCGGGCGTGGGCATCATGGAGACGGCGTATATGGTGTATAGGTTTAAGGAGACTATGGAGAGGTAGAGCGAAAAGGATGGGTTCATCCCGAAGCCCACACACACGAAATAGGGCACCGAGATGAAGGCTAGGTACTCTACCGCTGAAAGCAGGCTTATCATCAGGATGTGGAAGGGGTTTGAGGAGACGTACCTCATCGAGGTCTGAAATTCTTCCACATGCTTTATAACATTGTTGAAGGTGGTCTCGTAGTCCTTTATAAATTTGAGCCTGGCGCCCAGCTTAATTATGCCCGAGGTGACCCTGCGACCAATCTTCGGCATGAGCGTCAGAAAGAGCAGGAAGATGGGCACCGAGCTGTTTAAGGCGAGGCCCACTATGGCGGCGGATTGCGTGACCGCAAAGGTGGTGGGATCAAGCGCCGCACTCACGTCGGGCGAAATGGTCACGAAAACAAGAAACGCCACCGCCACCAACGTGTTGGCTATCTGACCGATGAAAAACCTCAGCAGCGGTATGGCTGAGGCGACGCCCACGGGCACGTCCCTCTTTGCGAGGTAATACATCTGAAAGAGCTGTCCGCCCGTGGCGAGCGGGGTTATGCTGTCGTAATACCTGCCCACTATCCCCACCTTGAAGCTGGTAAAGGGCCTGAACTTCTTGGTGGTGACCCGGATAAGGTAGATGTACTTGAAGGTGTCGAACAGGATGACGACGGCGAGCATTAAAAGCACGAAAAGCAGCCAGGACACCTTTATGGCGTCTTCCTCGAAAAGCTGCCCGAGGGGAACGGCGCCGCTGTTGTCAATAAAAGAGAGGATGATTAATGAGACGACGGAGAAGAAGATCAGAAAGAATATCTGTAAGACTTTCTTCCTCTTGCCTTTTTTGTCCCTGGTGTAAAGCTCCACCTTTTCCTCGATCTCGTCGAGCTTTTCCTTTTCGGTGGAGGTGAAATGGACATCGAACCGCTTTAAAGAGCGGCTTTCCCTTTTAGCCTTGTCCCATGAGGGGGGATTGAGGTATTCTATTGCCTCTTCCCTTTGCCTGTTTTTCTGCCTCTTTTTCATAAAAACCTTGGGCTCATTTTGGCTGTGCCCTTATGATACCAAACTTTGCGCCATAAGTCAATAAGGGTTGGTCCGTAGTCAGAGGAAAACGGGCCGAGGCGACAGAGCGCGCCGTCAACGTATTAATTATAGTATATTATGTTCCTTTTGTCATATTTAAAACAAAGAATTTATGGGCGGCAAACGGGCAAAAAAAATGCCCCCTAAGGGGGCGGAAAGCTTTAGTCATTCCCACTCGATGATAGGTGCGTCCTAACTATTTTAAGCTAAAAATAACCATAGTTCCTGGATTTTTAGTTTTTCTCTTGCAAAATAAGGAAAACAGGTAGTGTGCGATATCACTACCAAGCCGCGCATGCCCAAGGCATGCATATGCGAAAGCGTAAAGCCGTAAGGCTGGCGGCTTTCCTTTTTGGGCGCTCCAAATTTAAATCTCGACTTCTCCCTCAAACACCTTGTGCGCCGTGCCCGTCATCAGCACCCTCTCGGGGGTGTAGTTTACCGTGAGCTCGCCGCCAAGGAGCATTACCCTTATGTCGGCGCCTTCCTGGCAATAGCCGTTGAGCACCGCCGCCACGGCGGCCGCGCACGCGCCCGTGCCACAAGCCATGGTCTCGCCGCTGCCGCGCTCCCACACCCTCATCTTGATTGTGTTGGTGTCAAACACCTCCACGAACTCCACGTTGGTCCTGTCGGGGAAGGCCTCGTGATACTCGATGAGGCTGCCTATTCCCTTTACGTCCGCCTTGTCCACGTTGTCGACGAATATCACACAATGGGGATTGCCCATGGAGAGGCAGGTTACATGGTACCGCCTTCCGTTTACGTCCAAAGGCTGGTTTATCACCGCGCCACCCTCTGCGGGAAGGTTTACGGGTATCCGATCGGGCAGGAGAATTGCCCTTCCCATGTCCACGGTGACGGTGTTAACCCGCCCTTCGCGGGTCTTGAGCCACAGCTTCCTGATGCCGCTGAGCGTCTCTACAGTTATCACGGTCTTGTGCACCAAGCAGTTATCGTAGAGGTATTTCCCCACGCAGCGGATGGCGTTGCCGCACATCTTGCCCTCGCTTCCGTCGAGGTTGAACATCCTCATCTTGGCGTCGGCGACGCACGAAGGGCATATGAGCACTATCCCGTCGCTTCCCACGCCGTAATTGCGGTCGGATAGGTACACCGCGAGGGATTCCGGCGAGTGCACGTTCCCCTTGAAACAGTCAATGTAGATGTAATCGTTGCCCGCCGCCTCCATCTTGGTAAAGCTCACTTTTGCCCTGCTCTTTCTCATGTCGTTGATGTCGACGAGCTCCATGTTGCCGGCGCTGTAGCGGCTCTTTAAGCTGTCGGCGAGCGCCGCGGCGGTGTCGGTGGAGGTGAGGCAGGGAATCCCGAGCGCCGCAGCCCTGCGCCTTATCTTTACGTCGTCCTGACGGGGGTCCCTTCCCCTCGCCGAGGTGGAGATGATGTAGTTTATCTTTCCGCTGTCAATCAGCGTCATGGAGTTGTCGCGGGGGTTTTCGCTTATCTTGCCTACGCGGATTACCGAGAGACCCTTTTTCTCGAGAACATCGGCGGTGCCGGCAGTGGCGTAAATCGTAAAGCCCAGCTTGGCGAACTTTTCGGCGATGTAGGGTATCTCCGCCTTGTCGCTGTCGCGGACCGTGATGAACACGCCGCCGCTCTTTTGCATCTTGTACCCCGCCGCCAAAAGCCCCTTGTAGAGCGCTTCCTCGAGGTTTTTGCCTATTCCCAGCACCTCGCCGGTGGACTTCATCTCCGGGCCAAGGTGGGTGTCGACATCGGTTAACTTTTCAAAGGAAAAGACAGGCACCTTAACCGCAGTGTAAGGCGAGGAGCGGATGAGGCCGGTGCCGTAGCCCAGGCGCTTTAGCTTTTCGGCCAAAGATACCCTCACCGCGAGCTCGCACATGGGCACGCCTGTGACCTTGCTAAGGTAGGGCACCGTGCGGCTTGAGCGGGGGTTGACCTCTATCACGTAGATTTCCTCGCCTATTATTATATACTGGATGTTGACGAGGCCGATCGCCTTGATCCCCAGGCAGAGCTTTTTGGTGATGTCTATAATCTTTTCCGCCAGCTCGTCGTCGACGTGGACGGCGGGATAAACCGCGCAGCTGTCGCCCGAGTGAATGCCCGTGCGCTCGATGTGCTCCATAATCCCCGGCAGCAGGATGTCCTCGCCGTCGTAGATGGCGTCAACCTCTATCTCCCTTCCCGAGAGGTACTTATCTATCAGCACGGGGTTGTCCTGCTTGTGGCGGAGAATTATGTCCATGTATTCCGCCGTGTCCTCGTCGTTAAAGGCAATTATCATGTTCTGGCCGCCGAGCACGTACGAGGGGCGCAGCAGCACGGGGTAACCCAGCCTGCCTGCGGCGGAAAGGGCCTCCTCTTTGCTTGTCGCCGTCATTCCCTGCGGCCTTTTTACACCGAGGCGCTCGAGCAGCTCGTCGAAGCGCCCCCTGTCTTCAGCCATGTCTATGCTGTCGAAGGGCGTGCCGATTATGTTTACCCCGTTTTTGTGCAGGTGCTTTGCCAGCTTGATGGCGGTCTGCCCGCCGAAGGCGGCAAATACGCCTATGGGCCTTTCCTGCCTGATGACGTGCATCACATCCTCGGGCGTCAGCGGCTCGAAGTACAGCCTGTCCGAGACGTCGAAATCGGTGGAGACGGTCTCGGGGTTGTTGTTTATTATGACTACTTCATACCCGAGCTTCCTCAAAGTGTTGGCGCAGTGCACGCTTGCGTAGTCAAACTCTATTCCCTGCCCTATCCTGATGGGTCCCGAGCCCAGGACGACGAGCACCTTGCCGTTCTCCCTGCCTTCTGCAGGGGGAGCCTCGTTCTCGCCGCCGCTGCCCGGCGCCTGGTAGATGCCATAGTAATAGGGCGTCTCGGCGGCAAACTCGGCGGCGCAGGTATCCACCATCTTGTAGTGCGGGGAGAGCGCAAAGGGAGGCTTCTTGCCGCTTATCCTCTCTATTGCCTCGTCGGTAAAGCCCTTCACCTTTGCCTCGACGTAGAGCTCGCCCGTAAGGTCGCCTTTTTCCAACTTTTTCTCCACCTCTAAAAGGCCTTCTATCTTGTGCAGGAACCAGCGGTCAATTTTGGTCAACTTGAAAATCTGGTCTATGGTTAAGCCCCGCCTCAGCGCGTCGTATATGGCAAAAAGCCTCTCGTCGGTGGCGTTTTCCAAGCATTCCTTTATCTGCTCGTCGGAATACTTTTTTACCGAGGGGCTGCTCAGGGTGTCGAGGCCGATCTCTACTCCGCGCACCGCCTTCATAAGCGCCGCCTCGAAGCTGTCGGCGATCGCCATGACCTCGCCGGTGGCCTTCATTTGCGTTCCCAGCTCGCGCCTCGCGTAAACGAATTTGTCGAAGGGCCATTTGGGGAACTTCACCGCCACGTAGTCGAGGGCGGGCTCGAAGGCGGCGTAAGTCTTGCCTGTGACGGCGTTTGCAATCTCGTCGAGGCGGTAGCCGATGGCTATCTTGGTCGCCACCTTGGCTATGGGATAGCCCGTGGCCTTGGACGCCAGCGCCGACGATCTGCTCACCCTGGGGTTTACCTCGATGACGGCGTATTCAAGAGAATTGGGGTCGAGGGCGAATTGGCAGTTACAGCCGCCTTCCACGCCCAGCTCGTCGATTATCCTGAGCGCCGCCGAGCGCAGCATCTGGTATTCCTTGTCGGAGAAAGTGACCGCGGGGGCGACCACTATGCTGTCGCCCGTGTGAATGCCCACGGGATCGAAGTTTTCCATGGAGCATATCGCCACGCGGTTGCCCGCGCCGTCGCGCATCACCTCGAACTCTATCTCCTTCCAGCCCGCGATGCACTTTTCCACCAGGACCTGCTTTATGGGGGAAAGCTCCAAACCGTTTACCGCAATTTCGGAAAGCTCTTCGGCAGTCCTTGCTATGCCACCGCCGCTGCCGCCCAGCGTATAGGATGGACGCACGATGACGGGAAAGCCGCTTTCCTCGGCAAACCTCTGCACCGTCCCGATGTCGGAAGCTATCGCCGAGGGGACGACGGGCTGGCCGATTTTTTGCATTGTCTCTTTAAACTTTTCCCTGTCCTCGGCTTTTTCTATCGCCTCGAGGGAGGAGCCCAAAAGCCTTACGCCGTGCTGCTGCAAACAGCCGCTCTTTGAAAGCTGCATGCAGAGCGTCAGCCCCGTCTGCCCGCCCAGACCCGAGAGGATGCCGTCCGGCTTTTCTTTCTCTATTATCCTTTTTAATGTGGGGAGAGTCAGCGGCTCTATGTATATCTTGTCCGCCATAGCCGCGTCGGTCATTATGGTAGCGGGGTTGGAGTTTACGAGGATTATCTCTATCCCGTCTTCTCTCAGGGCGCGGCAGGCCTGCGTGCCCGCGTAGTCAAATTCGGCGGCCTGGCCGATGACTATGGGACCCGAGCCGATGACGAGCACTCTGTTGATCCGGGGATTCTTGGGCATTTTTGACTTCCTCCATCAGTTTTACAAAGCGTCGAAAAGGAAGGCAGCTTGCGACAAGTACGTAAATCTAAAAAAAAGGCACATAACATACTTACACATAAGTACGCCACGCGCCTTTAACGAAACTTTCCCTTTCCAAAACCGTCATCAATTCCGAATGCGAAACCGCCCGACAAAAAATTTTCCGTAATATATTACCATTCTTTGCGCTCCGATGTCAATTATTCTAACAGGGCTCTGGGCAAAATGCTGCGCCATGTGGCAAAGCACACCGGCAGCAGTGCCTTAAAGACAGCGACAGCAAGGCTTTTCACCTTGCTGTACGAATTCCTATTTCCTGAACAAATCCCTCATAGAGTATAACCCTGGGGATTTATCTTTCAGGAAAAATGCGGCCTTTAAAGCGCCTTCCTCGAAGATGCGGCGGCTCAACGCGGTGTGGGAGAGGGTGACTATCTCGTCGTTTCCCAAAAACATCACATCGTGAACGCCCGCAACCGTGCCGCCTCTTATGGCGTGTATCCCTATCTCCTCTTTTGTTCTCGGCTCATTGGACGAATGCCTGCCGAATATGTATTTTTTCTTTCCCGAAAAGGCGCTGTTTACGCTTTCCGCCAGCATCAGCGCCGTGCCGCTTGGGGCGTCCACCTTCCTGTTGTGATGCTTTTCCACTATCTCTATGTCGAAATCGGGCAAGGCCTCCGCTGCCTTCCTCACGAGCTCGGTCAAAAGGTTTACGCCCAGCGACATGTTGGAAGACTGCAGGATGGGGATTTTCTCCGCGGCTTTTTCTATCATTTCCCTGTGCTGCTGCGTATAGCCCGTGGTGGCAAGCACCGCCGCCGCCCCCGTCCTCTCGCAGTAGCTTATGATTTGCTCCAGCGCATCGGGGCGGGAAAAATCTATCACCACGTCGCAGCGCTCTTTGCACTGGTCAAAACCGGGATATACGGGAAAGCCGAAACTTCCCTCGCAGCGCTTGTCAACCCCCGCTACGACGTTGACGCCGGGGGCGACACAAGCCGCCTCATATACCGCCGTTCCCATCCTGCCTCCGATACCGCAAATGATTATGTCCATACCTTTCCCCCGCATAGTTAAGATAACAGGCCGAAGTCCCGCATTGCCTTCTCGAGCTTTTGCCTGTTCTGAGGCTCAATCTCGGTGAGGGGCAGCCTGAGCCTGCCGCCGCAAAGCCCCATCATTTTGGCGGCCGCCTTTATGGGAATGGGATTGACCTCTATAAAGCATGCCTTCGAAAAGGGCAGCAGCTTAAAGTGCATCTGCTGTGCCTTCTCTATGTCGCCGTCAAACCATGCCTGCGTGAGCTCCTTCATAAAGCGCGGAATGACGTTGGCGGTGACCGAGATAACGCCCGAGCCTCCCATAGCCATCGTGGGATAGGTCACGGCGTCGTCGCCGCTGTAAAATTCTATCCTGCCTTGGCACACCTTTATGGCCTCGCAGATTTGCTCGAAGTTGCAGCACGCCTCCTTTATCCCCCAGATATTCTCATGGTCCGCCAGCCTGTCGAGCGTGGAGGGGAGCAGGTTGACCCCCGTCCTCGAGGGCACGTTGTATAAGATGGCGGGAAGGCCTGTTGAGCCCGCGACCAGAGTAAAGTGTTCGACGAGGCCGCCCTGCGTGCACTTGTTGTAGTAAGGAGTGATGAGTAGCAGGCCGTCCGCGCCGAGCTCCTCCGCCTTTTTGGCGTCGGTTATCACCTTTTGGGTGTTGTTGCCGCCCGCACCCGCGATCACGGGCACGCGCCCCGCCACCCTCTTTACAGCGAATTTGATGACCTCCTGTTTTTCGGCGTCGCTCATGGTGGAAGGCTCGCCCGTGGTGCCGAGCATCAGGATGGCGTCCGTCCCCTCTTTAATCTGGAACTCGATGAGCCTCTCGAGCTCCTCAAAATTTACGCCCTCTTCGGTAAAAGGGGTAATTAAGGCGACGCAACTGCCTTTGAACAAGGATTTGGTTGACATGCTATCATCTCCTAAAAATATTTAAAAGGGGCTACTGCTTTGACCACTTCTCTATAAGAAGCTGGGCAATCTGGACGGTGTTGGTGGCAGCGCCCTTTCTTATGTTGTCTGCAACCACCCACATGTTGATTCCGCTCTCCACGCTCTCGTCGCGGCGCAGCCTGCCCACGAACACCTCGTCGCTGTCCTTGAGCGAGCAGGGCATGGGATAGGTGTTTGTGGAAGGGTCGTCCATAAGCACCACGCCGGGCGCCTTGCCAAGCACCTGTCTGACCTTATCCATGTCAATGGGGTTGTGGAACTCGACGTTTATCGATTCGCTATGGCTGTTGAACACCGGCACCCTGACCGTGGTCGCGGTGATTTTGAGCGACCAGTCGCCCAAAATCTTTTTGGTCTCCTTTATCATTTTCTCCTCTTCCTTTGTGTAGCCGTTATCGAGGAAGACGTCGATGTGCGGGATGAGGTTGCTGAAGATGGGATGGGGGAATTTCTTGGGGGGAAGGCCCTTTATGCCGTTTACGAGGTCCTCGTATCCCTTTTGTCCTGCGCCCGAGACTGCCTGGTATGTAGAATACACCACTCTCTTTATCTTAAAGGCGTCGTGCAGGGGCTTGAGCGCCACCACAGCCTGTATGGTGGAGCAGTTGGGGTTTGCGATTATGCCCTTGTGCCAGTCGATGTCCTGAGGATTGACCTCGGGCACCACGAGGGGGACGTCCTCCTTCATCCTCCACGCGCTGGAATTGTCAATCACCACCGCGCCGTGCCCAGCGAAGACCGGCGCGTACTCGAGGCTGACGCTCCCGCTCGCCGAAAAGAGCGCGATATCTATCTTTTTATCTATTATATTCTCTTTCTTGAGCTCGAGTACCTCGTACTGCTTTCCCATAAAGCTCAGTTTGCTTCCCGCGCTCCTCGCCGAGGCGTAGAGGTAATAATTTTCCGCGGGAAGCTTTCTCTCTTCCAGGACCTTTAAAAACATCCTGCCGACCATTCCGGTCGCTCCGACCACTGCGATGTTATACTTTCTCATACTATGACTCCAGTATTATTTCGGTAACAAAAAAAGGTGCAATATGAGAAATGCGCACCTTCCACATCAACAAAAGGCATAATGCTGCCGTCAACGCGTTTAGTGCTCCATTTCCGCTTGTGGAAATGACAGTCATACGACTATTAGTTCGTATGCCCAACGGGAAGGCTTACTTCACCGTTTCGGCAAGGATGCCCTTTCGTGAAAGCTCACTACTCTTGCTCCCTGCTCCCCTAAACAGCTTAACTATATAATATCACAACGCCGCCCATTAGTCAAAGTATTTCTTAAAAAAATTTATCCGCGCTAAAGACGGTTTGATATGAGGAAGGCGTAGAGCTTTTCGCCCAGCCTGAGAAGGAACCTCGCGAGGTCGCGCGACGGGCAGTAGTATTTCCTTTCTATCCAGTCCTTGACCACGCTGAGGCTGCCTGAGAAAACGTACCGGATAAACAGCGCGCTATCGTTGTCCGGCAGCTTATACCGCAGGCCGACGATG
>JAAYQN010000063.1 GCA_012519285.1 Clostridiales bacterium
ATATAAACTCAGCCCAGATAACAACGAAAAATTATTTTCGGCTCTCGAGCTTGCGTATCACATAGTCGTAATCGTAATGGGGAAGGGTGCACTTTGAGCAGTCCTTTATGCCCTTTTGTGTAAAAGTATAGTTGCCGCCGCAGTCGGGATATGGGTAAAGGGGGCAAAAGCACATCAGGCAGTTGAAGTTCCTGGTATCCCTGGTCTCGTGGCAGGGGAAAAACTCGCACCTTCTGTGGCGAAAAAAGCGGTACCTTTTCTTTTTTTTCCGCCTCTTAAACATTGGGCAAAACCGTTGCCCCCACGTTCCTTATCGAGACCTTGACGGCGCTCTTTGCCCCAAACACTTCGCTCATCTGCCCGATATAATCTTGGGTTATATCCTCGGGGACAAAGGCTATTATGGTGCCCGCAAAGCCTCCGCCGTGCACCCTCGCTGCGCCGCGGCCCTTCAGGATTTGCTTCGACAGCTCCAGCGCGAGGGGAATACCCTGCTCCCTGCCGCCGCAGGGATAGCAGTTCTGAAGGAGCTTGTAGGAGCTCTCGCCGGAGAGGTTTACGCAGCATAAGAAACCGTCCACGTCGATGCGCCTTAACGCCTCTACCGCCTTCTTCACCCTGATATTTTCCTCAAAGAAGTGAATGGCGCGCAGCACCGCCCTCCCGCCGAGCTCTTTCCTGAGGCGGGGGATGTTTTCCTTAAAATCCTCGTAGCTTACCTCGCGCAGAAACTCCCTGCCAAAGCGCCTGCTCACCTCGTGCATGTCCTCCTTTATGGCGGCGTACTCATGGGTCAGGTCGGAATGGTCGCCTCCGGTATTGGTTATAACTATGTCGTAGCCCTTTATGCCGTAGTTTATGGTTTGGACCTCGGGGTCGTCTATGTTGCCGAAATCAATGTAATTTACGCCGCCAAAGGCTATCCCGCACTGGTCGAGCAGACCGCAGGGCTTGCCGAAGTACTCCCTCTCGGCAAACTGCGAAACCTTGGCAAGCTGCAGGGGGGTCAAGCTGTCGCCGCAATAAAAATAGCTGAATATCTTGGCGACCAGCACCTCGTAGGCGGCAGAAGATGAGACGCCCGCGCCCTTGAAAACATTGCTCGTCATGACGCAGGAAAGGCCTCCCGCCTTGTAGCCCATCTCGCTTAGCTTATACAGCACGCCCCGCACCAGCGCCACGCTTTGCCCCCATTCGCCGCGGTTGTCAAATTCGCCCGCGGTAAGCGTTATGTCGTGAAATCCCTCGGATTTTATAATTATCCTGCCGTCGTCCCTCTTTGCGGCAGCGGCGAGGATGTCCTGATTTATTGCCCCGACCAGCACCTTTCCGTGGTTGTGGTCGGTATGGTTGCCCAAAATCTCTATCCTCCCCGAGGAAGAAAAGAGCAGATACTCTCCCCCAAACTCCTCCTCAAACCTTCTGCCTATTGCCTTCAGCCTCTCGGCGTCATAACCCTTTCCGTAAATTAATTCCAGGTCCATCTCACAAAAACCTTATATTAATTTTTTTCATTATAGCACAAAACTTACGTATAAACAATTTTTCCCTTACACCATTTAAAAAATTGCCAAAAACGCCTTCAAAAACAAATATGGAGGATTATCTATATTTTATATGGTTAAAATATTTGGCAATTTTATGCATTAAAAAAGAGGCTGCGTGGTTTAAACCCTGCCGCCCCATTTGGCTCCCAATCATCAGGCGGTCTCAATACTTGCCACCTTCTCAAGGCCGAGCTCCGTTATGGAGATCTCCCTCATCTTGGTGAGTAATCCCAATCTGCCTGCGGAAACTCGCATCGGCCGTTTTCTCTCTGCGGCAGGCCTTTTTTGGGATGCTCCGCCGTCATCGCATTCGGAGGTATTTTACCAAGAATCGCAGCGCTTGTCAATTTTATGAAGAGGCGCGAAAAAAGGCTTTAACGGCTTTCCCCCTCCTGCCTCTCTTTCGCGGGGTAGAAAGCTTCCTCGATGGCAAAAGGCCTTCCCTTTATCTCCTCAAACGCCTTGCCGAGGTATATGCCGACTATTCCCAAAAAGACGAGCAAAATCCCCGTAAAAAAGCTAAGCCCGCTCAATATGCCAAAGAGGGTGTAGTTTAGCCCAATCCCTAAAAGGTAAAGGACGAGCAGCGCAATTGAGGACAATGCGCCCAGCCCCAAAAAGAATATCCCAAAGCCCAGCGCCCACGAGAGCGGCTTGGTCGAGGTGGAGGCTATTCCGTCAACGGCGAGCCTCACCATTGCCTTAAAGTTATACTTGCTCTCGCCCTCTGCTCTCTGCTTTCTCTCTATCTCAAGGTCGTAGCTTTTAAAGCCGCAATAGGCGACGAGGCCGCGATAGAACTTTTGCTTTTCAGGCATGGCGAGGATTAGGTCGAGCACCCGCCTTGAGACCAGCCTGAAATTGTTGACGTTGTGGGGGTATTTTACCTTGTGGGAGAGCTTGTTCAGAATGGCATAGTATAGCCCCGCGGTGTCCCTTTTAAATCTGGTGTCGCTCTTTCTCGACACCCTGCGGCAGTTTACGACGTCGTAGCCTTTCTCCCATTTTTCTATCATGGGCAGGATCATCTCCGGCGGGTCCTGAAGGTCGCAATCCATGACTATCGCAGCGTCCCCCCTTGCCCTTTCGAGGCCGGCAAACACCGCTGGCTCCTGCCCGAAGTTCCTCGAGAGGGAGAGCACGGACAGGCAGTTTATCTCCTTTTGCCACTGCCTGAGCTTGTCCAGCGTGCCGTCGCCGCTGCCGTCGTTTACAGCGATTATCTCAAAGCGCACGCCCTTTTTGGCGGAGGCATCGCCGAGCACCTCCCGCATGGTTCTGAAATAGTTATCTATGACGGGCGCCTCATTGTACATGGGCACCACTATTGAGACCAGTTTCAAAATACCCTCACCTTTTTTATAATGGCGCAAAATCACTTTAATGATACCATTAAAGGGCTAATAGGTCAATTTTTTGGATTGAATAAAATTCATAAAAGGCAGCCCTTTTGGGCTTTACCTATTACAAGGGAAAGTATTTAATTGCCGCTATCCTTCTTTTTGGCGCGCGAAAAAGATTACTTAATCCACGTTGCCCCTATAACGCCGAGGCCGAGATGGACGCCGAGCACCGGGCCGAGCTTTCTGTGGGAAATCTTTGCGGTGTACATCTTCTCCTTGAGCTGGAGGTAGAGCCTTACCGCTTGGAAGTGGTTGCTGATGTAGTGTATGAAGATTTCCTCTGCATCCTGAGGGATTGCCTTTATTATCTCCTCGATCTGGCCGGCGCCTCCCCTCGCGGTGCCCTGGGCGTGAACGGTGCCGTTTTTAAGCAGCAGTATGGGCCGCAGGTTGAGGATGGTTCCCACCGATTGGCGCACCACGCCCAGCCTGCCGCTCCTTCTCAACGGCCCCATATCGTCCACCGAAAAGGCTATGCTCACGCGCTCCCTCATTCTCTCGAGCTCCCGCGCTATCTCCCAAAGGCCCCTGCCTTCCCCGGCAAGCCTCCTTGCCGCCTTTACCAGAGAAAAGAGTCCGCCCGCTGTGGTGAGGGAGTCAACTATGGCGATATCAGGGCTGTTTAGCTGGCTCGCCGCCAGGCAAGCGCTGCTGTATGTACCGCTCAGCCTCGATGAGATGGTGACGCACAGCACCTCGTTTCCCTGCCTTATCTGCCGCTCGAACTCGCCGTAAAAGAGAGTAGCGTTGGTGTGGCAGGTCCTGCACCCTCCCCTAGCCAGCACCTCCTCAAAATCGTCGTTCTCCTCGATAAAGCCCTCCTCGAAAACCTTTTCGGGCGTGTAAAATACGGCGGGAAGCACCGTGACGCCAAGCTCCTGCGCCTCCCTCCTCGTCAGATACGCGGTGCTGTCGATGATTATGGAAATCATAGAAATTCCCTTCCTATCCTGCGAAATTTCTGATACCTTCTATCAAGGAGCTCCTCTTTCGGCAGGGCGGCCTTTTCCCGTACCGCCTCGAGCAGCGCCCCCTTTATCTCCTCGCACAGAGCGTCAAAATCCTTGTCTTCGGAAAACACCCTGTCGACCACCCCGAACGAGTACAAATCCTGCGCCGTGAGCTTCAGGCATTCCGCCGCTTCCTTCGCCTTGGTGGCGTCCTTCCACAGTATGCTGGCGCAGCCCTCGGGGCTTATCACCGAGTATATGGCGTTTTCCAGCATCCACACCTCGTCTGCGGCTGCGAGCGCGAGCGCCCCGCCGCTTCCTCCCTCGCCCGTTATAATGGAGACGGTGGGAACTTTGAGCGAAAGCATCTCAGTTATGCTCTCGGCTATAGCCTGCCCCTGCCCCCTCTCCTCAGCCCCTATTCCTGGATAGGCGCCGGGAGTGTCCACAAAGCAGATAACCGGGCGGCCGAACTTTTCCGCCTGCTTAAAGAGCCTTATCGCCTTCCTGTATCCCTCGGGGTGGGCGCAGCCGAAGTTTTTCTTCACCCTCTCCGAAAGGTCTTTGCCCCTCTCTATGCCCACCACGGTGACAGGGATGTCAAAAAGCAGCGCTATGCCGCCCGTCACCGCCTTGTCGTCACAAAACCTCCTGTCGCCGTGCAACTCCACGAAGTGGGTGAAAATCTTTCCGATGTAGTCCGTCGTCCCCGCCCTGTCCTTATGGCGGGCGAGGCTCACCTTCTCGTACGCCGCCATAGCTCACCTCTTGTGGAGAAAGAGCAGCCTGCCAAGGTAGTCCGCCATCTTTCTCCTGTCCACTATGTCATCCAAAAAGCCCTTCTCCAGCAAAAACTCCGCCCGCTGAAAGCCATCGGGCAGCTTCTGCCTTATGGTCTGCTCTATCACGCGGGGGCCGGCAAAGCCAATCAGCGCGCCCGGCTCCGATATTATTATGTCTCCTTCCATGGCAAAGCTCGCAGTCACCCCGCCGGTGGTGGGGTTGGTGAGCACGGATATGTAAAATCCGCCGCCCTCGCCGTGCTTTCTCACCGCCGCGCTGGTCTTTGCCATCTGCATCAGGGAGAAGATGCCTTCCTGCATCCTCGCGCCGCCGGAAACGCAAAAGCTTACCACAGGCAAGCCCTTTTCCGCAGCGTATTCAAAGAGCATGGTTATCTTTTCGCCCACCACTATTCCCATGCTGCCCATCATGAAGTTGCCGTCCATGGCAAAGAGCGCGGCATCCATGCCCCCTATCCTGCCCTTTCCGCATATTACCGCCTCATCCTCGCCGCTCTTTTTTATGGCGGCGGCGAGCTTTTCCTCGTATCCTGGAAAGCTCAGGGGGTTTTTGGACCTTAAGCCGGCAAACAGCTCCTCGAAGCTGCCCTCATCGCAGGCCACCCCGGTCCTCTCCCTCGCCCCCAACGGAAAATGATGCGAACAGTAGGGGCAGACTTGCAGGTTCTCTTTCAGGTCGCAAAGCAGCACCATCTGCCCGCACGAAGGGCACTTGCAGCACAGTTCGTCGGGGATCTTTATCTCCGTCGTTTCCCCTTCAAGCTTGTTCTGGGGTTTTTTAAAAAGGTCTTTTAACACCATCTCAGATTACCTTATCGGCAACAAATCCTTTTTTGCCCTTATTATAACACATTTACCTTACCGTATAAAGGCTTATGTTGCCATCGACGTAAGAGGGCTTAAGCGGAAATCATTACCTGCTGCATCCAAAGAGCTTTTTGCAGAGGTCGGTCTTATACGTGCCGTCCTCAAATTCGGGGGAGGCGAGTATCTCCATCTGCTGCTCCCTGTTTATCTCCACTCCCTCTATCACCAGCTCGCACAGGGCGGCGTTCATCTTGCGGATTGCCTCTTCCCTGGTCTTTGCGCATACCACGAGCTTGCCTATCATTGAGTCGTAGAATGGAGGTATCGCGTAGTTTTGGTAAAGCGCGGTGTCGAACCTCACGTTGGGGCCGCCGGGCACGTGCAGCAGGGTAACGGCGCCGCAGCTCGGAAGGCCTTCCCTCGTCTCGGCGTTTATGCGGCACTCTATGGCGCAGCAGCCGTCCGTCGAGATGTCCTCCTGCTTAAAGTCGAGGGGAAGGCCGCTCGCTATCCTTATCTGCCACTTTACTATGTCGACGCCGGTGACCATCTCGGTGACGGTGTGCTCTACCTGAAGGCGGGTATTCATCTCCATAAAGTAGAAGTTGCCGCCGTCGTCCATCAAAAACTCAACCGTCCCGGCGTTGCGGTAGCCCACTGCCTTCGCCGCCTTTTTGGCGAACTCGAAAAGCTCCTTCCTCTTTTTTGGGGTGAGCGCCCTGCAGGGGGACTCCTCTATCAGCTTTTGGTTTTTTCGCTGAACGGAACAGTCCCTCTCCCCAAGCGCCACGGCAGCCCCGAAGTTGTCGCACAGAAGCTGCACCTCTACGTGCTTTACGGGGTAAAGGTACTTCTCTATATATAGCGCGCCGTCGCCGAAAGCGCACAGCGCCTCGCTCTGCGCCGTGGGAAACACCCTCTCAAGATCCTTCTCAGAATTTACCAGCCTTATCCCCCTGCCGCCGCCTCCCGACCTCGCCTTGAGGAGCACGGGGTAGCCAATCCTCTCCGCTTCCTTAAGCCCTTCCTTTACGCTTGCCACCACGCCGCTTCCGGGTATGACGGGCACGCCTGCCTCCCGCATGGTGCGCCTCGCCTCGTCCTTGTCGCCCATCCTGGCGATTACGTCGGCGTCCGGGCCTATGAATGCGATGCCGCATTCGGCGCACGCCCTGGCAAAACGGGGGTTTTCGGAGAGCAGCCCGTAGCCGGGGTGTATCGCCTGCGCCTTGCAAGCCACCGCGGCGGACAAAATGGCATTTATGTTTAAATAGCTGTCCTTGGGCCTCGCGGGACCGATGCAAATGCTCTCGTCGGCGAGGCTGACGTGAAGCGCCTCGCGGTCGGCGTCCGAGAACAACGCCACGGTGGAGATTCCCATCTCCTTGCAAGCCCTGATTATCCTGACGGCTATCTCGCCCCTGTTTGCGATGAGTATTTTAGAAAACACCTTTTCAGCCCCTCATCAGAACGAAGGAAAACTCGCCCGAGGCGCACAGCTTTTCGCCAACGTATGCCCTGGCTTCGGTAAAGTAAAAGGGCTTTCTGACCTTTTTCACCCTGCAGCGCAACTCGAGCGTGTCCCCCGGCTCCACTACGCACTTGAATTTGACCTTGTCCATGGCGGCAAACAGCGGCATGTTGCCCTTTAAGTCCTCGATAAAGAGCACGCAGCACGCCTGCGCCATCATCTCGCACTGAATCACGCCGGGCACGATGGGCTTTTGGGGGAAGTGGCCCTGCAAAAACCACTCGTCGCCCCTTACCTCGTATTTTCCCACAGCCTCGCCGTTTTCGTCAAGGTAAACCTCATCGAGAAGAAGCATAGGCTCCCTGTGAGGCATAATCTGCTTAATCTCGTCCCTGAGCATAAAGCCCTCCCAAATCTAATATATTTTGAAAAGCGTCTGGCCGTATTCCACTATCTGCTCATTCTCCACGCAGATGTCCACGATCTCGCCCTCGTATTCCGAGCAGATCTCGTTCATCAGTTTCATCGCCTCGATTATGCAGAGCACAGTCCCCTTTTTCACCTTATCGCCCACCTTGACAAAGGGCGGGCTGCCCGGCGACGGCGCGGCATAGAACACCCCCACCATCGGGGATCTGACTTCCTTTATTTTGTTGAAATCTATTGCCGACTGGGCGAGCGCCGGGGAGACAGCGCGGGCGGGCGCGGGGCGCGGCTCTCTTCCATCCCTCTCCCGGGAAGCCGCCGCCGGGGTCTCGCAGTTTCTCTCAAGCTTTATCTTGACGTCCCCTTGCGTGACCTCAATCAAGCTGAGCTTTCTCTCGTCCAAAATCTTGGCAAGCGCCTTTATTATCTTTACGTCCATACCCTTACTCCCTGTAAGGCCTCAGGGCCACGCAGCAGTTGTGCCCCCCGAATCCAAACGAATTTGAAAGCGCTGCGTCGACCTCTGCCTTCACGTTCGCGTTGGGGACGTAGTTTAGGTCACACTCGGGATCGAAATTCCTGTAGCCGATGGTGGGAGGTATTGTTCCCGTCTTTAAGGCCAACACCGCCGCGATTATCTCCGCGGCGCCCGCTGCCCCCAGCATGTGCCCCGTCATTGACTTGGTGGAGCTTATGAGCACTTCTTTGGCGTATTCCTTAAACACGTTTTTTATAGCCAGCGTCTCCGTCTTGTCGTTTAGAGGAGTGCTGGTGCCATGGGCGTTTATGTACACCTTTTCGCTTATGGAAATGCCCGCCTCCCGCATGGAAAGCTCCATTGCCCTTGCCGCCGGCTCTGCGCTCGGCTCCGGCGAGGTTATGTGGTAGGCGTCGCAGGTGTTGCCGTAGCCCACGACTTCCGCGTAAATATTTGCGCCGCGCCTTACCGCGTGCCCGTATTCCTCGAGTATGAGCACCGCAGCCCCCTCGCCCATTACGAAGCCGTCTCTCTCCCTGTCAAAGGGGGTGCAAGCTGTCAGAGGATCGTTTTTCGTCGAGAGAGCCATGCAGTTGGTAAAGCCCACGACCGCCACGGGGAGCAGCGAGGCTTCGCTCCCGCCCGCGATTATGGCATCGGCATACCCGTGTTTTATGGCGCGAAAGGCCTCTCCCACGGCGTTTGCGGATGTGGCGCACGCCGTCATGACGGGAAGGCTTATCCCTTGCGCCTTAAACCTTATCGCCACGTTGCTCGTCGCCATGTTGGCTATCATCAAGGGGATAAACATGGGCGAGACCCTGCTGTATCCCTTCTGCATCCCCTTCTCGGTCTCCCTGATGAGGGTGGTCAGCCCCCCGATTCCTGAGCCTATATAGACGCCCAGCCTGTCGGGGGAGATCTTGCCCTCAAGCCCGCTGTCCTCCATAGTCATCACAGCCGCCGCCATGGCGTACTGCGCGAAAAGGTCCATCCTCCTGGTGCTGGCGGGGTCCATGTACCTCGTCGGGTCAAAGTCCTTGACCTCGGCGGCCACCCTGACCTTGTATCCCTCGGTATCAAAACGGGTGATGTAGCCTATGCCGCACTTGCCGTTTATAAGGCTGTCCCAAAACTGCTCTACGGTGTTGCCGACCGGGGAAATTATCCCCAGGCCCGTAACCACAACCCTTTTCATAAATAAACAACTCCTTAAAGATGCTTGAGAATAAAT
>JAAYQN010000064.1 GCA_012519285.1 Clostridiales bacterium
CAAACTTGGCAATGCACTGCAATGGGTATATTTTACAGGGGAGGCGGAAAAGATTTTAAGGACTACCTGCAGAATAAATACAACGAGATTGATATTGAGACTTTAACCTTCATTTTAGATAACGATGACACCATTGAAAACATACGGATAGTATCTGGGTCTTGCCGCTCTCGTCAAGCTGCTTCAGCATGCGATAAAAACGCTATGCAGGGTTTTAAGAGTTAACCGCAGTACATATTACAAGCATTTTTTCTCTCAACCCTCTAAAAGAACCAATGAAAATCAGCTGATTAAATTTTACATTCTGAATATTTATGCCGAGTACAAAAAGAGACTCGGTATGTATAAAATTCATTATTTGCTTAAACCCGAATATGGCATTGACATAAGCTGCGGGAGAGTGTACCGCCTTATGAAACAAATGAATTTACCGCCAATATCGACAAAGAAGCCAAATTATTCGGTGTATAATGCCCAAAACGAATACGAAAATCTTCTAAAACGACAGTTTAATCAGCTTGCTCCCGATACCGTATGGGTAAGCGATATTACGTACATTAAAGTATCTTGAGACCTTCCTTTCGGCATATAAGTTAAGAAAAGCTCCCTATGGCCTTATGTCCCATTCTGACAGGGGCTGTCAATACAATTCTTTCGCCTTCAGAAAATTGCTTGATGACATAAAATGTCGTTCAGTCATTTTCTAAGAAAGGCCATCCTTATGACAATACGGTTGCTTGACTATTGTCCATATATATTTAGGGGCGAATATTATATGGTACTTGCAATTCCATTTCGTGTGTGCTAAACTATCATTATTTCCTTCCCTTTCAAAGTGCGGTTGCAGGAGGATATTCTTTTCTATTCATGGCTAAAGCTTTTTGGAACCACCAGCACAGCTGGTGGTTTTCATATACAACAAAAAACGCGCCCCGGGTAACCGGAGCGCGTTTTGCTATTGCTTGTCCATTACTTTCTGGGATTTTTGATGTTAGCCTGGGCGGCGGACAGCTTGGCGATGGGAACCCTGTAAGGCGAGCAGGAGACGTAGTCCAGCCCGATATCGTGGCAGAACTCCACGGTGAAGGGATCTCCTCCGTGCTCCCCGCATATGCCGCACTTTAAGTTGGGCCTTACGCTTCTGCCGTCGGAAACGGCCATCTTCATCAGCTTGCCTACACCCTTCTGGTCAACCTTGGCGAAGGGGTCTTGCTCAAATATCTTCTTGTTGTAGTATTCCTCCAAGAACTTGCCCGCGTCGTCCCTCGAGAAGCCGAAGGTCATCTGCGTTAGGTCATTGGTGCCGAAGCTGAAGAACTCGGCGGCCTTAGCTATCTCGTCGGCGGTGAGCGCAGCCCTCGGAATCTCTATCATGGTGCCCACCATGTATTCGAGCTTGAAGCTTTTCTCTTCCATCACCTTCTCGGCGGTCTTTACGACTACGCTCTTGACGTACTCGAGTTCCTTGACCTCGCCCACCAGCGGGATCATAATCTCGGGCTTGACATTTACGCCCTTTTTCTTTGAAACTTCGATGGCGGCCTCAATGATGGCCCTGGTCTGCATCTCGGCGATCTCGGGGTAAGTAACGGCGAGGCGGCAGCCCCTATGGCCCATCATGGGGTTGAACTCGTGCAAGTCCTTGATGGTGGCCTTGAGCTCGTCCACGGAAATTCCAAGCTCGCCGGCAAGCTCGTCTATCTCCTCTTCCTTCTGCGGCAGAAACTCATGGAGAGGGGGGTCGAGCAGGCGGATGGTCACGGGATAGCCGCCCATCGCCTCGTACAGCTCGATGAAATCTCCCCTCTGCATGGGAAGCAGTTTGGCGAGCGCTTTTCTCCTTGCCTCCTCGGTTTTTGCCAATACCATCTCGCGCATGGCGGGAATCCTGTCCTCGGCGAAGAACATGTGTTCAGTGCGGCAAAGCCCTATTCCCTCGGCTCCGAACTTAACCGCCTGAATGGCGTCCCTCGGGGTGTCGGCGTTGGTCCTGATGCCGAGCGCCTTATACTTTTGAGTCCAGTTCATTACGGTCTCGAATTCGCCCACGATGGCGGCGGGCTGGGTCTTTATGGCGCCGCCGTAGACGTTGCCCGTGGAGCCGTCGAGGGAGATGTAGTCGCCTTCTCTGAACACCTTGCCGTCCTTAGTGGTAAATATCTTCTTCTCTTCGTCAACCTTGATGTCCCCGCAGCCGGCGACGCAGCACGTTCCCATGCCCCTCGCGACGACGGCGGCGTGGGAAGTCATTCCGCCCCTCGCTGTGAGTATCCCCTCGGATACCGCCATGCCCTCGATGTCCTCGGGAGAGGTCTCAAGGCGCACCAGCACCACCTTCTCGCCGGACTTGGAAAACTCGACTGCCTTTTCGGCGGTGAAAACTACCTTGCCGCACGCGGCGCCGGGCGAAGCGGGCAGACCTTTGGCGATTACCTGAGCCTTCTTCAGCTCCTGGGAGTCGAACTGGGGATGGAGCAGAGCGTCGAGCTGCTTGGGGTCAAGCATCAAAAGAGCCTCCTGCTCCGTCCTCATGCCCTCGCCTACGAGGTCAACCGCGATCTTGAGAGCCGCCTTGGCGGTGCGCTTTCCGTTCCTCGTCTGGAGCATGAAGAGCTTGCCCTCTTCTATCGTGAACTCCATGTCCTGCATGTCGCGGTAATGCTTTTCGAGTATGTCGGCTATCTTTATGAATTGGTCATATATCTCCTTATTGGTCTGCTCGAGCGCGGATATGGGCATGGGCGTCCTTATGCCCGCGACGACATCCTCGCCTTGAGCATTCATGAGGTACTCGCCGTAAAGCTTCTTCTCGCCCGTGGATGGGTTCCTCGTAAAGGCGACGCCCGTCCCCGAGTTGTCCCCCATGTTGCCGAACACCATTGCCTGGACGTTGACGGCGGTTCCCCACATGGAGGGGATGTCGTTCATCCTCCTGTAAACAATGGCGCGCGGGTTATTCCATGACAAAAACACTGCCTTGACGGCGGCGAGCAGCTGCTCCTTGGGATCCTGCGGAAAATCCGCGCCCTTCTCTTTTTTGTAAAACTCCTTGAATTCCTTGACGATTTGCTTGAGGTCCTCGGCGGTGAGCTCGTTGTCATATTTTACGCCCTTCTCCTCCTTATCCCTGTCGAGTATCCTCTCGAACTTGGATTTCTCAAGCCCCATGACAACGTCGGAGAACATCTGGATAAACCTTCTGTAACTGTCGTAGGCGAAGCGCGGGTTGCTGGTCTTTTTGGCAAGGCCCTCCACCGAAACATCGTTTAAGCCGAGGTTCAAAATGGTGTCCATCATGCCAGGCATGGAAGCCCTGGCGCCCGAGCGCACCGATACCAGAAAGGGATTGTCGGGGTCTCCGAATTTCTTGCCCGCCTGCTTTTCGACCTTGGCGAGCGCCTCGAATATCTGCTCTATAACCTCGTCGCTGAGCTTCTCGCCGTCCTCGTAGAATCTGTTGCAGGCCTCGGTGGTGACCGTAAAGCCGTAAGGCACGGGCAAGCCGAGGTTAGTCATCTCGGCGAGGTTGGCGCCCTTGCCGCCGAGCAATTCGCGCATTTTTCCGTTACCTTCGTGGAAGAGATACACGTACTTCGTCATTAAATGCAAACCTCCTGAATTTATCAGTTTCACTTTTTTCAAACAATATTATTCTAATATAAAACCCTGAAATACACAACAAAAAAGAGGTACCTTGTGCCTCTTTACAACCAAAATGTTTGAAAAAGCCCACTTTCAGACTTTTTAAACAATGCCATCATTTTGTTTTATGGCGTTTGCCCTTTGGCTTGCAGAAAACTATAGCGCCTCGCCGCCGCTCTACTTTCCCTTTATTTTTATGTATTCGCCAAAGCTCTTTATCTTTACGCCCGCTACGCTCTCAATAAAGCCTATCAGCACGCCGAGGGCGATGGAGGCATCCTTAAAGCCCACGCTTATGGTGGAAAGCCTGTCAAGCTCCGCCTCCGACATGAACTTCAGGCTCTTGTACGCCGCGGGAGAAATGGCCTTTTTTACGTCGCCGCCGCAAGAGAGGCACCAAGCCCCACCCTGTTCAAGGTCTATGTAAACCTTTTGCTCAAGCCGCCTGCCGCACGCAATGCAGCGGGAAAAGTCGAAGCGGTAACCCGCGACAGCGAGCGCATTTATTAAAAAGTAGAGCAGAGCGTTCTCGTCAGGGGCACCTCCGTAGCACAGCGCGCTGAGGCAGGATAACAGCAACTTGAACAGGGCGGGGTCAGGGCTTTCCTCCTGCAAAGAGGCGGCGCAGTACTCGAGCATAACGCAGCCGGCAGCATACCTCTCTATGTCTGCCCTGAGGTCGTAAAACAGATCTATTGGCACGCATCCCGTCACCGTATAGCCGCCCCGCCCCTCGTACAGCATGTATTCCCCAAAGCAAAAAGGCTCTTGGGCGAATTTGAGTTTTGCCTGAGCCTTTTTCACGCCCTTTATCCTGGCGGAAATCAAACCCCGCTCGTAGGTAAAGAGCGTCAGCACACGATCGTTTTCTCCGAGACTTGCCGCCTTAAGTGCGACGGCGTTTGCCTTGAATTGTTCCAAACTTATCTCCTCAGCCTGTATTCCTCCGCCAGTTCGTCCCTGTCCTCAAGTAGGCTTTTGTAGAGTAAGTAATAGGCGGGATTGCCGGTAAGAGCGAACATTCCCCAGCTCTCCGCAAGCCCCAACGGTGCCGTGCTTCTGGTGAAATCGTTATCCATCATAGCCTTGACCTCCGCAAAGTTTGTTGCGTAAATAATTTGTGCGGGGGCTTTCTTTAATATGCGCACCACACGTCAGGTAGAATATGCCAATTTTAAGCGTTCTTTTTATTGTAACCGAGCTCGTTTAAAACGAGCTCGTTGTCCCTCCACTTTTCCTTGACCTTTACCCAAAGCGTGAGAAAGACTTTGGTGCCGACGAGGTTCTCTATCTCCTTTCTCGCCTCGGCTCCCACCTTCTTGAGGCCCGTGCCCTGCTTGCCTATGATTATGGCCTTGTGGCTCTCCTTTTCGCAGTATATCTCGGCATCAATTGCGGTGAGGCCCTTTTCCTCATTGTATTCAAACTTGGTTATGTTGACGCCGATGCCATGGGGCACTTCCTGGTCGTAAAAGAGCAGCGTCTTTTCCCTTATGATTTCCGCCGCCATAAAGCGCTCCGTCCTGTCGGTCACCATATCGTCGGGATAGTATTTTTGCCCCTTGGGCAGGAGCTGGGCTATCCTCTTGAGCACGAGGTCCACGTTTTTGCCCGTCCTGGCGGAGATAGGGTAAACCTCCGAAAGGCCCATTTCGGAAAGCCGCTGAAGGATGGGCATCACCTGTTCGGGCTTTGCCTTGTCAGTCTTGTTGACGAGCACGATGAGCGGCCGCTGCCCGTATTTTTGAAACAGCTCCTCCTCTTCCCTGCCCATGCCCCTTAAGGCGTCTATCATAAACAGCATGATGTCGGAATCCGAGCTCGCCAGCTGGATGCTCTTTTGCATGAATTCAGAAAGTTTGGTTGTCTTTTTAATAATGCCCGGGGTATCCTGAAACACGATCTGGAAATCCCCGCCCGTGAGTATCCCCCTAATCCTGTTGCGTGTGGTCTGGGGCTTGGGCGAGACGCTGGACACCTTTTCGCCCAAAACGCAGTTTAAAAAGGTGGACTTGCCCACGTTAGGCTTTCCGATTATGGTGACGAAACCGCTCCTGTACGCCATACTCTATCTCGTTATGTTCAGCCCTTCCAGGACCTCTTCCTCGGCTGCCCTCATCTCAGCCGCGCCCCCGCAGCCTGAGTGGTCGTATCCCAAAAGGTGCAGCAGCCCGTGCAGCGCGAGGTACGCGCACTCCCTCTCGAAAGAGTGGCCGTACTCTTCCGCCTGCCTCCGCGCCCTCTCGAGGCAGATGTTTATCTCCCCAAGCATGAGGTCGCCCGTCTCGGGGTCAATGTCGGGGGGAAAGTCTTTCAGCCTTATCTTCTTGCCCTTAATGCCTTCAAGGTAGGGAAAGGAGAGCACGTCGGTGGCCTCGTCTATCCCCCTCGAGGCGGAATTTACCTGCCTTATCTCGTCTTCGGTGAGAAAGGCTATTATCACCTCGCACCTTCTGGGCAGCCCAAATTTTTTTGCCGCCGCCGAAAACACCTTCTCTATGAGCCCGAGCACGTCTTGTCCGCGCTCGGTCTGGCACACTATGCGCATTTTACTTTTCCCCCTCTTCCCCTTGGGCGGGGAACTTGACAGAAGGGTATTCCGTCCTGTCGTGGTAGATGTTGGCGGAAATCTTGACTATGGTGTCCTTTATGGTGGAAAGGTCCTTCATGGTGATGTCGCAGTCGCTAAACTGCTCGAGGACCATCCTCTCGTCAATTATTTCCTGCATCCTCGCCTCGACGTTTTCCCTGCTCCTGTCCTCCATGGCGCGAAGTGTGGCCTCGGCGGCGTCCGCAATCATTATTATGACCGCTATCTTGCTGCGTGGCTTGGGGCCATGATACTTAAACTGCTGAGTGCTGAGGTCGCCCTCGGTGAACTTTTTTGCCTGCGCGTAAAAATACTTTATGATGGTGGTGCCGTGATGTTCCAGGCAGATGTAGGCTATCTCGTCGGGCAGCCTGTGCTTACGGCATATGTTGAAGCCCTCTATGGCGTGCTTTCTTATAAAGTTGGCAGAAAGCTCGGGCGTGAGGTCTTCGTGCGGGTCGTAATCGGTCTGGTTTTCCTTAAAGTATAAGGGGTTTTTTATCTTGCCGATGTCGTGATAATAGGCGGCGGCGCGCGCCATCTGGGCGTTTTCGCCGATGGCGACGGCGCATGCCTCCGCGAGGATACTCACCGAAAGGCAGTGGTTGAAGGTGCCGGGCGCCTTTTCGGCGAGCTGCTTTAAGAGGTCCCTATTGTGGTCGGTAAGCTCGTTCAGCCTGTAAGGTGTAACGATGTTGAATGCCAGCTCAAACAGGGGCAGCATACCGAGGTACAGCAGCACCGAAATGACCGGCGAGAGGAAGGAAAAAGCCGCCACTATCAGTGCCGCGGTGTCTATCCCCTCCACCAACACGTATATGGCGGCGCCCACCAGCATGGAGAGCGTGCCCAGCCTGAATGCCGAGAGCACGGTGTTGAAGCGCTGCTTGTTCCTGTCGGCGTAGATTACGGCGTACGTGCCGCTCGCCAGCATGTTGAAGGCGCAGTACAGCGCCGCGGCGTCCTTGAACACAAATCCCCCCGCGTACACGTCGAAGAGGTACAGCACCAGCATCTGGTAGAAATTAAAGAGTATTCCCTCTTTCCAGCCTATGAGCAGGGTGACCAGCATGCAAAGAGTGAGCACCGGCCTCATGTATATCATCACAGGCTGCGAGAAGATGACGTTTAGCTGGAAGCATATGACGAGCAGCAGGAAGATCATATACATGTATTTTATCTCGGCCACGCACCTCTTGGCAAAGTTGCAAAGGTACAAAAAGAGGCCGAAGGTGAGAAGCAGCAGGGCAGCCAGCACCGCCGCCGCCTTGTCCGGGGCGGCAAGCAGCGCCTTTCCGTCGGCGTTTAACAGAAACATTGCCGACAGGGCTATCACCATGAGCAGCAAGATTAGAGCCGCAGACGCCTTCTGCCTGATATTGAGTTTTATAAGGTTTTCCTTTTGCATAACATCAAAAGCGCTCGCCTTTAATAATGTGCGCAAAACCGCGCCACATATTAGAGATCCCGCCTATTTTTTCATCCACAGCGTCTTGCTGCGCGCCATCCTGTTGTACTCGTTGTAGGCCTTTATTATGTTCATGACGAGCTCGTGGCGCACCACGTCCTTGTGGGTGAGCTTCGCTATGGCTATCCCGGGAACGCCCGCCAGCACTTCGCTCGCATGGAGCAGGCCGCTCTTTTTGCCTTCGGGAAGGTCGATCTGCGTCAGGTCGCCGTTTACAACCATCTTGCTGCCCTCGCCGATCCTCGTGAGAAACATCTTCATCTGCTCCTTCGTGGTGTTCTGCGCCTCGTCGAGTATGATAAAGGCGGAGTTCAGCGTCCTACCCCTCATGTACGCGAGGGGAGCCACCTCGATGACCTGCCTCTCAATGAGCTTTTGGTAATTTTCGACGCCGAGCATGTCCCCCAGCGCGTCGTAGAGCGGCCGCAGGTATGGGTCGACCTTGTTCTGAAGGTCGCCCGGCAAAAAGCCCAGCTTTTCACCCGCCTCCACCGCGGGGCGGGTGAGGATTATCTTTTCAACCTGCTTTTTCTTATAGGCGGAGACCGCGAGCGCCACCGCAAGATAAGTCTTTCCCGTTCCCGCGGGGCCTATTGAGAGAACTATATGGTTGTCCCTTATGGCTTGTACATATTTTTTCTGGCCGATGGTCTTGCATTTTATCGGTTTCCCGCGCACGTTGATTGCCACTATGCCCTCGTCGAGCTCCTCGTATTCGGCGAGCTTGTCCTCGCGCGCCAGCTCGGCCAAATACCTTATCTTGCCCCTGTCAATCTCTTCTCCCCTGTATATCAGCTCCAGCAGCTTTTCGGCTACCTCCTTGCAAAGAGGGGCGTTGTCGCCCGTAATCTGCAGCTTGTTGTCGCTCAAGGCTATCTGTGTGCCGAATTCCGAAGTGAGCACCTTGACGTTCTCGTCAAAGTTGCCGAAAAGCTTTATAACGGCATCCATCCCGTCAACTTTTAAAGTTTCCGTCAATATCATTCTCCGTTTATCAATAATGATTTTTCTACGCTTAACGTAACCTCAATGTATTTTATGTCTCCCTCATCCCGTATGGAAACGCTGCTGCCAAGCACCCTGCCCTCTTTTTCAGCCTGCTCGAGCGCCTTCCTTTGCGCCTCCTCGACCAGCACCTTTTTGACCTTTTCAAAATCTTCCCTCACCGTCACGGGTTCGGTCTCGTAGCGCCTCACCGTGACCAGCCTCGCGGGCAGGAAGTTGTTGAAGAAGATGAAGCAGCTTTCGGTCTCCTCCTCGAAGGTGGCGTACCCGGCGTCCGGCCTCTTTACGGGAAAGGCGAGGCCGAAGAGCTCTATATATATCTGCTCGGCAAACCTTCCCGTCCTCGAAAGCTCAGTCCGCACGCACTCAAACCTCTCGGTATATACCAGCTCCACCACGCCGTAAGCCTCGCCCATCGCCCGAAGCGGTATCCTCTCCCCGCCGGGCTTTTCGCGAAAGCCGCCGATTAATACCTGACCCTTTTTGACGGCGTCGCCCGCCTTGACGAGGGGGGTGCCCTGATAGACGATGAGGCGGTTAATCTTCCCGTCAAACTGCGAGACGAGATCTTTGGGGCTGTTGTCGATGACCGCGGGGGCCGGCTGTGCCTCCACCACCTCGATGTGCAGCACCAGCCCCTTGTACGAGGCGGAGACGAAGGAGATGTTGCCGAAGCTCTCATAAATCCTCTTCTCTATCTCCCTTGCGGAAGGCTTATTGAAGGAAAAGCCCGCAGCCCCCGCCTGCCTCGCGCACTCGGCGACGCCAAGCGGGTCGATGCTCTCGCAGCCGCTCACTCTGACGTCGGCGACGAAGAGGGAGGAGAAAAAGAGCGCCGCGGCAAAGATCAAACAGCCCGCCACCAACCCCGCCCTCTTGAGCAAAAGCCTGATGAGGGGCAGTAGCCCCTTGTCGCCCTCGATTTGGTAATTATAGCATAAGTTATCCAAACAGGCAATCACCTTTTGGCGGCTCGCGTATTCAACGCAAAAATCCAGCCTCTTGTGTTCCTGCCTGCTCGCGCGGTAGATGGCAATGCCCTCTTTGGAGAGGCGGTTTATCAGTTTCTCTATGTTTAAGCCCTTTACCGTTATGGCGGTATAGCCCTTTATCAGCTTCATGCCCTGCCTTCCGACAGAGAGATTGAGGAAACCGTACCGCATATAGCTATGTAGCCTCGGCTGAGCGCGCGGATTGAGAGGTTTTCTCCCGCGATCTCAAGCCTTCCTCTCTTCAGGCTTACAGCGACGCGCTCAGGGGAAAAGGAAGTGAGCGAGCGTATGCCCTCGACTTCAGCGCCCTTTTCGGTAAATGAGCACTTAAAGCCTCCCGAGGCTATGTCGTACCCTATGCCGCAGATATGGGATATGCCTTTAAGTACAGTTCCCATACTTATATTCTATTCATGCCGGCATTGGCTCATTCCTCCCGGTCATCGAGGTATTCCACCTCCATCACTCCCTCGCCTACCTTTGACAGCGGCATGCGTATTATCCAGCCGTATTTAGAGAGCCTTGTCGTGGCGATAAAAGCCAGCGTGATCAAGAGAAGCTGCAAGAATATCATTATGAATACCTGCGCCAGCCCGCCCCCGCCCAGAATCCTTATGGCGAGGGATGCGGCAAGGCACAGGGAGCCGTTCGCTACCCACACCGCCTGAGCGGAGCGCACGAAAGAGATGGCTACCAGCAGCACTCCGAAAATCGACAGCGCCAGAGCCGAGGGCTCTATTTCATTTATGAGCTTTAAGAAATTGTCTGCCAAATCCATAGATATATTATACATTTTGCGCCGAAAATTGTCAAAAAAATATTTTTATACAAAAGAGTAAGGCCTTTTTAGGCGTTTGCGCTTTTGTTTAAACCTTTAGAAATACCGCATAGCTTAAGGCAGCGCCGCTTTGGCAAAAAAAATAGGGCGTGCTTGCCCTAAACTTTGCATCTAAAGCGATAGAAATTGCAATAAAGGCAGACGGCACTCCGGCTGCTTTTTTCACCCATTTAAACCTTGCGCGAAAAATGCTGTCCAAACCGCCCAGCACTTGTCTCACCTAATTGCTCGAAAACGCCTGCCCCCTTAAGCCTCCATCGATAAATCTTTGGCTTTAACTTCTTACGGCGATTACGGTTAGGGTGGCATTGTTTATGGTAGTGCCTGCGGTGCCTGAAACCGAGGAGTTTGGCGAGAGCTGGACGGAATAGGTGTAATTGTCGCCCTCAAGGTCCTCGTCGGCGAACTGGAAGGAAAAGGATTGCGACAAGGCTGCCGCAGCAGTGGCCTCAAAGGTGTAGGTGGAGCCCACCTTGACGCCGCTGCCGTCAACGCTCCTTAAGATCTCAAAACTCAGCGCGGCCACGGCGCCCGCGGGGAGGCTGATCTGAGCGGTAAACAGCAGGAAGTTGGTCACCCTCCTGAGCCGACTCGTGTCTATTGAGGTGGAGACAACGCTCACGGGGGCGTTTAGCGCGCAGTCAGTAATGGGCAGCGGGCCGGCTCCGCCGGTGTTTGAGGCGAGCAGTATTTCCCTCGAGCTCCCCTGTTGCTGTTGCGGGTTGCCCGCGTTCCTGTTTACGAAATTTACGTTGTCGCTAAAAACATTACCCATCGCCTTTTTCCTCTTGAAAAACCATAACATAACATTAATGCATTATATGAAATAATGCTTTAGATTTGTTCCTCTAAACATTTTTTTGCGCCGCTAAGAAAGCTCCTTGCAAAACGCCAAAAAGTTTTTCCACACAAAATAAAAAAGCCGCGAAGATTATCGCGGCTCAAAAAGCAAGATAATGTTTTTCGCCAAAATTTTATTCCTTCCCCATAAGCCTTTCTTTATATTTATGCGCCTGCTCGAGCATCATGTCTTTTACCTTCATCAACCTGGTAATGGTACCGCGCTCGTTTTCGTCGAGCTTGAATTTGATGTACCTTATGGTTTCCATGTACTGTGGTATCATGACGTGCTCTAAGGCGTTTACCCTGCGGCGGGTCTTTTCTATCTCCGCGGCGAGCAGCTGGCAGGATTTTTCTACCTCAGCCAGGCGCACCATCTTGGGGAATATGTCGTAGAGCTTCTTTATGGCGGCGTCGAGGTCTCCCGGGGTGAAGGCGTAGCCGTAAGAGTATATGTCACCCTCGCCCCCTGCTTTGAAAGAGGCCTTGTAGACGGGGATGTCAACGCTCATGACGTTCTTTTTTTCGATCTCAACCTGCATCTCCTGCTTGGGGAGCATGAGCGCGACGTCCAGCGCGGCGTCGCTCATAAGGCTTTTTACCACAGCCATGTGGCTGCCCGCCTCGATGAGCGCCCTCTCCACCTCGAGGCGCAGGCTCTTGTTTTCCCTTATCAGCTCGAGGAAGCGGCTCATGAGCTCGTCCCGCTTGTCCTTGAGAAGCTTGTGCCCGCGCATGGCGGTAACGAGCTTTCTCTTAAGGTTGGTAAGCTCCATCCTCGTAGGGTTGACATTAATCCTGGCCACCTTCCACCTCGCCGTAGTATTTGTCAAGGTATTCTACCTTAATCCTCTTAAGCTCGCTCCTCGGCAGTATCCTGAGCAGCTTCCAGCCGATGTCGAGCGTCTGCTCTATGCTCCTGTTTTCGCTATAGCCCTGCGAAACGTACTGACGCTCAAACTCGTCTGCGAATTTGGCGTAGAGCTTGTCGGTCTCGGTGAGCGCAGACTCGCCCAGAATGACCATCAGCTCCTTGCAGTCTTTTCCCCTCGCGTAGGCGGAGAAAAGCTGGTTCATGGTGTCGCTGTGGTCATCTCTGGTCTTGCCCTTGCCTATTCCCCTGTCTTTTAGCCTCGAGAGCGATGGCAGAACGTCGATGGGTGGTGTTATGCCCTTTCGGTAAAGATCGCGGCTTAGGATAATTTGCCCCTCGGTAATGTAGCCCGTAAGGTCGGGGATGGGGTGCGTCTTGTCATCCTCTGGCATTGTGAGGATGGGGATCATGGTTATGCTGCCCTTTTTGCCCTTCTTCCTGCCCGCGCGCTCGTAGATTGTGGCAAGGTCGGTGTACATGTAGCCTGGGTATCCCCTCCTTCCCGGCACCTCTTTCTTTGCCGCAGACACCTCTCGCAGGGCGTCGGCGTAATTGGTTATGTCGGTGAGGATGACGAGAACGTGCATGTCCTTATCAAAGGCGAGGTACTCCGCCGCGGTGAGCGCCATCTTGGGCGTGGCGAGCCTCTCGATGGGCGGGTCGTTTGCGAGGTTTACAAAGAGCACCGACCTGTCGATTGCCCCCGTCTCCCTGAAGCTGTTTATGAAAAAGTGCGCTTCCTCAAAGGTTATCCCTATGGCGGCAAAGACCACCGCGAACTTCTCGTCTTTGCCGCGAACCTTGGCCTGCCTCGCTATCTGCGCCGCCAGCATGGCGTGAGGAAGACCGCTCGCCGAGAAGATGGGCAGCTTCTGCCCCCTGACGAGGGTGTTGAGCCCGTCGATTGCGGAAATTCCCGTTTCTATGAATTCCTCGGGGTATTGCCTCGCCACGGGGTTTATGGGGATGCCGTTGACGTCGAGGCGCTTTTCGGGAATAAGCTCAGGGCCGCCGTCTATGGGCCTTCCAAGGCCGTTGAACACCCTTCCCAGCATGTCGGCCGACACGCCGAGCTCCATTTGCCTGCCCAAAAACCTTATCTTGCTGTCGAAAAGGTTTATACCCGTCGAACTCTCAAACAGCTGCACCAGCGCGTTGGTGCCGTCAACCTCCAGCACCCTGCACCGCCTCTTCTCCCCGTTCGAGAGGATTATCTCGCCCAGCTCGTTGTATGTTACGTTTTGAACGTCGCGGACCAGCATCAAGGGTCCCGCGACCTCCTGTATGGTCCTGTATTCTACCGGCATCAATAGTCCTCCTTGGCAAATGCCTCTTTTATCTGGTGGCGCAGCTGCTCGAGCGTGCCGGAGTATTCTTGCTCGGCTTCCTGCTCCTTGCAGTACTTGAGCCTGCCTATCCTCTCCCTTACGGGAAGGAGGGCGAGCTTCTCTATGTCGGCGCCCTCGGCAAGCGCCTGCCTGCACAAGTCGTAGTAGGCTAAAATGAGCTTTATCATCAGGAGCTGCTTTCGTAAACTGGTATAGGTATCCACCTCGTGGAAGGCGAGCTGGTGCAGGAAATCCTCCCTTATTGAGCGCGCCGCCTCCATCTTCAACCTGTCGTATTTTGAAAGGGCGTCCATGCCGATGAGCTTTACGATTTCCTCAAGCTGAGCCTCATCATGAAGCAGGGCCATCATCCTCTCGCGAAACTTTACCCAGTCCTTATCCACGTTCTCCTCGTACCATTTGCCGAGGCTGTCCAAGTAAAGCGAATAGCTGATAAGCCAGTTTATCGCGGGAAAATGCCTCTTATATGCGAGGTTTGCGTCGAGGCCCCAGAAGACCTTTACGATGCGGAGCGTTGCCTGCGAGACGGGCTCGGAAATGTCGCCGCCCGGCGGGGAAACGGCGCCGATAGCCGTGAGCGAGCCTTCCCTGCCGCCGAGGGTTTCCACCCTTCCCGCGCGCTCGTAGAACTGCGCGAGGCGGCTGCCCAGGTACGCCGGATAGCCTTCCTCGCCCGGCATCTCCTCGAGCCTTCCCGACATCTCCCTGAGCGCTTCCGCCCAGCGGGATGTGGAGTCCGCCATCAACGCCACGGAATAGCCCATGTCGCGGAAGTATTCGGCGATGGTAATCCCCGTGTAAATGGATGCCTCGCGCGCCGCGACCGGCATGTCGGAAGTGTTGGCGATGAGCACCGTCCTCTCCATGAGCGACCTTCCTGTGTGCGGGTCTATCAGCTGAGGAAACTCGTTCAGAACGCTGGTCATCTCGTTTCCCCTCTCGCCGCAGCCGATGTAGACCACTATGTCAGCCTCCGCCCACTTGGCGAGCTGGTGCTGGGTTACGGTCTTGCCGCTGCCGAAGGGGCCTGGTATTGCCGCCACGCCGCCCTTCGCTATGGGAAAGAGGCAGTCGATCACCCTCTGCCCGGTGACCAGGGGCTTTTCGGGCGGCAGCTTCCTCAGGTATGGCCTGCCCTTTCTCACCGGCCACCTCTGCATGAGCTTAAGCTCCTTCTTTTCCTTGCCCGTGTCGATTACGGCGACGGTATCGGTGACGGTAAACTCTCCCTCTTGGACGCTCTCCACCCTGCCGCTTATCTCGTAGGGCACCATTATCCTGTGGCACACCACCTCGGTCTCCTGAACGGTGCCGATTATGTCGCCCGAAGATACGCGGTCTCCTGCCTTTACGGCGGGGACAAATTTCCACTTTTTATCTCTCTTGAGCGCGGGGATGCTTATGCCGCGCGAGAGGTTGTGCCCCAACACCTTCATCACCTCGTCGAGGGGGCGCTGTATTCCGTCAAAGATGCTGCCGATAAGGCCGGGGCCCAGCTCCACGGAAAGTGGCTGGCCAGTGCTCTCTACTGTCTCGCCCGGGCCCAGCCCCGACGTCTCCTCGTAAACCTGTATCGAGGCCCTGCCGCCGCGCATCTCTATTATCTCTCCTATCAGCCCGAGGCGGCTGACGCGGACCATGTCGTACATGCCGGCGTCTTTCATACCCTCAGCCACCACCAAAGGGCCGGAAACCTTTGCTATCCTACCGCTCATTTAAACACCTCGTGGAAAAACTGTTCACGGCTTTGCAAAATTTTTGCCCGCTTATATAAATACTTTCTCGTTAAAACCGTTTTCATAATGAAAAAAATTATATGCTTAAAATTTTTTACCTATTTAAAAATGTCTACGCCCACGGCCTTTTCCACCATGGAGCTGATCCTCTCAAGGCCCATGCCGGTGTTTCCCGAAACGCCGGGAATGGGGATTACCGCGGGGGAAAACGCCTCGCTGAACCAATCCATCTCGGCTGGGATCTGGCTTGCGAGCTTTTCGGTTATATAGATAATGGCGTAGCCGCCTTCCGCGAGCTTTCTGAGAAGCTCCTTCGCCGCCTGGCCGTCTTCCACGGGGAAGACGTGCATGCCCAGCGCTGCAAGGCCGCCAACGCTGTCCTTGTCGCCTATCGCTGCTATCTTATACATAGAGCATCCTCTCCCTCTCCCTTATGGCTGCCAAAGGCATCCCGCTCCTCTTGCAGGCGAGGATTATCCTCACGTTTTTTACCTCGCTTTGCCTTGCCAGAAAATACGCTACCAGTGGCTCGGGGCCGAAGCTTGAGAGCTTGGCGATTTTGGCGTATTCTATGATCCGATCGTCGCAAAAGCGCTCGTATTCGGCAAGGGAAACCTTTAGCTTTTCCGCCGCATCCCCGTACGGGCCGTCCCTTAATAGCTCAAACAGCCCGTCAAGGCCTCCTTGGGCCGCGTCCATGAGCGCCCGCTTGGGAAGCGAGTCGGTGCCGCACAGAGCGATGTCCAGAAAATCCCCGCCCTTTTTTGTCATTATGGCGCGGAAACAAATCTTTATATCAGCAAAGGCGCAGGTCATCTCGCAGATACCCCTTATTAAGACGCTGCCCGTCGCCTCGCCCTTTCGCCTCAGCGTATCGAGCGCCGCGGCGTCGAGGATGGCTTCCGCGAGCTGACCGTCCATAGTCTGCGAAAGCGCCTCGTGAGCCTTTTTGAGGGCAGCTGCGAGGTAGGATGGGAGCAGCCCCAGCTTTTCCTTATCTACCAGCGTCTCTTTAAAGAGGCTTGGCTCCACCGAATAAGGCGAGACGAACCTCGCCTCGCTGCCCGAAAAAAAAGATTTTAAAGCGGCTTTGGCGTTGTGAAAATCGTTGGGCACCGTGAGAAAGCTCAAAACTTCCCTGTCCGGCGCCACCTCGCAGATTAGGCGCCAGCTCTCGTTCAGCCTCTCGTCGAGGTGTCTGTCGGGGTCGGCGCCCGCAATCTTCCAGCCCTTGCTCTCCAGCCACTGCAGCGCTGCCTGGTAGCTTTCGGCAAGCGCCAGAGCGTCGAGGTCTGCCCTCGTGAGGAGTTTGTTCTCGTTTGCCCTTATTACTGCGACGGCGTGGGCGTATTCGGTGTCCCTCATGCGCTCTCTCCCGAAAACAGGATTTGCGAGACGGCGTCCTTTATCTCGTCGAGGTTGTCCTCAAGCAGCGCCTCAAAGGTGCAATTCTGCTCGATGCCCTCATAAGACAGGATAAAGCCGCCATCGATGTCCGCGGGCTGCTTAGCGACATACAGGCTTTTACCATCGCCAAGGCTTTTATTGAGCTCATCCTCAAACCCTTTGGGGAGCCGCTCCAGGTCCGCTTTTGAGAGCAGCATGGCGCCCCTGCCGGAAAATGCGTATTGTTGGGCAAGCTTTTTGATTGCGAAAAAATATTCTTCCGAAGGAAGGTTTTTTAGCGCGCCAAGAGCCTGCGCTATTACCTCGTCTATTATCTTGACCTTTTCGGAAAGCGCTGCCTTTTTTCGCTCGGTCTCCACCCTTGAGCGAGCGAGCTCGACCTCGAACTCGCACCTTTTCTGGGCTTTTAGCAGGCGCTCTGCCTTTAGCCTTTCCCCCTCCTCCCGCGCCGACTGCAGGATTTCCCCTGCTTTCCTCCCGGCTTCAGAGACTATCGAGGCGCAGGTCGCCTTGCCGTCCTCTTCTATCTTTTGTATGATTTTCTCAAGGCCCGACATTTTATTTGATGAAGATTATCGCGAGAATTGAGATGAGCAGAGCGAGTATGGCGTATGTCTCGACCATAGCGGAAATGGAAAGCGCCTTTCCGCTATGGTCCGGCTTTTTCGCCACTATATTGACGCCGGCGATCGCCGCCCTCGCCTGATATAGAGCCGAAAAGTATCCCACAATGGTGATGGGAAGGCACGCGATAAAATACATGAGGCCTTGCGCAAGGGTGAGGCTTGCGGGATTGCCGCCGAGCAGCCCTATCTGCGAGAACAGGATAATTGCCGCGATGAGCCCGTACAGACCCTGCGTTCCCGGAAGCAGCTGGAGGATTATCATCTTGCCGAACTTTGATGGGTCTTCTCTGACAACTCCCGCTGCCGCCTCGCCCACCATTCCGACTCCCTTGGCGGAGCCGAGGCCTGCCAGAAAAACCGACATAACTGCGCCTGCGATGGCAAAAATCAATCCTAAATTGTCCATTTAAAAGTTCTCCTTAAATTTAATGTATTTCGTACTCAGCTTGAGGGGAGTAAAAGGCCTTCCGCCCCCCTC
>JAAYQN010000065.1 GCA_012519285.1 Clostridiales bacterium
AAGGGATAGAATTCCTTTATCCTCATTTTTCCAATTTAAAAGATTCCCAAAAACCCTTCAAAAATGTCCAAAAACATGCCAAAAGTCCGGCAAAAACCGGACTTTTCGGACGAGGTCTGGCGGAGAAGGAGGGACTTGAACCCTCGCACCGTTCTTCACGATCTACTCCCTTAGCAGGGGAGCCCCTTAACCACTTGGGTACTTCTCCACGTGCTAAATCGCTTTAATATGGTAGCATAAAAAAAAATTATTGTCAAAGTTTTTATGAAAAATTCCCCCGGGCCAATTTAAAATTGCGGCCATTTTTGTTTATATCTTGATTTTTGCGGTTTTTTAAAGTATCATTATTATTAATATCACGATAAGAAAGAGGTATATCTATGAAAAGGGTTTTGGCTTTTGATTTCGGCGCGTCGAGCGGCAGGGCGATGATAGCGGCGCTTAATAGCGGCAAAATCGAAATGAGCGAAATTCACAGGTTCCCCAACGACCCCGTCGAGGTCAACGGCGTGCTTTACTGGGACGTGTTGAGGCTGCTTTTTGAGGTTAAGCAAGCCATTGTGAAGGCGCAAAACAGCGGGGGTTTTGACGCGATAAGCATTGATACCTGGGGGGTTGATTTTGGCCTGCTTGACAAAGAGGGCCACTTAATTCAAAATCCAGTCCATTACCGCGACGTGAGGACGGATGGCATAATGGACGAGGCGTTTGAGATAATACCCAAAGAAGAGCTTTACGCCAGGACGGGCATACAGTTTTTGAGGTTCAACACCCTTTTCCAGCTGTTTTACCTTAAAAAATACAAGCCTTATCTTCTCGAACAAGCCGACAAGATGCTCTTTATGCCTGACCTTTTTGCGTGTTTCCTCACGGGGGAGAAGAAGACCGAGTACACCATAGCTTCCACGAGCCAGATGATAAATGCCGAGACGAGCAATTGGGACAGAGAGCTTTTGGACAGGATGGGAATACCCCCATCCATCCTCACTGACATCTGCGAGCCGGGCACGATAAACGGCTACCTGAGGGATTCCATCTGCGAGGAACTTGGCTGTAAAAAGGTACCCGTAATTTCGGTTTGTGGCCACGATACCGCCTCAGCCGTGGCGGCGGTTCCCGCAAGGGATGACGATTTCATCTACATAAGCTGCGGCACCTGGTCGCTCTTTGGCACGGAGGCAAAAAAGCCCGTCATCAACGATGCCGCCTACCGTTTCCAGTTTACCAACGAGGGCGGCTACGGCAGGACTGTCCGCCTGCTTAAGAACATTATGGGGCTGTGGCTCATACAGGAGTCGCGCAGGCAGTGGCAGCGCAAAGGCACGAACCTTTCCTTTGGGGAGATAATGGAGCAGGCGAGGCAGGTTCCTACCGGTAAGTTTTATATTGATTGCGACTACAGCGAATTTGATAAGCCCGGCAACATGCCTCAAAAAATAGCCAGGTATTGCGAGGAAAACAGCTTCCCTGTGCCAAAGACGGTGGGCGAGGTGGCGATGTGCATTTACGAGAGCCTTGCCGTAAAATACAAAAAGACCCTGGACATGATATCTGAGCTTACGGGCATCAAATACAACACCATAAACTTAATCGGCGGGGGAGCCAATGCCGAGCTGCTTTGCCAGCTCACCGCCGACAAGTGCGGCGTAAGCGTCATCGCAGGCCCCATCGAGGCTACGGCCATAGGCAACGTCGCGGTTGCCTTGATAGCGCTCGGCGAGATAAAGGATTTAAAAGAGGCGAGAAACATTATCGCCGGCAGCTTCGACGTGAAAGTCTATAATCCCAGACAATAGCTGATTTAGCAACCAGATTTTGTTTGGTTATAACGCTTTTATAGAATAAGGATGCCGCGAACATAACGTTGCGTCTCAGCCGGAAAGGATGGGCAGCCCTTCTCATTGCCGTAAAAAAACGAGCATAACCAAAAACCTGCTCGCTGTAAACGCTGTCCGCAATAAAGAAAAGGTAATCCTTAACAAGAATTCAAGCAAAAAACCGAGTAGTTTTATTCCCTTCGCCTGTCACAGTGGAAGGAAAATGCAGAAGGCCGCCTTGGTTTGCGAAGGCTTATTGCGAAAAACATAGTTTATAATTTAGTCTTCGATACAAATATCTCCATTAAGTTGCAAGTTTTCGCTTTTTGTGGTAATATAGTTAAGCGAAAACTATGCCGGCGTGGTGGAACTGGCAGACGCGGCGGACTCAAAATCCGCTGTCAGCGATGACATGGGGGTTCGAGTCCCTTCGCCGGCACCATTTTGGCGCGATGGAATTTCCGTTCGCGCCTATTTTTATTTTTTCTGTTGTAAATAAATCGTTATGAGGTTATAATAAAAAAGGCAAGGCAGTGCCGTAAATATAGAGAGGCGCTTTTTGAAGAAGGCGCCGAAATGGGGCTTTTGCCGGGGCAATCAAAGAACATAAGAGTTTTTCAGTGAAAAGAGAGGGTTTTAATGGGAAAATTCTTTATTATTGATGGAAACAGCCTTATAAACAGGGCGTTTTACGCCACGCCGCCCCTTACTAACAGCGAGGGGCAGATGACCAACGCGGTGTACGCTTTCACAAACATATTGCTCAAGCTCATAACCGAGTACAAGCCCGCTTACCTTGCGGTGGCATTTGACATGAAAACAAAGACCTTTCGCCACGGCCTGTATGAAGGGTATAAGGCTTCGAGAAAGGGAATGCCCGACGATCTCGCGAGCCAGCTCCCGCTCTTAAAGGAACTGCTTAACGCCATGGGAATCGCCATCCTCGAGGAAGAGGGCTTTGAGGCCGACGACATAATAGGTACCCTTTCTAAAAGGTTTCCCGAACAGACAGTGATAATAACGGGCGACCGCGACGCCCTGCAGCTTGTCGATGACAGCACCACGGTGTTTTTGACAAAGCGCGGGCTCTCGAAAATTCAGGCAGTGGACAAAAACAACATCATGGAGCTGTTCGGCCTTACTCCGCGCCAGGTCATTGACTTCAAGGCGCTGTGCGGCGACCCTTCCGACGAGATTCCCGGCGTAAAGGGAGTGGGCGAAAAGACGGCGCTTTCACTCCTGCAAAAATACGGCGACCTGGAAAGCATTTATAAAAACATTGACGAAATCCCCGGCAAATTAAGGGAAAAGCTGCTCGAGGGCAGGGAAGCGGCGTACCTCTCGAGGGAGCTTGCCACCATCCGCACGGATTGTAGCTGCTGCCAAGAGATAGAGAGTTACACCTACATGTACCCTTTCCCCGACGAGGTCAGGCAGGCCTTTAAAAAGTCGGGCTTTAAGTCGCTCCTCGAAAAAGAGCATATCTTTATCAGCGAGGGCGCGCGCCTGGGGCACAGCCAGATGCCAGCCGCCCAGATCATAGTTATAAGTGACGAGGCAGAGCTGTCATCAGCGGTTGAGAAACTTATGGGCAAAGAGAGGCTCGCCGTATTTTTTTCTTCCTCAATAAACCTTTGCGACGGCCCAACCGAATACGTCATCCCCATATCCGACACAATCCTGCCCGACGCCATTTCCTTTGATAAGGCATTGAATTATCTAAAGCCCATACTTGAGGACGAGGGCAAGAGCATAATTCTTTTCGATATAAAGAGCGTGCTTCACAGGCTGGAGCCTTACGGCGCCCGAGTGGCGAACCCCTGCGACGACGTGTGCATTATGAACTACCTCTCCTCCTCAAAGGAAGGCGCATACGATTTTGGCAAGATTATGTCCGCCGAAGGATACCCAAAGGAAAGCCCCGCCTTTGCCCTTTACGACATGAGAGAGCGGCTGCTTGCCAAGCTGGAGCGGGACAACCTGCTGCGGCTTTACAGGGAAATCGAGTTTCCCCTCATCTTCATTTTGCGTGACATGGAGCTGTCGGGCTTTAAAGTGGATATGGACGAGCTGAGAGAGCTTTCTAAAAGGTTTGAGCGGGAACTGGAACTGCTCACTGACGAGATTTACCGTCTTGCGGGGGAGCAGTTTAACCTCAATTCCCCCAAACAGCTTTCGAAAATACTGTTTGAGAAGCTGCAATTGAGCTCAGGCAAAAAGACCAAGAGCGGGCTTTCCACCGATTTCGAGGTGCTGCTGTCGCTCGCGGGCCAACACGAGATCATCCCATTGATTATCAGGTACAGGACGGTGTCAAAGCTCAAGGGAACCTACATTGATGGCATCGGCGGCATAGTGCGCGCGGGCGACATGGTCCACACCGAATTTAAGCAGGCGCAGACATCGACGGGAAGGATTTCCAGCGTCGAACCCAACCTGCAAAATATTCCCGTGCGCGACGAAGACGGCAGGGAATTGAGGCGCATCTTCATCCCGCGCGAAAAGGATAACATCCTCATTTCCGCAGACTACTCCCAGATAGAGCTTCGGCTGCTCGCCTATTTTTCGGGCGACGAGACGCTGGTTTGGGCGTTCAATAACGAGCAGGACATCCACGCCATAACAGCCTCGCAGGTTTTCAATGTGCCGCCCGAAAAGGTCACCCCTGAGATGCGCCGCAGCGCAAAGGCGGTCAACTTCGGCATCATTTACGGGATAAGCAACTTCGGTCTGGCAAACCAGCTCGGCATAGCGCCTTCACGTGCAAGGGTTTATATAGAGAAGTATTTTGAAAAATATTCCAAAGTAAAGGAATACATGAACGAGAACGTGAGGTTTGCCAGGGAGCACGGCTACGCCATGACGATAACGGGCAGGAGGCGCTATATTCCCGAGCTCAAGTCGCCCAATTACCATGTGAGGAGCTTCGGCGAGAGGGCGGCGATGAACATGCCTCTGCAGGGAAGCGCGGCGGACCTCATCAAGATGGTTATGATAAGGGTTTTCAGGCGCCTGAAGGAAGAAAACATGCGCACGAAACTTATTCTGCAGGTGCACGACGAGATAATCCTCGACGCCCCCATGTGCGAAAAGGACAAGGCAGTAGAGATAGTAAAGCACGAGATGGAGAACGTGATGAAGCTAAAAATTCCCTTGAAAGTGAGCGTGAGCTGGGGTAAAAACTGGTATGAGGCGAAGTAAGACTGTAGCGGTCACGGGCGGGATCGGCAGCGGAAAGAGTTTCTTGGGGCAAATCCTGCGCCAAAAGGGCTACACGGTTATTGACGCCGACACTATATCGAGGCAGGTGTGCGAGAAGGGGAGGCCGGGCTACGCAGCTGTAGTTGAAAATTTCGGCGATGGAATTCTCGACGGGGACGGAAACCTCGACAGGAAAAAGCTCGCCTCCATCGTTTTTTCCGACGAGAGCAAGCTGCGCCTGTTAAATTCCATCCTCCATCCCATCATAGAGCGGGAGCTTTCCCGGCAGCTTAAGGAGCACGAAGAGGATGAGCTCGTGTTCGTGCTCATTCCGCTGCTGTTTGAGCTGGGCTGGCAGGACAGGTTCGACTACGTGTGGCTGGTGCTTGCCGACGAGGAGGTCAGGATTGCTCGCACAATGGCAAGGGATGGCTCCGGCAGGGAAGAAGTACAAAAGAGGATAAAAAATCAGGTAAACCACGCAGAAAAAGCTCATCTTGCACATAATGTATTATATAACAATTCTTCGGAGGAGTTTAAGGTGCAGGTTGAGCGAGCACTGGACTCTTTGCGCGGGCGATGAAAAAGGCCTTCTACGCCTTATTTGCCTTGCTGATGCTGTTCATCATCCTGATAGGCATTCACCAATGCAACGAGATGGCAAGGGAACGGCGAGCCATCCAGCTTTACAGCGGGAGCGTGTATAAATACAGCTTCATGTACGGCGTGGACGCCAACCTTGTGCTGGCGGTCATCAAGGCGGAGAGCGACTTTGACGAAAACGCCATCTCGTCAAAGGGGGCGGTGGGGCTAATGCAGCTTCTGCCCTCGACGGCGCTCTTTGTCTCGGACAAACTCGGCGTGGAGTTTTCTGAAGAGGACCTGTTCGACAGCGACATCAACATTAGGTTCGGCACTTATTATCTCTCCTATCTCTTTGACAAATTTGCTACTCTTGAGACCGTCCTCGCGGCATACAATGCGGGCGAGGGAAACGTCTCAAGGTGGCTCTCCCTCTTCTCCGACGACGGGAAAACCTTAAGGCAGATACCCTTTGAGGAAACCGAGAGGTTTGTGAGCAGGGTCAGATTCCATTTTGACAGGTACAGAAAGGATTATAACTATTGATGCGCAAAATCTTTGCCGCAAGCACCTTGGACGGGAAACTTCGCGCGTCTGTATGCGCCATAAAAAAAAAGATATTGTAACGACGGCAAACTTGTGGTATAATTTATCATAAAGAGCTTGACGCCGCATTTGCGACTTTGTGAAAAAGGCAAGGGCGTGCCTGAAAAGCATCTGATTGACAAGCTCAAACTTTTAAGGAAAAAAGGTTTTATTTATATTGATGGCATTTGATTATTACGCCTTAAGCGTCCGCCTTTTGCTATGCGGCGGAAGGCGGACGACTTAAAGCATTGCGTTTATTAATAGTTGCAACCCGCCTTGCCAGCGTGATAAAATTATAGGCAAGGCGGGTTTTTTTACGCCTGCCCGTTGAGGCAAGAAAGCGAACCCTGCGCTGAATAACAATTTGCATCCCGCTATCCCATTGCCCCTGCCATGGGATTTTTTTGTTTGAATATTTTTATCTATAAAGAGGCATAATTATATTGATTTACCTTTTAAAGAGGGAGCAGATGAGACAAAAAGAGAGGCCCTTCAATTTTTTTAAAAACCTTGAAGATCGCGAGGAGCGCGTAAAGACCATTTCTAGCAAGGAGGAAAAAAATGCAGCGCCAGAATTTCGACAACAAGGCTTATAAAGAATATGTCCACAACATTATGCCGCGGACAAACCATTTAAAGACCCTGATTATGGCCTTTGTTGTGGGCGGCATAATCTGCATAATAGGCCAAATCATCCACGACGTGATAAGGGCGCTCTTTCCCTATCTCGAGCGGGATGCCGTAAACAGCTACGTAACGCTGATAATGATCTTTTTAGGCTCGTTTTTGACGGCTATCGGCGTATACGACGACATAGGAAAATTTGCGGGCGCGGGCTCAATCGTGCCCATTACGGGCTTTGCCAACTCCGTCACTTCCCCCGCCATAGAGTACAAGTCTGAGGGGGTAATTTACGGAATAGAGAGCAAGATGTTTGTCGTGGCGGGCCCTATTATCGTTACGGGCATTGTGTGTTCCGTGATCGTAGGCATAATATATCTCATAATAGGTGGCTAAGGCTATGCGGATAGGAAGACACACGTTCGAATACCAAAACAGGCCGGAGGTCATAGAGACCTCCGCCATAGCGGGTCCGCAAGAGATGGACGGGCCGTTCAAGAACTATTTTAAATATTATCTCACCGACGACACCTTTGGCCAGGACACGTTCGAGAAGGCCGAAAGGGAGATGATGGTCTTTGTCATAAAAAACGTGCTTGAGAAATCAAAGCTCAACTCCGCCGACGTCGACGTGTTCATAGGCGGCGACCTGTTAAATCAGATTATCTCCACGTCCTACGCCATAAGGCAGTTTTCCATACCATACCTCGGAATTTACAGCGCGTGCGCCACTTACGTCGAGGCCATGCTCATCGCCGCGGCGATGGTGGATTCGGGCTTTAGGAAAAACGCCATCTGCTGCACATCCAGCCATTTCTCAAGCGCCGAGCGCCAGTACAGGTTTCCGCTGGAACTCGGCACGATGAGGACGCCGGGTTCACAATGGACGGTGTCCGGCTCAGGCGCATGCCTAATCTCAAAGTCCAAGGAAAAGAAATACCCCTACTTGAAATACGCCACAATAGGCAGGGTGGTGGACTACGGAATAGAGGATACAAACAACATGGGTGCTGCGATGGCACCAGCGTGCGCCGATACCATTTACCATCACTTCAAGGAGACCGGGCTGACCCTATCCGATTACGACAAGATAGTAACGGGGGATTTGGGCATTCTCGGTAGCAACATTTTGATTGACCTTTTGGCCGAAAAAGGCTACGACATAGGCGGAATGCACATGGACTGCGGCGCGGAGATTTACACGCACAAGCCCAGGCTCCACCAGGGGGGAAGCGGGGCGGCGGCGTCCGCCTTAGTGTTCAACTGCTTCCTTTTCGACAAACTATTAAAAGGCGAATACAGAAGAATACTGTTTGTGGCAACGGGAGCGCTTTTGAGCCCCACGGCCACCTTCCAGGGTGACTCCATACCGGGCATAGCGCATTCCGTGGCCATACATGCGCCGAATTACTGAAAGGGGTGAGAAAATGGAAGGGATAATCTCGACGATATTGAAATACCTTGCGGTCTTCGCGACGGGAGGGGCGCTCTGCCTGATCGGGCAGCTTCTCATAAACTACACCAAGTTGACGCCGGCAAGGATTTTGGTACTCTTTTTGGTACTCGGGGTGATTTTGCAGGCTGTCGGCGTCTACCAGGCAGTGGTAGATTTTGGAAACGCCGGTGCGACCATTCCCATAATAGGCTTTGGCTACAGCCTCGCCAAGGGCGCAATGGAAGGGGCGAAAATCGGCTTTCTCGAGGCCATTTCGGGCGGCTTTAAGGCGGTTACGATCGGCATAGACTCCGCAATCTTTTTTGCCTACATTTTCTCGCTCATCTTCAGGAGCAGGACCAAGAAGTGCTAAAGCTGAAATGCGGAAGCCGTTTTGCCAAAAAGACTTTTTTAGGGGTTTGTATTATTATAAAAAATATAGTATAATTAAAGTAAACAAAAAACCACTCTCATAGTGGTTTTTTGTTTGGCGCACCCATAGGGATTCGAACCCCAAGCCTTTTGATCCGTAGTCAAATGCTCTATCCAATTGAGCTATGGGTGCATACTTATAGCTTAAATATTATATTGCACGGTGCGCCGTTTGTCAAATTAATTGCGTCGGGCAAGAAAATTTATGAAAGGTGTAAAAAAGCGCAGGATATCTATATACCTCTTTTCGCTGTACTTCGGCATGGTGCTCGTGTCGTTCATAGTTGCCCTTATTTTCGCGAGCACGCTCAAGATAAAGGATTTAAGCCCCGAGGCGTTCGCCGAAGACATCGACCTCGATGAGCTGGGCTTTTCGGATATGACCGTGATGGATCTCATGGGAGTGCTGCAAAAGGTAACTTCCCCCGATGAGCTCCGCATAAACAAGAACGCGCCCAAAAAAGCCGACAGGGCGGCTCTGAGCGAATTCTATGAGGGAAACGGTATTTCAAACGGCGGCGATCTTCTGCGCGGGCGGCAAGAAGTAAAATATTTTCTCACCGACAGACAGCTCTGCCTCTTGCTTGATGACTTGATAGAGCAAAGGCAGGAGCAGTTTGAGGCAGTGCGCAGGCTTTGCGGAGAGGATGCGATAAGCGCGAGGAGCGTTACCCTCTACGAGGAAGAGGGCAGGCAGTTCCTGCGCGCCATTGTGGACGTAAACATCGAGAACATAAGGGATAAGGTTTTCCATAATTTCGGCTTTCCTACATACCAGATTTGCGACGACCTGTATTTTTGCTACGTTTTTGAGGTGGACGACGAGGGCGGGGCATTCAGCGCGCGCCGCGTCTCCTGCTCGCTGTACGACCTCGAGCAGGACATGACGGACAAATTGCTCAACGCGCTGTTTACCGCATACTATCTATCGGGAGAAGGATGGCGGGACACCCTGCACTATGAGCAGATATGCGACGCCGTACAGGAATTTTTAATCATCTCGCTGGGCAACATGGGCCGGGTGAGGATTGACGCCGCCGCGGAAAAGCGCAAGGACATAAAGAAGGGGGATATCCTTATATATATAAACAGCTGAAATACTGAAACCCATCTTGACTTATCAAAACCCTATGAGCGCTCCCATAGGGTTTTTTGTCTGCCAAATTTTACTTTTTTTCCGAAAGATTTAACATTTGACCCTTTTTTCATTATATCTTGACAATAGCGTGTTTAATTGATAAAATAATGGTGTTATAAAATAACATCTAATGAAAAATAATAACAAATTTTTGGAGGATAAGAGATGGCGGAAGCTGTGATAATGCCGCGCCAGGGCCAGACGGTGGAAAGCTGCATAATCACCAAATGGCACAAGAAAGAGGGGGATGAGGTTAAAGCGGGCGACCTTCTCTTCACGTACGAGACCGACAAATCAACCTTCGACGAGGAAGCAAAGGTGGAAGGGTACGTTCTAAAGATTTTTTACGACGAGGACGACGACGTCCCCTGCCTCGAGACGGTTTGCATAATAGGCCAAAAGGGAGAGGACATATCTAAATTTTTGAAAAAGGAAAGAAAGGCCATTCCCGCGGCGCCCGAAAAAGAGCAGGCTCAAGCAGCGGCTCCCGCAGTCGAGGGGGGACAGCGTGCCGATGAGGGCGCCACATCGTATATAAAGATTTCCCGGAGGGCAAAAAACCTTGCCGAAAAGCTTGGAATAGATTACTCAAAGGCAATTCCCACGGGAGCGGAGGGCAGGATAATAGAGAGGGATATAGAGGCTTTGGCAAGCGATGGCGTGCTGGCATTGAGGGAGAGGGCTGCGGATGCAAAAGAAGCTCCCGCGACCCCGGAGAAGTTTGTTTATGCCCCTGCAGTTCCCGCTCAGGCGCCTTCATACGTGGACGAGAAGATATCCAACATGAGAAAGACAATAGCCAGGGCGATGATGAACTCGCTGCAGACTACGGCGCAGCTCACCCATACTGCCTCCTTCGACGCCACCGAGATACTCGAGTTCCGCAAGAAAATCAAGCCGCTATCCGAAAAGGGCGAGCTCAACAACATTACCATAAACGACATCATAATGTTTGTTGTCTCGCGCGTTCTCAAGAGGCACAGGGCCTTCAACGCCCACATGCTGGGCGACACAATCCGCTACTACAGCGACGTCAACCTCGCAATGGCGGTGGACACACCGCGGGGACTGATGGTCCCCGTGTGCTTTAACGCCGACAAGAAGTCCTTAAACCAGCTCGCGGGCGAGCTCAAGGCGCTCGCTTCCGAGTGCCAAAAGGGCACCATAAGCCCCGACTTGCTCTCGGGCGGCAGCTTCACCGTCTCCAACCTCGGCATATACGGGACTGAGAGTTTTACCCCCATACTCAACGCTCCGCAAACAGGCATACTCGGCGTGGGCTGCGTGGTAACGAGGGTGCGCGAGGCAGAGGGGCAGTTAAAGCCCTACCCCTGCATGACGCTTTCTCTCACCTACGACCACAGGGCAGTGGACGGGGCAGGCGCCGCCAAGTTCCTGCAGGACATCTGCAAGAGCCTTGAAAACTTTACTGTAACCTTGGCTACAAATTAAAGGACAGGTGGAAGGGATGTACGATTTGCTCATTCTGGGAGGAGGCCCCGCGGGGTACCTCGCGGCGGAAAGGGCAGCCCAAAGCGGGCTGAAGGCCGCCGTGTTTGAAAAGAGTAATATCGGCGGCGTTTGCCTGAACGAGGGTTGCATACCCAGCAAGGCGCTGCTCTATTCGGCAAAGATTTATCATAACGCAGCACACGGCGAAAAATACGGCGTTAAGGTGGAAAATGCCTTCCTCGACCATAAGTACGTCATCTCGAGGAAGAAAAAGGTGGTCGAAATGCTCACCGGCGGCATCAGGGCAAAGCTGAAGAAGCTGGGAGCCAGCCTAATTTCCGCGGAAGGCATTATTAAGGGAAGGTCTTTGGAAGGCTTTGTCATCGCCGCGGGCGGCAAGGAGTATGTGGGAAAGTTCCTTCTCATTGCAACTGGAAGCGTTTCCGTCATTCCGCCCATCGAGGGTCTTAAAGAGAGCTTAAATACAGGCTTTGCCCTCACCAACAGGGAGATTCTGGAGCTTAAGCAAGTGCCCGGCGAGCTCGCCATAATAGGCGGCGGCGTTATAGGGCTTGAGATGGCAAATTACTACTGCGCGGCGGGCAGCAAGGTCACCGTCATCGAGATGCTTGACCATATCGGGGGAAACGTCGACAGAGACATAAGCAAAAACCTTCAGCTCAGTCTTGAAAAGATTGGCGTAAAATTCCTTCTCTCCTCAAAGGTCACAAAGATTTCGGGCAGGCAGGTTACCTTTGAAAAGAATGGCAAGGAGCAGGCCATAAAGGCAGATAAGGTGCTCCTTTCCATCGGAAGGAAGCCTTTTACAGAGGGGATAGGGCTTGAGAATATCGGCGTCTACACCGAGAGGGGGAGGATAATTACCGACGAGATGTGCCGCACCAACGTGGCGGGCGCCTACGCCGCCGGCGACGTCAACGGCGTCTCCATGCTCGCCCACACCGCTTACAGGGAGGCAGAAGTTGCCGTAAACAACATTTTAGGCAAAAAGGATTATGTGGACTACGACGCCATCCCCGCCGTCATCTACACCAACCCCGAAGTTGCGAGCGTCGGCCTCACAGAGGAAGCTGCCAGGGCGAGGGGCATAAGCGTCAAGGCCGCTAAGCTTTCCATGAACTACAGCGGCAGGTATGCCGCGGAAAACGAGGGCGGCGACGGCTTTATAAAGCTCGTTGCCGACGCCGAGGGTGGCGCCCTTTTAGGCTGCCACATGGTGGGCAATTACTCGAGCGAGTTTATTGTCGCCGCGTCAATGATGGTGCAAATGAGAATGAGGATAGCCGACATTAAAAAGATAGTTTTTCCACACCCCACCGTAAGCGAGATAATTCGCGAAGCCATTTTTGAATTACAATAAAAAAGGAGTGATATCATGCCCAAGAGCCAGTTTTTGGACCCCGCCGAGCTCAGAAAGAGTGGCGCGATAAAGTTTAAGGATATACCTGTAAACGCTTATGACAGGACCATCGAGCAGGAAAGGAATAACTTTTCGGATGAGGAGCTTGTAAGGATTTACCATGACATGGCAGTCATCCGCGAGTTCGAGTCCATGCTCAATAGTATAAAGACAGCCGGCAGCTACAACGGGATAGAGTACGCCTATCCCGGCCCCGCCCACCTCTCCATAGGGCAGGAGGCCGCCGCTGTGGGCCAGGCATTAATATTGGACAAAGATGATTTCATATTCGGCTCGCACCGAAGCCACGGCGAGATAATCGCCAAGGCGTTCTCCTGCATAGAGAAGATGGCAGATGCCGAACTTGAGGCCATAATGACGGGCTATATGGAGAGCAAGGTGCTGCGCGCGTGCGAGAGCTTTAAAGGCTTTAACGATTTCGGCGTAAAGGAAAAGGCGAGGTTTTTCTTCCTCTACGGCGCGCTCGCCGAGATATTCGCAAAGGATACGGGTTTTTCGAGAGGTTTGGGCGGCTCCATGCACGCCTTTTTCGTCCCCTTTGGGATTTACCCCAGCAACGCCATAGTGGGCGGAAGCGCTGACATTGCCCTGGGCGCCGCGCTCTACAAGAAAGTCAACAGGGAAAAGGGCATTGTCATCGCCAATATCGGCGACGCATCGCTCGGATGCGGGCCGGTATGGGAGGCGATAATGTTCTCCACCATGGACCAGTTCAAGAAGCTGTGGAAAGGCGAATACGGGGGCGGCCTGCCCTTGCTCTTCAACTTTTTTAATAATCAATACGGCATGGGCGGTCAGACCTGCGGAGAGACCATGGGCTACGGCATTCTCGCTCGGGCGGGGGCGGGCGTAAACCCCGAGCAGATGCACGCCGAGAGGGTGGACGGCTTCAATCCCCTCGCAGTAATAGAGTGCATGAGGCGCAAGTACGAGATATTAAAGAAGAAGGAAGGGCCCGTGCTGCTTGACGTGCTGACCTACCGCTACTGCGGGCATTCTCCTTCGGATTCCTCGACGTATAGGACGCCCGAAGAGGTAAAGGCATGGCAGGACGCCGACCCGCTCATCACTTACAGGCAGGAGTTGGTGGACGCAGGCATTTTCACTCATGATAAGGCGGAGGAAATGCTCGAAGCAATAAGGCGGCAGGTAACGGAAGTGGTAAAGCTTGCCGTGGACGAGAAGGTTTCGCCGAGAGTGAGCCTCGAGGCAAATCCCGACGCCATCGAGGAGCTGATGTTTTCCAATAAAAAGGTGGCTAAGCTCTCAGGCAGAAAGCCCGAGGTTCTCCAGAGCAAGGAGGATAATCCAAGGGTTCATCAGATTGCCAGAAAGGCGCGCTTCTACCTCGGCGAGGACGGCAAGCCCGTGTCCAAAAACCGCGTCTATCAGCTTAGGGACGGAATATTTGAGGCGCTGCTAGATAAATTTTATGAGGACCCTACCCTCATCGCCTATGGAGAGGACAACAGGGACTGGGGCGGGGCTTTCGCCGTGTACAGGGGGCTTACCGAAGCTTTGCCATACCACAGGCTTTTCAACGCGAGCATATCCGAGGGGGCGATAGTCGGAAGCGCCGTGGGCTACGCGCTCGCGGGCGGCAGGGCAGTGGTGGAGCTGATGTACTTCGACTTCCTCGGAAGGGCGGGCGACGAGGTGTTCAACCAGCTCAGCAAATGGCAGGCCATGACGGCGGGTCAGCTCAAGATGCCCGTGGTGCTCAGAGTTTCCGCCGGCAGCAAGTACGGCGCCCAGCACTCGCAGGACTGGACGGCACTGTGCGCCCACATCCCCGGCCTTAAAGTGGTGTTCCCCGCCACGCCCTACGACGCCAAGGGATTGATGGCCGCCGCGCTCAACGGCACCGACCCGGTGGTGTTCATAGAGAGCCAAAGGATTTACGACGTGCCCGAGATGTTCCATGAGGGCGGCGTCCCCGAGGGAAGCTACGAGATTGAGATAGGCGAGCCCGACGTCAAGCTTGTGGGAAGCGATGTAACCATCCTGACGGTGGGAGCCACGCTATACAGAACTGTGGAGGCCGCCAAAATGCTAAAGGATAAATACGGCGTAAGCGCCGAAATCATAGACGCCAGGAGCATAGTGCCCTTCAACTACGAGAAGGTTATAGAGAGCGTCAAAAAAACCGGTAAAATCGTGCTCACCGCCGACGCCTGCAGAAGAAATAGCGTGCTTAAAGAGATGGCGTCGAGCATAACCGAGATGTGCTTTTACTACCTTGACGCCCCTCCCGTGGTCGTCGGCGCAAAGAACTGGATAACACCGGCGTTTGAGCTGGAAAAATATTTCTTCCCGCAGCCTGAGTGGATTATAGACGCCATCCACCAGAAGATAATGCCCTTAAAGGGCCATGTGCCAAGGACGCCTTTCACTACGGCCGAAATGATAAGGGCAAACAAAAAGGGCGTTTAAGAAACAGGGTGGCATTAACTCAGCTGTCTTTTTAGCAAGGGGATAAGTTTTTTAGGAATGCATAAAGAAAACAAAAGCTCCTGTGAAACACCTTATCACAGGGGCTTTTTATCTTTAAAATCCCCAAAATATGGTTTGCCGATAAATCTATGGTTTTCCTTGCCTCAAAGCGGCTCTTTATAGCTTACCAGTACGGCGATGTCCTGATCGAAGTCGCCGCACTTTTTGCCAAAGATGTTAACGCCTCCCACGTAGCGGGCGTCTTCCTTTATGCCGATGCGCAGGGGAATGAGATCCTTGCCCTCGATGCCGACCGCCGAAATGGAAATGTCGGAGGCCAGCTTTTCATCAATATACGTGCCGTGCGGTCAACGCGTATCTTCTTGAGCATTCCGTACTGGGTGGAGTTTGCGGGCCAGTGCGGTATGGTGTACCGCCCTCGCCTGTCCCCGTAATACTCCTCACGACGGTATTATCCCAATACTTAGACGAGTTCTACAGGTATTCATCCATATTTCAAGGTATCCTTAAATGATTTGCTGAGACCGCATGCAGAGAATAGGGGAGGCGCCCATCTGCAACGGCATGCCTGAGATGGCTCCCAAGATTTTTGGGTTTTGCTCGGTCTTATGTTACAGGTGTCTGTTTGTTGTGGTGGGTATACTCTCTCACCTTGCCTTGCACTCTCTTGCCAAGCCCAGTCTGTGTGCCAAAATGAATATGGGGACAAAACTGCTTA
>JAAYQN010000066.1 GCA_012519285.1 Clostridiales bacterium
AAGCATCTCCAGCACGGCGAAGCCATCGTAAACAGGCAACACCACGTCCATGATGATTGCGTCGGGCTTGTGCCTGGTGATCTTATCGCACCCCTCCTTTCCGTCCCCCGCGCTGTCGAGCAACTCTACTTCCTCGCACTTTGAAAAAAATTCAGTCATTGACTTTCTCTCGGTCTCGTTGGCTTCCAAAATAATCAAAGACATTTTGTGCATTTGCTCCATCTCCTCCCTTAAAAGAATATAATACTACCTTTTTCTCAGTATTATAACACTTAATTTTATAAAATAAATAGGCTAAAAAAAATTATTTTACAAAATTCATATTATTTTAAAATGTTTTGTCGAATTGTAAGGAATGAAACACAATCAAGTAAGCCCGACCGCTATGATGATTGCCAGAATTTGTAAAATTATAACATTTAATACCGCCTTTTATTCGCCTCCTCCTGACCGACAGTTTCTTTTGCCATTTTCCGAGCAAAAAGCCTCCTGGCCCTCCTGTCCACCTCGGCCTTAAACGCAGCCATGGCCCTGAGCGCCACAAATATGGCAAGCCCTATTATGAAAAAGTCAATGACGCTCTGCAAAAAAGAGCCCCACATCAGGGCCACTTCCTCGGCCACCACGGCGCCGGCCTCAACTACGGCAGGCCGCAGCACCAGCTTTGCCCCGGACAGGTTTTGCTTTCCGAGAAGGGATAGCAGCGGCATGATGATGTCGTTAACGAGGCTTGAGACTATCTTCTGAAAAGCACCGCCAACTACGATGCCCACGGCGAGGTCGATGACGTTCCCCCGCTTCAGGAAAGCCAAAAACTCCCTGGCAAATCTTTTCCCTTTTTCCCTTGCTTTTTCCTTTTCAGGTTGCCCGTTTGGGGCCTTTTCCATAGAAATTTTCTCCCAAATTTTATTTTTCGCGTTTAATAATATTATTTGCGAATATTATGTGAGAAATATGTAAGAATAAATGTGCGAATATTATGTGAGAAATTATTATAAATGAATATTAACATATGTGAAGAATGTATCCATTTTAACACCGCAAAGAGCGTTTTTCAATAGGTTATAGGAAATTTTTGCCAGTAACAAAAATTGTGGCAAAATAATACGATAAAATAGGCTGATATTTTTCAGTCAAATCACCATGAGGAGAAAAAAGTAATGAGCGAATTCTACGGCTACGATTACAGCTTCGACGGCTTCGACGGCTTTGATGGCTGCAAAAAAGAGAAGCACGATTGCGGCTGCAGGAAGGACTTCGACTTCGACTGCAAAAAGGATTTCGACTTCGACTGCAAAAAGGACTTAAGGCGCTGCTACAAGGACGACAAGAAAGATGACAAGTACGACAAAAAAGACAAGAAGATCCCCTGCAAGCCCGACTGGTGCGAGGTTTTCTGCTGCTTCTTCGACAAGTGCTGCCGCAAGACTTGCGTTCCCTGCCACGTAGACTGGAAGTGTACCCCTCATTGGTACTGCGACAGCAAAGACAAGAAATATTAAAATCATAAAAAGGCAGCTTAACGCTGCCTTGATACATAGGTTTAAGCTTTCTTTTTTCCCCTTTATTCCCACTCGATCGTCGCCGGCGGTTTTTTTGTTATATCGTATACCACGCGGTTTACGCATTCTATCTCGGCCGTTATCCTGTCAGATGCCCTCTCCAGCACCTCATACGGTATCTTGACCCAGTTTGCCGACATGCCGTCGGTCGAGCTCACCGCGCGGAGCGCCACGGTGTAGCCGTATGCCCTGCCGCCGTCCCTCACTCCTACAGTCCTCTCAGAGGAGAGGATGGCAAAGTACTGCCAGATTTTATCGGACAAACCGCTCTTTGCTATTTCGTCGCGGAAGATAAAGTCCGCCTCCCGCAGCACGTCGAGCTTTTCCCTCGTAACCTCGCCTATCACCCTCACGCCCAGGCCGGGGCCGGGGAAGGGCTGTCTCATCACGATGCTCTCGGGAAGGCCGAGCTCGAGGCCGACTTTCCTTACCTCGTCCTTGAAAAGCTCCCTTAAAGGCTCTATTATCTCCTTAAAGCGTATGACCGAGGGCAGGCCCCCAACATTGTGGTGGCTCTTGACGGCGGGGGCGCCCAGGCCGCTCTCCAGGACGTCGGGATAGATGGTCCCCTGCACGAGGAAATCGACCTCGCCTATCTTTTTTGCCTCTTCCTCAAAAACTCTAATGAACTCCGCGCCTATGACCTTCCTCTTCTGCTCGGGGTCGGCAACGCCCTTAAGCTTTTCGAGAAACCTGTCCGCCGCGTCCACCTTTATCACGTTCATGCCGCGCTGCTCCCTGAAGACGCGCATCACCTGCTGCGCCTCGCCCTTTCTCAGAAGGCCGTGGTCGACGAAGAGGCAGGTCAGTCCCTCGCCGCACGCCTTGTGCGCGAGAATGGCGCACACGGCGGAGTCCACACCGCCGGAGAGTGCGCAAAGCGCCCTCTTGCCGGAAAGCTTCTCTTTAAGGCTCTCTGTCAGCATGGCGGCAAAACTCGCCATATCCCAGTCGCCCTTTGCCCCGCACCGCTCAAACAGAAAGCGGCGCACGGCGTCGAGGCCTTCAGGAGTGTTTACGGAGAGATTAAAGTCAAGCAAGGGCACCCCAAGCTGCAAAAACCTTTCCGCCTGCCTTTTTTCCTGATGGCCGGTGACTATCACTCCCTTTGGGCGAAGCTGCTCAAGCTCCTTTAAGGAAATGCCTCCGGGAAAGAGACGGCAGAATACGCCCATTTCCCTCACGCGCCTTGCCAGAAGCTGGTTGCGGCCGCCGCCGGAATCCACGATTGCGATGAGTTCCCTGTTCATTTTAGATAAACCTGTTGACGCTGGAGTAATTTGGCGATTCTTTGGTGATGATTATGTCGTGGGGATGGCTCTCGACAAGCGAGGAGTGCGTTATCTGTATAAATTCCGCCTCCGTCCTCAGCTGCTCTATGCTTTCCATCCCGCAGTAGCCCATGCCGGCCCGCAGGCCACCCACTATCTGGAACACCACCTCGGCGAGCGTGCCGCGGTAGGGCACCCTGCCCTCCACTCCTTCGGGAACGAGCTTTGAGGCGTCCTCCTGGAAATACCTGTCCTTGCTGCCCTCCTGCATGGCTGAAATGGAGCCCATGCCGCGGTAAACCTTGAAGCTTCTGCCCTGGAATATCTCTATCTCGCCGGGGCTCTCCTTGGTTCCCGCGAACATGCTCCCTATCATGACTGCCGCCGCCCCCGCGCCAATTGCCTTGGTTATGTCGCCGGTGTGCTTTACGCCGCCGTCGGCGATCACTTTTACGCCGAACTTGTAGGCTTCCTCCGCGCAATTCATTATGGCGGTTATCTGCGGGACGCCCACGCCCGCTATCACTCTCGTGGTGCATATCGAGCCAGGCCCCATGCCCACCTTTACTATGTCTGCGCCCGCCTTGATTAGGTCCTTGGTCCCCTCGGCGGTGGCGACGTTGCCGGCGATAAGCTTCAGGTCGGGGAAGGCATCCTTTATCTTTCTCACTATCTCGATGACGTTTTGGGAATGGCCGTGAGCGGAATCCACGGCGACCACGTCAACCTTTGCCTCGACGAGCGCCTTCACCCTGTCCATGGTGTCCCTGGAGATGCCTACCGCGGCTCCGACTAATAATCTTCCGTTTTTGTCCTTGGCGGAATTAGGGTACTGTATGGTCTTTTCAATGTCCTTGATGGTGATGAGCCCCTTTAGCATGTAGTTTTCGTCGACGATGGGGAGCTTTTCGATCTTGTACTTGCCCATTATCTTCTGCGCTTCCTGGAGCGAAGTCCCCTCGGGGGCGGTGATGAGGTTGTCCTTTGTCATCACGTTCTTTATGGGCTGGTAGTAGTTGGTCTCAAAGCGCAGGTCGCGGTTTGTCAGGATGCCCACCAGCTTGCCGTTTTCGGTGATGGGGACGCCCGAGATGCGGTACTTTTCCATGAGCTTGAGCGCGTCTATCACCAGATGGTCGGGCGAAAGGTAGAACGGGTCGGTGATGACGCCGTGCTCGCTCCTTTTTACTCTGTCGACTTGGATGGCCTGCTCTTCTATGGAGAGGTTCTTGTGAATTATTCCCAGACCGCCTTCCCTCGCGAGCGCTATCGCAAGCTTGTACTCGGCGACGGTGTCCATGGCGGCGCTTAGTATGGGGATGTTGAGGGTAAAATCCTTGCACAGCTGAGTGCTGAGGTCAATTTCTTTGGGCAGCACCCTGGAATACTTGGGAATAAGCAGCACATCGTCGAACGTCAAACCTTGCTTTGCTATCTTAGGCATTTTTCTTCTCCAAAAAATATTTTTGTAATTATATATCATTTTTTTCCCTTAGTCAAACAAATACTTTTTAAGCGGCGCGGTTTTGCAAAACTCTTGCGCCCCATGCAATACATTGTGCTATTATGCATTGTACATAAAAAATTGGGCGTATGAAGGTTTTTTTTGTAACTCTCGACAAAATATGACGTTTTATGGTATAATTAGACAAAAGGGCCAATAACTTATGCTTGGAGGCTTTTTATGTCGAGGAAAGCTTTGCTCG
>JAAYQN010000067.1 GCA_012519285.1 Clostridiales bacterium
TTGTTTTTGTAATCGTATTTTGAATAGCCGAGTTCTTCTTCAAGTTCAGAATTAAGCATTGTTTCAAGCGTGCCGGATAATATTTCCTTTACCAAATCCTGTGCCTGTGAAGCTGTTTTTGTTCCTGTAAGCTGTATCAGCTCTTTCAGTAATTCCCTTTTCCTGATTTCTTCAGGCGTCTTTTTCCTTTGCATTGAAAAAACCTCCAAAATATGTTTTTTTATTTTACCATATTTCAGAGGTTTACACAAAATTTGAATTAGTCTCCACTTGTAGTTGCAATTTAAGAACATCATAACATATGTTAATACTTAAATTTGCGTTCATTCTCAACTTACCAATCCAAAGTAAACGCTATAATTGATATCAAAAAATCTATTTATAAACCTCTTCTATGCAGCTTCCTCCGATGCAGTACTTTCCATCGTAAAATACCACGTATTGGCCGCAAGCTACCGCCCTCTGCTTTTCAAAAAATTCCACATAGACCCTTTTCCCATCAATTTTTACATGACATTTCTTCTCAGGCTGCCTGTATCTCACCTTTGCGGCGCATATAAACTCACTTTCTTTTGGCCTTTGGGGAATCCAGTTTACCTCTTCGCACATCAAGCCCCTTGAGTACAGTTTTTCCTCACTGCCCTGCTCGACGTATAAAATATTGTTTTTTACATCCTTGTCGTACACAAACCAGCGGCCCTCGCCTCCATCCTTGACGCCGCCTATGCCGAGGCCTCTCCTTTGCCCCAACGTGTAAAACATTACGCCTTCATGCTCGCCTACCTTTTTCCCGCCAGACGTGAGGATGTCACCTTTCCTTGCGGGTAAAAAATTTGCCAAGAAATGACGGAATCTCCTTTCGCCAATAAAACAAATCCCCGTGGAGTCCTTTTTCTCAGCGGTAGAAAGGCCCAAATTCCTCGCGAGCTGCCTAACCTGGGATTTCTGCATATTTTCGAGCGGAAAGAGCGCCCTAGAAAGCTGCTCTTGCGTCAGTTGGCATAAAAAATATGTTTGATCTTTATCCTTATCGGCCGCCTTTACGAGATAGGAAAACCCGTCTTTTCTCTCCACGCCTGCGTAGTGGCCTGTGGCGATGTAGTCAGCGCCCAGCCTTAAGGCATGCTCAAGGAAAGGGCCGAATTTTATTTCCCTGTTGCAGAGGACATCGGGATTAGGCGTTCTCCCCTTCTCATACTCTTCCAGAAAGCGCTTGAATACCTTTTCATAATATTCTTTACTATAATTTAAGGTATAATAAGGAATGTCGAGCTTTGCACAGACCCTCTTTACATCCTCGTAGTCCTCTTCAGCGCAGCAGTGCCCGCCTATCTCTTCCTGCCAATTGTGCATGAAGATTCCTATGACATTATATCCCTGTTGTTTGAGCAGATATGCCGCGACTGAGCTGTCCACGCCCCCGCTCATTCCGACGACAACGGTTTGCATAAATAGACCTCATTCGCTGTGTTTTGCGTGTAAAATTCTTTGCAAATCGGACGGTTTTGGGTTATAATAATATGCGCGTGTACCCGTAGCTCAGTTGGATAGAGCATCGGACTCCGACTCCGAAGGCCGTGCGTTCAAATCGCGCCGGGTACACCAATTATTTATAAAATTGCAAATTGGACAAAAGAGATGCGTATTGCATCTCTTTTATAACTTAAAGCAAAAAATAACGGCATTTTCATCAATTAAATAGCTCAATATAACTGTGTATGATGCTTTATAACGCAAGATGCAAGAGCATAGTACTCTATCATAACTTTGCATAGTACTATGCTCTAATTGCATAATACTATGCGACGAATACTCTTATCTAAAAGATTATAAACTAATCTCCGTTTTTTTATTCAATACAGATCTATTTGCTGTCAATATCGGGTCTATATTTTCCTCAATAAATTCGACTACTTGGCCGCAAGCCCTGCCCGTAAATCTCTTGGCGTCAAGCAATTGGTCCAATTCATTGTGAATAGCCTTGAATGCCTCATCCTGCTTTATCAGCTCGATTAGGTTGTTTTTCTCCCCTTTCTCCTTGAGATTGCTTGCCGCTTGCATGGAGAGCACCCTAATCCTCTCGTGCAGCGCCTGCCTGTCCTCTCCCCGCTTTACGCATTCCATGAGAATGGTCTCTGTCACCATGAAAGGCAGCTCTTCCTCAACATGCTTTTGAATCTGCTTTGAATACACCACCAGGCTTTCAGCGACGTTGTTATACAACCTGAGCACGGCGTCGCAGCTTAAGAAAGCCTCCGCGAGAATGATCCTCCTGTTGGCTGAGTCGTCCAGCGTTCTCTCAAACCACTGCGTCGAGGCGGTTATAGAGGCGTTTATGGGAAGGGATATTAGGTAGCGCGCGAGTGCGCCCATCCTCTCGCAGCGCATGGGATTTCTCTTGTAGGCCATCGCCGATGAGCCTATCTGCGATTTCTCAAAGGGCTCCTCGATCTCCTTCCTGCTCTGCAATATCCTGATGTCGTTGCTGAACTTATAGGCGCTTTGCCCCACCTGCGACAGCACTGACAGCACGTTATAGTCGAATTTCCTCGAATAAGTCTGGCCGGTGACGGGAAAGGCCTTCTTGAAACTGAGCTTTTCTATCACTTTCTGCTCGAGCTGCTTTACTTTTTTCTCGTCGCCGTCGAAGAGCTGCATGAAACTTGCCTGAGTGCCGGTCGTCCCCTTTAGGCCGCGCAACTTGAAGTCCGAGAGAACGTGCTCAATGCTTTCGTAATCCATTAGCAGGTCGTGCAGCCAGAGGCAGGCGCGCTTGCCCACCGTCGTCAGTTGCGCAGGCTGCAGGTGCGTCAGCCCTAACGTGGGCGTATCCTTATATCTTAACGCGAAATTCCTGAGCTTTTGCATGACGTTGAGCACGCCCGCCTTTATCAGGCGCAGCGCATCGTAAATCATCATAAGCTCTGAGTTGTCGGTGACGTAGCAGCTCGTGGCGCCGAGGTGGATTATGGGCTGGGCCTTTTTGCACTGCTGCCCATAGGCGTACACGTGCGCCATGACGTCGTGCCTTACCTCCCTTTCCCTGGCCTCGGCCATCTCGTAATTTATATCGTCCTGGTATTTCTTGAGCTCTTCGACCTGTTCCCGCGTAATGTTGAGGCCCATTTCCATCTGGGCTTCTGCCAGAGCCACCCACAGCTTTCTCCAGAGGCGAAATTTGTTTTCCTCGGAGAAGATATAAGACATCTCCTTGCTGGTGTACCTGGTATTCAGCGGGCTGGTGTAAATGGTCTTATTGTACATTTAAAACCCCAAATTACTTTATTCTTTCCATGTATTCGCCGGAGCGGGTGTCTATCCTGATGATGTCCCCCTTTTCGACGAACAGGGGCACGTTGAGTGTGTAACCGGTCTCCACTTTCGCGAGCTTCATGACGTTCGTGGCGGTGTCACCCCTCACGGCGGGGTCGCACTCTATAACGAGCAGCTCGACGAAGTTGTCGGTTTCGACCGAAAACGCTTGTCCCTTGAAGAACTTTATGGTGACGGTGTCGTTTTCCTTCATGAAGGGCAATGCCTCCTCGACTTGAGTCTTGTTAAGCGGGAGCTGCTCGTAGGTCTCATTGTCCATGAAGTAGAAAAGGTCATCCTCATTGTAAAGGTACTGCATCCTCTTGGTCTCTATGTTTGCCCTTGGAACTTTGTCTGTGGGGTTGAACGTCCTCTCGAGCGCGGCGCCTGTGACGATATTTTTTATCTTGGTGCGGACGAACGCCGCGCCCTTGCCCGGCTTAACGTGTTGGAAGTCCACGATGGTATAAATGTTTCCTTCGAGTTCTATCGTTACTCCCTTTCTAAAATCTCCTGCTGCAATCATCCAATAACCTCCAAATATAGAATATATAGGTGCAGGCGCAGCGGCGCCCGCGATTTACTTTAAGGCAATGCTATTAAACAATTATCAAATCCTTGCTCGAGGCAGTGAGATTCTTTATCCCCTGTTCCTTTATGACCACGAGGTCCTCAATCCTCACTCCGAATTTTTTTTCAAGGTAAAGGCCGGGCTCCACTGTCAAAACCATGTTGTTTTCGAGCGCTTCCTGAGCCTCACTGTTTAAAAAGGGCTCCTCATGAATCTCTATCCCCACGCTGTGCCCGAGCCCGTGCAGAAACTCGTTCCCGTAACCGTTGGCGGTAAAGTATTCCTTGGCGAGCGAGTACACCTCGAACGCAGTGGCACCCGCCTTGAGCGCGTTTAAGGCAAGCGCCTGTGCCTTTAAAACGCTGTCGTAAATTTCCTCCATCTGCTGGCTGGGCTTGCCGAGGGCGATGGTGCGTGTCATGTCGCTGCAATAGCCGTTGTACCTGGCGCCAAAATCCAATATTATGAACTCACCTGGCGCCACCTTTCTCCTTGAGACGTGGCTGTGCGGCCTCGAGGTGTTTGCGCCCGAAGCCACTATGGTGTCAAACGCCAGTCCCTCGGCGCCGTTCTGACGGAGCTGATACTCGAGCTCAACCTTGATCTCGAACTCCGTCATCCCTGGCTTTATGAAATCCAGGAGCTTGGTGAAAGCCTTGTCGTTGATGTGCTGAGCGGCCTCAATCTGGGCGACCTCGTATTCGTCTTTTTTGTATCTCAGGCGGTCGAGCTGCTGCCCTATAGGCACAAACTCTTTTTTGGGGAGCATTTTCCGAAAGGCTGAAAGCTGGCTGCATGTTATCCTGTTGTCCTCGTAGCCGATGGTGGAGATTTTTTCATCGGCCAGGGTGTTCTGCAAGAGCGCGTTCACCTCGGCAGGCGACCCCGAGAAAACCTCGACGTCCTGGTTTTCAAAGAATGCCCTTACTTCCTCGCCGTACCTGAAATCGGTAAGGTAATAATTCTTGCCGTCGGCGTGGACGACATAGCCATACGATGAATTGAACCCGCTGAAGTAAAAGCGGTTCACGCTGGAGACGATTAGGCAGGCATCGCACAAATTAAGCTCTTTCAGCTTGTTATACCTCAGCATAACCGTCACCCCTATTGGCGCTGTATTTTTCCACGACGCTCAGGTAAATCCGCTTCATCACCATGGCGTCCTCTGCCTGTGTGCCGTTGGATTCCGAAAGCACAATCGGCGTCATCCTGTACTCGTAAAGGAGCTCGGCGAGCGGCTCGAAGTGCGGCCCGTAGACCTGGTCTTCCATGGTAAGGTGCCTCACCTCGCCGCTTCCTCCGTATTGTATCTTTGAAAAATGTATGTGTATGCTCCTCGCGCGCTCCTCGTCAAGCTCTTCAAAAACCTTGTCTAAAATGGCTCGAAAATCGTCCTTTACCTTCAAAATGCCCCTGCCGCGCGCGTTTATATGTCCGAAATCAAAGGTTGGAATGAAAATCCTGTCCATCTTGCATATGTCCAAAACTTCTTCCACCGTGCCTATCTGGTTTACCTTGCCCATGGTCTCGGGGCAAAGAATCATGTCCCCATAGCCTGAATCGTACACTGCGTAGAGAAGTTTTTCGATGTTTCTCTTGGTAAGCCCGAAGGCCTCCTGTCTCGTGAGCTTCCCCTGTGCGGCGGGATGGAACACGCAGCGCCTTCCGCCCATTGCCTTAAGCCGTTTGAGGCTGGAGAGCACGTAGCTCACCGATTTCTTTACCATTTCATCGTCGGTGTTAGCGAAATTTATAAAGTAAGGCGCGTGGACTGAGAGCTCTATATTGTGTTTCCTAAACTCCCCACCAAAGAGCGTCGCCTTGTCAACAGTCAGGTTTACGCCCCTGCCAAAGGAGTACTCGTAGGCGTCAAGCCCCCTCTCCGCAAGGTATTTAGGCGTATCCAACGTGGACTGATATCCCAGCGCGTAAAAACTGTCCGCATTGCCCGACGGGCCGAATTTAACCATGCTACCTCTTTTATTATATTTATTTTACGCCAAGCGGTCAATTGGTATTGCCTTTGCATTTTCGATATCTTTATAAATCTGCTCTTTTAAAGCCTTCGCGTCGGCGAATTTTGCCGTATCCCGCAGCTTCTTTATAAAGCTGATGGCCACGCGCTTTCCGTACAGATCGCCGTCGTATCCGATGATGTACGTCTCCACCTCGAAATCCTTAAGGCCGAACGTGGGCTTTTGGCCGAAATTCGTCACGCTTCTGTATTGTATGCCGTCAATGGTTGTCAGCGTGAAATATACTCCCTGCTTTATCTTCAGCTTCTGGCAGTCAAGCTCAATATTTATTGTGGGAAAGAGCAGCTTTGAGCCCACCTTCCTGCCGTGAATTACCTCTCCCATCATGAAATAGGGCTCTGCCAGCAGCTCATTGGCCTTTTCTATCTCGCCCTTTGAAAGGTATTCCCTTATCAGCGTGCTGGAAACCTTCTTGCCGTTATGCACTGCCTTTTCTATCACGTCGAGGCCTATTCCGCTGCTGCGGCAGAACTGACACAGCTTTTTGACGTCGCCTTCCCTTTCTTTTCCAAACCTGAAATCGTACCCGCACACGACATGCTTAAGGTCGAAAGTATCTGCCAATATGGACAAGAAATCATCTGCGCTCATGCGCATGAAGTTATCATCAAATAAGGCGACACAAACTATGTCAATCCCAAGCTTCTCAAACAGCATCGCCCTCTCCTCGTAGCTGTATATGAGCTTAGTCTTTTTGCCCATGGTCTCAAAGGGATTGTTTTTAAAGGTCATGGTCGCGCACCAAATGCCACGGATTTTGGCAATCTCCTCGGTCCTTTGCAAAAGTTTCCTGTGTCCAAGATGCACGCTGTCAAAAAAGCCGAGGGCGATGGCGACGGGCGCGCCGGATTTTTCCCCAAAAGCGACCTCTCTCATGTCGTGTTCTCTTTAAGGAATATATCGAGCTTTAATTGGCCATTCACGACGTGGCCAATGCCGAAAAACTCGCCCTTGCAAA
>JAAYQN010000068.1 GCA_012519285.1 Clostridiales bacterium
AATCCTTGAAAACCTTGATATGTCCGCGACTTTGCGGTAAAAAAATCCCCGCACAAATGCGGGAGATGAATTGGTGGAGATAAGGGGGATCGAACCCCTGACCTGTACGTTGCGAACGTACCGCTCTGCCAACTGAGCCATATCCCCAAGCAAATATAGTATAATAACGCTTTTGAAATAAGTCAACTTTTTTATCGCGGTTTTTCGATGAACTATAGACAAAAACCCCTATAGGAGAGCACAGTCCATAGGGGTTAATTGTCTTTGAAAACTTTAAAGCAAAACGGTTGATTTTTTGCCCGAGAGTTGGAATTTTTAAACTTTCGCCGCTTTTTATATCCAGCCCCTTAGTTTCACTGCCTTGGCGACGCGGTCTATCGCGATGCAGTACGCGGCGTCTCGCATGTAGAGGTTCTTTTCTTTGGCGAGCTCGTAGACCGCCTTGAATGCAGAGGTCATCTTGAAGTCCAGCTTTTCAAACACTTCTTCCTTGGACCAGAAGTAATTCATGTTGCACTGTATATGCTCAAAGTAGCTGCACGTTACGCCGCCGGCGTTGCAGAGAAAGTCGGGTATGAGGAATATCCCCCTCTGCTTGATAAGCTCGTCGCAGTCGGGCGTGGTGGGGCCGTTAGCGCCCTCGCAAATGACCTTGACGCTCGGGCCAACCTTCTTGAAGGTTTCGGACGTGAGCTGATTCTCAAGCGCGCAGGGCATAAGGATGTCCACCTCTTGAGCCAGCCACTCCTGTCCGGGAAGTATCTCAAACCCCATCTCCCTCGCCTTGTCTTTATCAATGGAACCAAAGGAGTTCTTTATTGAGGCGAGCTTTGCCACGTCTATGCCGTCCTTTTCCCTGAAGGTGTAAGAACAATTGTCCTCCCTGCACCAGCAGGACACCGCTATCACCGCGCCGCCCAGCTCGGAATACTTCCTTGCGGCGTATTCGGCGACGTTGCCGAAGCCCTGTATGCTCGCAGTGGTCTTTTTAATGTCAATGCCGAGGTTTCTCAAAGCCTCCCTCAGCGTGAACACCACGCCGAAGCCCGTCGCCTCGGTGCGGCCCAGCGAGCCGCCCATCCCGACAGGCTTTCCGGTTATCACGCCGGGGTAGCGGGCGCCCGTTATCGCCTCGTACTCGTCCATCATCCAGAGCATGTGCTGGGCGTTGGTCATTATGTCGGGAGCGGGCACGTCGTTCAGCGGCCCTATTATCTTGTAAACCTGCCTTATATATCCTCTGCAAAGCCTTTCCTGCTCGCCGAGCGACATTCCCTGCGGGTCGCAGATAACGCCGCCCTTGCCTCCGCCGAGCGGGATATCCACCACGGCGGTCTTCCACGTCATCCACATCGCGAGCGCCTTGACTGTGTCCAGCGTCTCGTGAGGGTGAAAGCGGATTCCGCCCTTAGCGGGGCCCCTCGCGTCGTTATGCTGCACCCTGAAGGCGGTGAAAACCTTGGTGCTCCCGTCGTCCATCCTGACGGGGATGGTAAACTCCAGGATTCTGCTGGGCTGCCTTAAGAGATCCCTAACGCCGCTTTCCAATCCTATCTTTTCGGCAACGCTGTTAAACTGCTGCTGAGCGATTTGAAAAGGATTGTAACCTTGACTCATATGTATATCTCCAAAGCGTATTTTTCGTTCTGTTAAGTTAAAATGAAATAAGGCATTCGAGCCTTTAAGTGATATAATGGTTTTGTCAACAAAAAACATCACTAAAAGAGAATGCCTTATGTCAAACAATTTACCACTTTTATGCCCAAAATGCAATAATTCACATCACTTTTATCGTTATGGCAAAGATAAACTTGGAAATCAAAAGTATCAATGCCGCCAGTGCAAACACCAATTTGCACCCTCTCATTTACCATTAAAGCGAAAGAGAAAATATCCTCCTTGCCCTAAATGCGGTAAATGCTCTTTTTTACACCACGATTATCAAAATTATTCAAATTTCCGATGTTCTGATAAACAGTGTAATCACTCTTTCTTTTCAGCAAAAGCTGATTGCTCTTTGCCTGCTTCAGTGGAAAACCTTTTCGGCAAAAGCGACCTTCGCCGTATGCGTTTTCCTGTTCAAGTTATTGTTTCTGTTCTCACTTTGTATTTTATGAGTAAGAACTCTTGCCGCTGTATTTCCCTGCTGCTTTCACGTCTGTTTAATATTTGCCTTTCACATGTTACTGTTGCAGCTTGGTGTTCTAAGTTTGCACCTATATTCCGCAATTTAACTTTATCTTTTTTACCCCTTATGAATTTCAACTCAGATGAATGGCATGCTGACGAAACTGTTGTTAAAATTAAAGGGCAAAAGTACTATATATGGCTCATAGTTGACAGCGAAACAAGGTTTTGTTTAGGCTTTCATCTTACTAAAAGCAGGGAAGAAAGCTCTGCTATGTCGCTTTTTAAGTCTGTAAACGGCTTAGGCTCAGCCAATGCGTTGGTGTCTGACCGTTTACCCTCTTACAATGTTCCCGTTAAAATCTGTTTTCCTAACTCACTGCATATCAAGGTTAAAGATTTTAAAGACGACATTTCCAACAATCTAATCGAAAGCTTTAACAAAACTTTTAAATCATGGTATAATACTAAACAAGGTTTTAACAGCTTTGAAAGTGCTAACAATCTAATTTGCGTTTTTATCTTTTTTTATAACTTCCTGCGACCTCATTCAAGCCTAAATAACCTTACTCCTGCACAGGTCGCCGGTCTTAACTACAACCCTAAACCTCATAATATCTTTAGCCATAAGGCTTACATGATAAGGGGAATTTGATGAGGGAATAGGGGTTTGGGGGCATTGGGACCTTATTGCCCCCAAGTGCTTATATCACTTATATTTTTCATGTTAACTTAACACTCCCGTATTTTTTTATTACATTGAAATTATTATAGCACAACGAAAAAATAAAGGGAAACAATATGCCGTAAAATAAAACAGTTTCCAATTTTTAGAGCCGGATTCCAATTTTTAGAGCCGGAAAAACGCAGGGCTTTAATCAAACAGTACGGGCTTATTGTGTAGAGAAATTTTTCTAAAGATAGGATTGCAAATGCCTGAGAAAAGCAAGCCCGAGCGGTCCGCAAAGAGAACACATGCCACCCTTTTAAGCTATGTGGATCGATTATTAAAAAGCGCAAAAAAATACCCCGTAAAATTACGGGGCTGAACATTTTGACGATTTGTCTTAAAAAAGAACCTTAATAATTCTCGCAATTGAGTTCGAAAAACGCTTGCGGATGCTTGCAGGTGGGGCAAACGTCGGGAGCCTTATCGCCGAAATAGTGGTGCCCGCAGTTGCGGCAAACCCATTCCTTAGGCTCGTCCTTTTTGAATACCTTCTGGTTCTTCACGTTTTCGGCGAGCTTTCTGTATCTCTCTTCGTGGGCTTTTTCGACCTTTGCCACGAGTTCCATCCTGCAGGCGATGTCCTCGAAGCCCTCTTCCCTGGCGATCCTGGCGTATTCCTTGTACATCTCCGACCACTCGTAGTGCTCGCCGGCGGCCGCGTCGAGGAGGTTCTCGAGGGTGTTCCCTATGCCGTGAAACTCCTTAAACCACAGCTTGGCGTGCTCCTTCTCGTTGTCGGCGGTCATCTGGAAGATGGCGGCAATCTGCTCGTAGCCTTCCTTCTTTGCCTGGGAAGCGTAGAATGTATATTTGTTCCTCGCCATGCTCTCGCCCGCGAAAGCGTCCATCAAATTCTTTTCCGTCCTCGAACCCTTAAACTCCATACTTTTACCTCCATATAATATAATTGACAATTATTACATTTATATCATAAATAATTACAGCTTGTCAAGGCTAAAGAAAATTTACCAGACAAAAACCAGCGTCAAAATGGCGAGCAGCGAAAGGTTGACCGGGCTGTAATACCCGAGGTGCATTCTCCCCTTGCCCCTGTATTCCTTCTGAACGAAGTAAAAGAAATCAGGCTTGCCAGCGAGGCTATCAGCGTACCCATCCCCTGAGGTTGACTGCGAGCAGCAGCTCGGGATAGAGGCTTGGGGGAATCAGCCTCGAAAACAGGATGGCGGTGGGGACGTTGCTTATAAACTGGCAGGAAGTTATGCCCACCAAAAGAGGCGACTTTTCCGCAAGGCCGCCGAGAAAGCGCCTTACGTTTTCAATCTGCGACACGTTGCCCGTAAAAATAAAGAACATGGCAAAGGTTAAAAGCAGCGGATAATCCGCAGTCTTTAAGGCCTTTCTGTCTATCGCCACTGACAGGATAATTATAAACCCGATTATGTAGTTTAAAACATTGAAAACCATTAAAATCGCCATCGTAAAGAGCGCGACGTAAAGGACTGTGCGCCTTAAGTCGAGTTCGCCGTAGTCCGTTATCCTGTATCGAGGTTTGGGGGATTTCAAGCGGGCGCAGGCTGTCAGCTGTTTCTAAATATCTTTTCGGGAAAAAATAGACTTACAGGCTTGGCAAAAGCCCTTCTCCTTCGCCTTTTTTGTAAAGGCAACCGCCGCGTCGGCGGCGAGCAGCAAGTACAGCGCCAGCACGGAAAACATCATTATAAAGGTGTTTACGGGGCTCTCTATGGGCGTCCAGCCCACGGCGAACTCGGCGTCGGGGTTGTTGTAATACCACGGATAGTTTATGGGAACCTTTGTGGCGGGGTCATAACCCAAAAAGAGTCTGTTGGGCGGCATGAGTATGAGCAAAAAGAGTGCAAGGTACAAAACATCCCCTTTTTTCAGCCTGCCCGAGCACAAAAAACATACAAAAGCGGGGATGAAGAACACCTGCGTGTAGATGTAAGACACAGTCGGGATGAGGATAACTGCGAGCGCGAGCAGCGCCAGCACCTTCCACCTTTCCTCGAGGGCGAAGGAAAACGCCGCGACGGAGAGCAGAAAGAGCGTTGAGACAATGAAGTTCGCCGCGGGCAGGGCGTGTGAGGGGATACTTCCCGAAAAGGTATAGCAGAGCGTCTGGATGAGGGTTACAAAGCTGTAATTGTCGCACTTAATTGCGGAAAAATCCAAGGTGGTGTCCGCAAAATACCTCATGTTGCCGGCAAAGAGGGCGACGTTGCCAAACCCTCCCTTAAAGAACAAAAAGGGCAGGAAGAACAGTGCCGCAAAATAGAGCAGACACCTTGCGATGTCCCACAGGCGGCGCTCAAGCAGCAGCAGCATGAGAAAGGCAAGGGGATAAAACTTTATCGCCGAGGCGGCGGCGAGGAAAGCGAGGGCAAGCTCCCTCTTCCACTTCTCCTTGCTCCTGTACCACAGCAAAAAGAGCAGAACGAATGTAAAGCAGTAAATCAGCACGTTTGCCCTGCATATTAAAAACAAAAAGGGAAAGGTCAAAAAGATGGGAAGAAGCTGCGGGATATCGCGCTTTTCAAAGAGCTTAAAAAATATACATACTATGACATAAAGCGGCGCAGCGAGAAAGAGCACCAGGCTTAGGCATTGCACCCAGTCCATCGGGCCGAATACGTAATACAGGAGAAGATAGGGCAGGTAAAAGAGCAGCGCGAAGGGCGGATAGGACACGCTGATGCCCTCCACCCCGGTATCGTACGGGTTGGGAAAGGCGTAGAGCACGCCGAGCAGGTTGCGAAAGTCCCCGAATATGTCGATGTCGAGCTCGACGTAATAATACCTCTTGAGCAGGACGAGGGAAAACGCGGCGCTGATAAGGAGCGCCGCCACCTGAAGCGACACAAACCAGAAAAATGTCCTCAACTTGGCGCGGTCAAATTGCAACAATGCGCTTTCCTCCCTTTTCCTTTATCGTGCCTTATATAGTATACGCATGGGGGCAAATTTTCCCTTTGCCAAAGGTATATTTTTTTGCCGCCTGCCCATAATAATAACGCTCATCATTTCCCCCTATTATATACAAGTAAGCCTTGGGTCCGCTCAAGCGGGCCTTTGGCTTTTATTATGCCCTTTTTACGGTTAATACCTTTTTTTCTTCACGCTTCGGCGGCAAACTGGCTGTAGTAGAGCCTGGCGTACGCGCCGCCCCGTTGCAGCAGCTCCTCGTGGCTTCCCTGCTCTATTATGTTCCCGTTCTCAAGCACGAGTATAATGTCGACGTTCTTTATCGTGGAGAGCCTGTGTGCGATGACGAAGCTGGTCTTTCCCTGTGTCAGAAGCTCGAACGCCTTGGAGATGAGCCTTTCCGTCCTGGTGTCTATGTTGCTCGTGGCCTCGTCGAGGATGAGCACGGGCGCGTCGAGCAGCATTGCCCTCGCTATCGAAATGAGCTGCTTTTGCCCCTCGGAGAGGCTGCCTCCCTGCTCGCCTATCCGAGTGTCATACCCCTTCTCAAGGCTCATTACAAAGTCGTGGCAGTGCGCCAGCCTCGCCGCCCTTATTATGTCCTTTTCGGGTGCGTCGGGCATGCCGTAAGCTATGTTGTCCCTTATGGTGCCCTCGAACAGCCAGGTGTCCTGAAGCACCATTCCAAAACAGCTCCTCAGCGAGTTTCTCGTGGCGCTCCTTATGTTCACACCATCTATTGATATCTTTCCGCTGTCCACGTCGTAAAACCTCATCAAAAGGTTTACGAGGGTGGTCTTGCCGCTGCCCGTTCTGCCCACTATCGCCACCTTTTTGCCCTTTAGGGCGAGAAGGTTAAAGTCCCTGATAAGTTCTGTATCCTCAGTATAGGAAAAGAATACGCTGTCAAAGAGAATGTTGCCCTCCACCTTTTCCTTGTCGAGCACGACGTCGCCGTCGGGGCTCTCCTCCTCGCCGCTCAGAAAATCCATCACCCTCTCGGCGGATGCGAGCGCAGCCTGAAGCTGGGTTAAGACGTTTGATATGTCGTTGAAGGGGCGAGAGTACTTGTTGGAGTACATCAGGAAGCTGCCTATGCTGCCCACGCTGAGGTTTAAGAGTATGCCGAAGATGCCCGCTGCAAGGTAAACCAGGTTGTTGACGAATCGCGCGGATGGGTTGCTCAGCGAGGAATAAAAGCCCGCCTTCATGGACACGCCCCAAAGCTGCCCGTTGACTTTGCGGAATTTTTCGACGGTGTCCTCCTGATAATTGAAGGCTATCACCACCTTCTGTCCCGAGATGTACTCCTGGCAGATGCCGTTTAGCTCGCCCACGAGACGCTGCTGCTCCTTAAAATGTTTTTGCGTCCTTTTGGTTATGAAAGCCGCCACGAATATGGAAAGCGGCGTCAGGAATATCACCGCCAGAGCCACATACAGGTTGATGTAAATCATAAAGCCGATTATCCCAAGTATGGTGACGATGCCCGAAAAGAGCTGGTAAAAGCCCAGCAGCACGCCGTCGCCAATCAGCTTTACGTCGTTTATGAACCTGCTTATGGTGTCTCCGTGGGGGTGAGCGTCGAGGTATTTTAAGGAGAGCCTGTGCAGCTTCCCGCTCATCCTGTCCCTAATGTTCTTTACGGTATTCTGGGTAAGCACGTTGTTTATATACGCCGAAAAATAGGACGCCACGGCGCTTATAAAGTAGGCCGCCGCGACCATGCCAGCCGCCTTGTAAAGCCGCCCAAAGTCCACCATGCCTTTCCCCGCGATCTGGTTAATGGCTATGCCCACGAGGTACGGGCCCGCGAGCGCGCTCAAAACTTCCACCAGGGCGAGCATGAAGGACAGAAAGAGCAGGCCCTTGCTGATTTTTGCCACCCTTATTATCTGCGGGATGAGCGCGAGATTTATCCTGTTTTTTGCCTTTTCACTTTGTCTGGCTCTCATATATGTACCTGTAGATGGCGCACGTCTGAAGGAGCTCCTCGTGGGAGCCTATCCCGACTATTTTGCCGCGGGAGAGTACCGCTATCCTATCCGCCCTCTTTATGGAAAACACCCTCTGGGATATTATGATGACGGCGGAGCTGCCAAAGTTTTCCCGAATCGCCTTAAAGAGCGCCGCGTCGGTGGCGTAGTCGAGCGAGCTGGAGCTGTCGTCTAAAATTAAAATCTCGGGCTCCCTCACCAGAGCTCGGGCTATTGCCACCCTCTGCCGCTGGCCTCCCGAGAGGTTCCTTCCACCCTGCTCCACCGCCCTGTCAAGCCCTTCCCCCCGCAGGGCAAAATGCGCCTGGGCGGTCTTTAACGCGCGCTTCACCTTCTCGTCGCCGTAGTTCTTGCCGAAAAGCACATTGTCCCTTATCGTGCCTTTAAAGAGCAGCGACTTTTGGGGCACAAAGCCGATCTTTTCGCGAAGCTCCTTTGGGTCGTATTCCCTTACGTCCCTGCCCAGCACCTTTACGCTGCCGCCCGCGGCATCGTAAAAGCGGGGAATGAGGTTTACGAGAGTGCTCTTTCCGCTGCCCGTCCCTCCTATTATGCCCAGACACTCCCCTTTCCTTACTGTCAGATTAATGTCGGACAGCACATTGCCGCCGCCGTAGGAGAAGCTGACGTTCTCAAATTCCACAGCCGCGTCGCCGCCCTCGCCTTGCGTTTTTTCGCCTTCATGCGCGTTTGTATCCTCGCTTTGTCCACTGCCTGAAATTTGCGGCTGCTGAATTAATACCTGGCTGATACGGCCCGCGCAGGCGAACGCCTCGATAAATATCGCGATGACGTGTGCGAGGATGGTCATCCCGAGGAGTATCTTGAGCATATAGGTTATAAATGCCGTCATTTGGGCGGGCGGCATAAAGCCCGCGTCCACGCGCTTTCCGCCAATCACTAAGATGGATGCAATCCCAACCTGCATTACCAAGGTGGTCAAAGGGCTCATCAGCGCCGAAAGCCTTCCAACCTTAAGGGACTGGGAGCGGAAGTCGTCAGTGGCTTTTCCAAACCTGTCCATCTCCGCCTGCTGTTTTGAATACGCCCTCACAAGCCTTGCCGCCGAGATGTTTTCCTGCGCAACTACTGCAATGCCGTCGAGCTTTTTCTGCACCTGGACGTATATGGGGATGGTCTTTCTCAAAATGAGAAAGAGCCCCACCACTATGACGGGTATGCAGAAAAAAAACACAGTGGAAATCTCTATGTCGAGCAGCGCCGCCATTATGAAAGAGCCTATCGTTATAAAGGGCGCCCTCGTGCCGACGCGCACGAACATGAACACCGCGTTCTGAACCTGCGCGACGTCGTTTGTGATCCTGTTTATTATGGAAGAAGTGCTCAAGCTGTCGAGGTTTGCGTGCGAGAGCCGGTTGACGTGCTCAAAGAGCGCGAGGCGCAGGTCGGCCCCGAAGCCCACCGAGCTCTTTGCTGAAAAATACTGCCCCAGCACCCCCAGCGTGTAGGAGATTATTATATTGCCAAGGATGAGGCCGCCATAGAACAGGATTTTACCCCTGTCGCCGGCGCTTACGGCCTCGTCTATCATCCTCGCCATCAGCACGGGGTTAAGAAGCTCCATCATGGTCTCGACGAACTTGAAAAAGAGGCCCCAAAAGACGCTCCACGCGTGCAGCCTTAAGTATTTTAAGAGAACTCTCATCCTAAAATTATATTACGTATTCGGCGATTTTGTTAAACAACCTCTATTATATTTCCCAAACAAAAAAATGTCAAACCTCGCGGTTTGACATTGGGGTAGGTAAAAGGCTATTAGCCTACTCGCTGTCGTAGATCTCTATGCCCACGTTTGACTGGGGCTTGTTGTCGCCGTGCATGACGAAAAGCATGGTGAAAAGGGCCAGCACCGAAAAGAGCGCGGCGTAGGGAAAGAGCATCCTCATGCTGGTAAGGTCCATTATTAAGCCCGAAAGGATGGGTGTGATTATCTGCGCCGCCATCGAGGCGGTATAGTAAAATCCCGTGTACCTGCCCACGTTGGAGCCCTTTGACATCTCAATCACCATGGGGTAGGAGTTGACGTTTATCGTGGCCCAGCCGAGACCGGCGATTATGAAGATGGGATACATGAACGCCGTGGTGGAGGGCGTGACGAAGAAGGCTCCCACAAATGCCGCGGCGATCAATGCTATCCCCGCGAGTATGCTCTTTTTCCTGCCTATCTTGCTTGCCACTATTCCTATGGGGATGAATGAAGCTATGGCGACGCCCTGTGCGATGAGAAGGGGCTTGTTGTATCCCATGTTGAGTACGTTGCCCGCGTAGACGGAAAACTTTGAAGTTACGGCATTGTAGGCGGTAAACCATAAAAACACCGAGGCGAGCAGGAACAGCAGCGAGCGCAGCTTTCCCCCACCCAGCTTTTCGCCGGGGGTGGCGCTCTCCTCCTCTTCCTCGTCGATAAGCCCATATTTTCTCTTTTCTTGCTCCACTTCCTCGAGCATCTTAGGCTCGTTCACCTTTAACAGGAATATGCCGAGGAAGAGAAGCATCAGGCCCGCAATCGCCACGAAGTACCATGTGTAGGACATATAGCTGGTCTTGTCGGTGCCGAGGATTATTCCCACCAATATCGCGAGCAGGCCGCCCGCCGCCCCCATCAGGTTTATCACGGCGTTTGCCTTTGAGCGCAGCGGCCTTAAGGTCACGTCGGGCATGAGCGCCACCGCCGGCGAGCGGAATATGGACATAGACAGCAGCACGAAAAAGAGCAGCACGATGAACATTATGATGGGCACGGGGTCCTCTATGGTCTTCTTCCAGGCATAGGCGTTCCTCGCCGCGGTCACGAGGAAGTAGTTCTCGTCGTCGGGGGAGATATTGATAAAGCCCGCCTCGGTTATGCCCTTGCTGTCCATGTATTCCTTTATCTGCACGCCGTCGATCCTGAGGCTCTCCTCGTCCAGAATATTGGAAGAATATAAAAACTCGTTCTCGGTTATGCCGTGGAGCTTTGAAAGCTGAACGTTGTCCGCGAAGGTGCTTGTCGCGAAGAACACGGCGGAAAGCAGCGTTCCCACTATTATATAGGGCGTGCGCTTGCCGATGCGCGTCTTAGTCCTGTCGGAGATATGGCCGAAAAGGGGAAGCATAAACAGCGCCAATATGTTGTCAAATGCCATTACGGCTCCTGAGAGCGTCTGGTTCATGCCAAACTTGTCCACCAGAATCCTCGGAACGATGGTATCGTAAGCCTGCCAGAACAGGCTTATGAGCAAAAAGGCAAAGCCCACGAAAAAAGTTTTCTTGTAATTAAGCTGCATGATGAATATACCTCATATCTTTTGTTATTGGCAAAGCCCGCGCACAGTGCCCTTTTTGCGCTCACCCTTGCCTTATTTTTTTTCGTCTGAAATGCGCTCAATCAGCATATCGAGGAGCGCATAGAACTTATCCGATATTCCCGCAAACGCCGCCACCACGTCCTCGTGGGAGAGTTCTTCCTGCGAGAGGCCGGCGCCTTTGTTTGAGATGTAGGAAAAGCCGCACACCCTCATTCCGGCGTGGCGCGCGCAGATGACCTCGGGTACGGTCGACATCCCCACGCAGTCGGCTCCCAAAGCCATAAGGGCGCGGATGTCGGCGGGCGTCTCGTAAGAAGGCCCCGTCAGGTAGCAGTATATGCCCCTCTTTAAGGAAAGGCCTATCTTTTTAGCGCAATCCTTTGCCACTTCGCCCAGCTCCCTGTCATATGCCCTGCTCATGTCAGGGAAGCGCACGCCGAACTCGTCGTAATTTTTGCCGATGAGCGGGTTAGGGCAAAACAGGCTTATGTGGTCCTCTATCAGCATTATGTCGCCCTTGTCAAAATCCTCATTTATTCCGCCCGCGGCATTGGTGACGATGAGGTTTCTGGCGCCGAGAAGCCTCAGCGCCCTTATCGGCAGCACCACGTCCTGCATCTTAAAGCCCTCGTAGTAGTGCACCCTGCCCGCCATTATGGCGATGTCCTGGCCCATGTGCCTTGCGAACACCAGTTTGCCTTTGTGGCCCGCCACGCTTGTCCGAGGAAAGCTTTCTATCTCGGAAAAGCTGAGGGTGCGCTCAGCCTTTACCCTGTCGCAGTAGCCGCCAAAGCCTGAGCCTAAAATTAAAACGATTTGGGGGGCAAAGCCCCCCGTCAGCTTGCCTATGGTTTTGGCGATGTCCTTTATGTTTGTCGTCATTGCAATCTCCCGAATTTATGCCAGCAATTTAGACAATTATGTTGAATGGTTTTATTATAGCATAAATCAACAATAGTTCAACAATTATGTTAAATAAACTAAATAAATAAAATATCAGGCACAATTTGCACAGCCCCCAAAAGTCGGAAAACGGGGTCTTCAGCCTGCACAGCGCGGGCGTTATGTGTGCCGAAAAGAGGCAGAGGAAAAACAGCAGTATAAGCTGCTGCGGCAGCACCAGCAGAAACACCGCTGAAAAGCCGCCTATCCCAAGCGCCCTGGTAAACACCACTATGGCGGCGCCGAACACATACCCTTTGTATGTAATGAAGAGGTAGTGCAGCGGCAGAAGGTACATCGAAAAGGAGAATATGAAAAAGAGCGCAAAGTACTGGAGGTTTATCAGCAGACCGCGGAAGAATACGCCGCCGAAGGAGACCCTACCGGCGATGATTTCTATGGTAAAGCTTATGGAATTGGAGAAAAATTCCTCGGTGTAAATTCCTCCACTGCCGAGAAAGAGCCCCAGGATAAGCCCCAAAATAAAGAGCGCCGCAAACAGCAGAAGGCACCTTTTGTTTCTGCGGCAGTTAAATACCACGTATTCGTCGAATATTCTGTAAAGATATATTCTCATATCATAATATATGAGAAAACGGGCGCGTTTATCCATATTGTATCCTGTCGGTCACGTAGCAGAGGAAGGCGCCGCAGGAGAGCCCGCCGCCCCTCGAGAGGAGACCGAATTCGCTTGCGAAAAAGTCGATGTCGCAGTTTAGGCTTGCAAAGTCAATGGCATTCTTTATGTTTTTCTGCACGGAATGGGGTGAAATGGAGTGCTTTTGGGCAAGCTTCTTATATACGTCGGTCATGGTCAGCTTGCACCGTCCCTCGGCGAGCAGGTTGACGGCGTCAATTATCAGCTTAAAGCCCTTGTGCACGGGCGAAAAACCGCAAGAGAGAAGGTATCCGTAAGTCTTTTTGTAAAGCTCGTCCATGGATTTTGATTATATCACATTTTGCGGGGTAAGATACCTTAAGCGCAAAAAACGCTCAAAAAAGACATTTAGCGCAAAAAATAACGAGCAAAGATAACGGAAAGCATTACATTATGGTATAATAGGATTATTCCAGATGGCAAGCTATTATCATAAGGGAGTGATAAATATCAGGCTGTTTATTGCGATAAATTTTCCCGATGGCGTTTTGGACAAAATAAGCGGGATAATAGAAAAGGCCAGGGAAAATTCCACGAGTGGAAGATTTGTAGACAGGCAAAACTTGCACCTTACGCTGGAGTTTTTGGGCAAGGTGGAGCCTGGAAGGCTTTTTGCGATAAAGAAAATCATGGACGGCATTGAGCAGCCTCTCTTCAAGATGCGCCTTGCGGGAATAGGGCGCTTTAAGAGGCCCGAGGGAGACATTTACTGGATAGGCGTGGTGGATAATCCCGCACTTTTCGATTTGCAGAGGAGATTGCATGAGGCTCTTGAGGCGGAGGGTTTCCCCCTTGAGCAGAAAAAGTACACGCCCCACATCACCATAGGAAGAAAGGTAAGGCTCAAGGAGGGATTTTCCATATGCAGCGAGCTGGATGGAATGGCGGTGCATGTCAAAAAGGTTGACCTGATGAGGTCTGAGCTTACAAAGAAAAGAGCAATATATACGGTATTGTATTCTAAACCGCTTGAAGAAAGGAGAAAAGAGTAAGCTCTCTTAATCCACGCATCCTTCGGAGGAGCGACTTCCCTATAAATAAGAATAGGCATATCAACATCTATTTCAATCCACGCCCCCCGTGCGGGGAGCGACACAGCGGACACGTTTGCAATATCACCCCGAATTAATTTCAATCCACGCCCCCCGTGCGGGGAGCGACGCGGTTTGTCTGTTTCATCTTTCGGTAGTGATATATTTCAATCCACGCCCCCCGTGCGGGGAGCGACAATCTATTATGTCTTTGTTTTTAATATCACCATTATTTCAATCCACGCCCCCCGTGCGGGGAGCGACTCCGCAGGACATTATTTGGTATAACTTTGACAACATTTCAATCCACGCCCCCCGTGCGGGGAGCGACTCCTGTTTCTTTAAAACTGAGTGATTATTGGATTCTTTCAATCCACGCCCCCCGTGCGGGGAGCGACGGGTTTTTTGTCGGGTCTATGGCGACTATTTAAGCTTTCAATCCACGCCCCCCGTGCGGGGAGCGACTGGGGAATGACAAAAAAAGCGCGTGACTGGTTACTTTCAATCCACGCCCCCCGTGCGGGGAGCGACGGACAAAATAGCAACTTATTACATGGTAGATGGGCTTTCAATCCACGCCCCCCGTGCGGGGAGCGACCAATGGCGACAACGTCTGTTGCGGACGTCTACAACTTTCAATCCACGCCCCCCGTGCGGGGAGCGACTATCGATAAAAAGAAAAAAAGCCCTTATAATGCCTTTCAATCCACGCCCCCCGTGCGGGGAGCGACCGTCAATGTCCAAAACTTAAATCGACTTTGGATTCTTTCAATCCACGCCCCCCGTGCGGGGAGCGACTACTATTTTCGAAACTCTCTCTCAGATCATAGTCTTTCAATCCACGCCCCCCGTGCGGGGAGCGACAGCCTGGTTTTCATTCTCAATAGGGTTGTAACAATTTCAATCCACGCCCCCCGTGCGGGGAGCGACCTTCACGGGGCATATGGATTGATGGTTTCCACTTATTTCAATCCACGCCCCCCGTGCGGGGAGC
>JAAYQN010000069.1 GCA_012519285.1 Clostridiales bacterium
GGGGAATGAAAACGTCCTTTGTGACCTTTATCTTATACCCGCAAAATTCCGTTTCACCCAGAACGTACTGTAGTGGCTGCCCTTCTGCCCTCTTTCTTGCAAGCGCGATGATTTTATCGTAATCCTCAGGGGAGATTGCCTTTACCTGATTAAGCTTGCCGCGGCTTACCTTTAAGGCGTGGACGAAAATCCAGTCCGCCTCGGCTGCCTCATGGATGCCGGCGGCGGAGAGGATGCCCTTTGCCTCGGCGTATACTTCCGAAAACTTTTTGTGCACCTTGAACTTTACCTCGGCGATGGCGTCGTCGTTTTCCATTTCAAGCACCGCCTTGAAGGCTGCAATCGCCACCTCCAGCATGTCGGGGGTGGGTTCCTTGGTGGTGAGCCTCTGCAGCGCCAGCCCCGGCCATTTGAGCGGCCTTAAGATGGCAAGGTCATGCTTTGCGAGAAATTTCAAAAGCTCGTACGCAAGGCCCGCAACGAGGGGGGTTATAAGTATCCTTATCAGCACCTGCAGGAAATAGTTTTCCACCACGGAGACGGTAAAGAGCGCCTGCACAGCGATAAACACAAGCACGCTGACGAATATCACGTAAAACAAAAAAGTGGTTCCGCAGCGGTCATGGTGCTTTGAACACCTTGAGGCGTTTTCTGCGGTGAGCTCCAGGCCGCTCTCGTAACACGCTATGGTCTTGTGCTCTGCGCCGTGATACATGAAGGTGCGCCTGATGTCCTTTATCAGCGACACCGCGGCGAGGTAGCCGATGAGGACCAGTATCTTGAAGGCGCCCGAGGTGAGGCTGTACCACACCTCATTTCCCGTCCTCGGCACGTCCAACAGCCAAAAGAACATGTCGGTCAAAAAGGCGGGAAGGAGGATAAAGAGCGCGACTGCAAGGCCAATGCCAAGCAGCATGGAGACGGCTATCACGGCGGACATAATGTTTATCTTAAACTTTTCCGCGAGCCACTTCTCAAATTTTGAGGGCTCGCTCTCGCCGAACACCTCGGCGGAGCGCATGAGCGTCTCTATGCCGCACACCATCGTGGACACGAAACTCAAGACCCCGCGAATTACGGGTATCTTGTGCCAGAGGGAATTGGGCTCTTTGAGCCTCTTTGTCTCAAGCCTGATATTGCCGCCCTCGTCCCTTACGGCAATCGCCATGCTCTTTCTGCCCCTCATCATGACGCCTTCGAGTACGGCCTGGCCGCCTATGGTAAGGCATTGTTTCTTGTTTTCTTTCATGACTATACCTGTGCGAGGCAAAAGCAGTTTACCAAAGTAAGAAAAACGCCTCTTTAAAAAAATACGCTCTTTAAAGCCTCTCTTTCCCCCGGCTATCCCGGGCGGAAAACCCTATTATTTTTAAAAAGCCCTAAATCGCAGGATTTAAGGCTTTTTTATTAACGGCAATATGGAATGTTTGGGGAAGCTATATCCCGTAACGCTTTTTGAACCTGTCAACTCTTCCGCCGGTGTCCACGAACTTCTGCTTACCCGTGAAGAAGGGATGACACTTGTTGCAGATCTCAACCCTTATCGTGTCGCCCTTTCTTGTCGAGGCGCTCTTGAACGTCTCGCCGCAGGCGCAGATTATGGTAACCTCATGGAAATCGGGATGTATGCCGGTTTTCATTGAATTCACCTACCTAAAGTTTTTTCCGCAAAACGCCTTTTTGACCACGCCGTTATATTATATTGTTTTTTGCGTCCTAAGTCAAGAATTTTTAACCGAAATTTGAGATATTTGGCAGCAAGCGACCAAAAAAAGAGGCCAATCGCTTGCTTTTATCGCAGGGGTATATTATAATTTCATTTAAACTATAATTTATCTTTTAGCGGACGGGGATTTTATGAAAAGTTGGCAGATAACCGCCAAGGAAAAGCTGGAGCTCGTGCAGGCCACCGAGCTTCTGCCCGAAGGGCACGCCAGGGTGAGGATAATCAAGGCAGGCATTTGCGGCACCGACAAAATGCTTTACTGCGGCAAGTTCTACGGCTACCCCATCATACCCTGCCGCCACGCCGTGGGAAAGATAAGCGAGATAGGAGAAAACGAGTTTGGCTTGAAAAAAGGCGATAACGTCGTGCTGGACCCATATGTCCCCTGCATGGAATGTTATTTTTGCAAGACCGAAGACTATTGCAACTGCCAGAACATGGGGATTTACGGGCTCAACAGGAGCGGTTTCTTGCGCGACTTCGCCGTGATGCCGCAGAAGAACCTGAGGACGTTGCCCGAGAACGTCAATATAGAGGACGCCATTTACGTCGAATACATTGCCACAGCGATAAGGCTGCTGGATGAGCTTGACATTCAGAAAGGGGAGCACGTCACCATAATGGGGGCGGGCATCCTGGGCAACATAATCGCCCAGCTCGTCATTTACTACCAGGCAATTCCCATCCTCATCGACGGCAACGAGAAAAACCTCGAGATAGCCAAGCAGAGCAACATCTACTACACCATATCCGACGAGGAGCACGCCGGCAAGAGCATCCATGAGATAACGGGCGGAAGGTTGGCTAGATACGTCATCTACGTCTCCAGCTCCAAAAAATCCATAAAGAACACGCTGTCCTACGCCTCAAACGGCGGCATAATAGGAATTGTTGGGATAACTGGAAGCTCCATGATGGCAGACCTCAACATAGCTTTAAAAAAGCAGCTCGTTATAAAGAGCGTAAAGAACGGCTGCGGCAACTTCGACAGCGCTATTAATCTTCTCGCCACCAAGACCGTAGACCTCTCCGCCATGTCATGCAAGCTCTTTTCCTTCGGCGAAGCCGACAAGGCGTTCGAGCAGCACAAGGACGAGGATTTGAGCAATATATTCCAATTGGTTGTTGACTGTCTGGCGGAATAATAACAATATACAATGTACAATAAAGGAATAATATTAATTTGGTTTTGATTGAGGGTTAAAAAAAATGATTAAGTTAAAGGGGCGCAGGTATCAAACACCTGCGCCCCTTTCAGCTTGCGGTTATGCTATATTCCGAGGGGCTCGAGCAGCCCTATGTCGCCGTCATGGCGGCGATACACTATCTGCACCTTGTTTGTATCCCTGTTGATAAACACGTAGAAATCGTGGTCCAGCATACTCATCTCGTTTATGGCATCCTCCACCGAGAGAGGATAGACCAAAAAACTCTTGTGCTTGGCGACTGTTGGCTTTTTTTCTGTGGGTTCACTCTGCATATAGAGATAATCCTTGTCTTTGAAGGCGTTCTCCCTTAATTTGTTATGGAGCTTTTCCTTGTTCTTCACTATCTGCTTTTCTATCTTGGGCAAAAGGATGTCGATGTTGTCGTACATGTTCTCGCCGCTCACCTCCGCGCGGATGAAGGACCTGTTAAACATCGCGGTTATCTCCATTTTGTAAATGTCCTTCTCCCGCTTGAGCATCACCTTGGCTACGGCGTCGTCGCCAAAGTATTTGCTCAACCTGTTCGTCTTCTTCAGTATGATTTCCTTAAGCCTGTCATCAACTTCGTAGTTTTTTTGAACGATGTCAACCTTCATAAACAATCCTCCGTCTTGAGATATTCTCCATCGCCTTGCTAAGGAATTTTTCCCTATATCAAAGCGAGCCATACCTATTTTTTATGCCGCCTTTTCGCGGATAAACTTTAAGCCCTTCTCTTCCTTGTCTACGGTGACGTCATCGCCTTCCTTTACCTCGCCGAGCAGCAGGCTCTCCGAGAGCTTATCCTCAATCTCCCTCTGCACCAGCCTCCTTAGCGGCCTGGCGCCGTACTCGGGGTCGTAGCCGGCGTCGATAAGGTACTGCATTGCCTTGTCGGTGAGCCTGAGCCTGATATTTCTGTCGGCGAGCTTGACGTTCAATTTATCTATCATTATATTCACAATCTTTAAAGTGTGTTCCTTGGTGAGGCTGTGGAACACGATTATCTCGTCGATCCTGTTGAGGAACTCGGGCCTGAACTGTTTCTTTAAGGCATCCATTATTTTGTCCTTCATGTTCTGGTATTCCGAATTGTCGGAGCTCGCGAAGCCCACGCTCCTCATCTTGCTTATCTCGCTGGTGCCGACGTTAGAGGTCATGATGATTATGGTATTCTTGAAGCTTACCACCCTGCCCTTGGCGTCAGTAAGCCTTCCGTCCTCGAGTATCTGGAGCAGCATGTTGAACACGTCGGGATGGGCCTTCTCTATCTCATCGAAGAGCACGACAGAATATGGCTTTCTGCGAATCTTTTCAGTTAGCTGACCCGCCTCGTCGTAGCCGATGTATCCCGGAGGAGCGCCTATCAGCTTGGATACGGAGTGCTTCTCCATGTACTCGCTCATGTCTATCCTTATCATCAGGTCCTCGCTGCCGAACATCGCCTCGGCGAGAGCCTTTGAGAGCTCGGTCTTGCCCACGCCCGTGGGCCCTACGAAGACGAAGGAGCCTATCGGTCTGTTGGGGTCTTTAAGGCCCGCCCTCGCCCTCCTTATGGCCTTTGCCACCGAAGAAACCGCATCCTCCTGGCCTATTACCCTCCTGTGCAGCTGCTCTTCGAGTTTCATCAGCCTTTCGGCCTCGGTCTGCGTCAGCCTCGCCACGGGAATGGAAGTCCACTGCGAGACCACCCTTGCCACCTCTTCCTCGCCGATGGAAGCGTTGAATTTGGTCCTGTTGCTCTCCCATTCTTTCTTTAAGACCTCTATCTCCTCGCTGAGCTTCTTTATCTCGTCCCTCAGCTTTGCCGCCTTCTCAAAGTCGTCCGAGAGCGAAGCCGATTTTTTCTCCTGCTCCAGCTTGACGAGCAAAGTCTCCTTCTCTTTAAGAGAAGGGGGAGCGATATAGGAGTCAAGCCTCGCCTTTGAGCACGCCTCATCGATGAGGTCTATCGCCTTGTCGGGCAGGAACCTGTCCGTGATGTACCTGTCCGAGAGCACAGCTGCGGCGTTTATCGCCTCGTCGGTGATGGTCACCTTGTGGTGAGCCTCGTACTTGTCCCTCAGCCCTTTCAATATCAGTATGGTGTCCTCGACGCTGGGCTGCTCGACCATGACGGGCTGGAATCTCCTCTCGAGGGCGGCGTCCTTCTCGATATACTTGCGGTACTCGTCTATCGTGGTGGCCCCTACGGTCTGCAGCTCCCCGCGCGCGAGCAGCGGCTTTAAGATGTCGGCGGCGTCGAGCTTGCCTTCGGAAGTGGAACCGGCGCCCACGAGGTTGTGAATCTCGTCGATGAACACTATGATGTTGCCGTTTTTGGTTATAAAGTTTACCGCATCCTTGAGCCTTTCCTCAAAATCGCCCCGATACTTTGTGCCAGCGAGCAGGCCAGCTATGTCGAGCGAGAAAACCACTTTGTCCTTTAAAAGCTCGGGCACGTTGCCGCTCACTATCTTTTGGGCAAGTCCTTCCACAATCGCAGTCTTTCCGACGCCGGGCTCGCCGATGAGGACGGGGTTGTTCTTGGTTCTGCGGCTCAAAATCTGTATTATCCTCTCTATCTCCTTCTCCCTGCCGATGACGGGGTCGAGCTTGCCTTCCCTCGCCTTCCTGGTAAGGTTGGTGCCGAACCTCGAGAGCTTGCCGAGGTTTTGGCTTGTCTTGTAGCTTCCCCTGTCGCCGTCGATGTCAAAGCCCGGCCTTGAGATGTTCTGGTCGGGGTTAACCTTGCTGAGTATCTGCATGAGCTTGGATTTGAGCTCCTCGAGGTTGACGCCCAGGGTGCGCAGCAGGTGGGTTGCCATGCTCTCGGAGTCGGAGACTATTGCAAACAGCAGGTGCTCCGAGCCCACGAAGTTTGAGCCTGACTGAAGCGCTATGCCGATGGCGTACTCGAATATCCTCTTGGTGCGGGGAGTAAAGCCGTTGGCAAAGTAGTTGTAGTCGAGGTTTTGCTTGAACACCTTCTCGTACTTTTCGGCGTCGATGCTGTATTCGCCGAGCAGTTTTGCGGCAACGCTGTCGTTGGCAGAGAGCAGTCCGTACATCAGGTGCTCAGTCCCTATATATTTGGTGCCGTATTTCTTTGCGACTCCCTGTGCTTTCTGCACTGCGATCTGAACGCTTTCTGAAAACCTATCAAAATACATGGTAAGTCACCTCATCTCTTTATGGATTTTTTATCTACAAGCTCGTTAAGCAGTTTTGCGCAGCAGTCGGCGCGGTATATGTCGCGCTCGCTTGCGGAAAGGTTTCTGCCGGCAGCGAGTGTGATGTTCGCTGGCTGCATCTTGTTGATCAGCTCGTTGAGCACGTGCTCGTCGTTTATCTTTAAAAGGCCTAAAGCCGCGCCCAGCTTAATGTAGGCGATGAGCTTCATAAACTCGGCAGAGTTTATCTTTATGCAATTTGTGAGTATGCCGTAGGCGCGATAAACCATGTCCTTTACGCCGTAGGGGTCATTTTCGAGCATCTGCTTTCTGGCGTTCTGCTCCGCCTCGCAAATCTTTAATACCGTCCCCTCGACGTTCCTTATTATGTCGAACTCGGACTGGCCCAGAGATACCTGGTTTGAAACCTGGTACATGTAGCCTTCGGCGTTGCTGCCCTCGCCGTAAACGCCCCTTATGGTCATGCCCATCTTGCCCACGGCGTTTATTATGGCGTTTATGCTGTTGTTCATGGTGATGGCGGGCAAAAAAAGCATGACCGATGCGCGCATGCCCGTCCCAAGGTTGGTGGGGCAGGAGGTGAGATAGCCGAGCTCCTTGTCAAAGGCAAAACTCAGTTTCTTCGAAAGGATGTCGTCTACCCTGTCTATATTGTTGTAAGCTGCCATAAGGTTGAAGCCCTTTAGCAGGCATTGCTCCCTTATGTGGTCCTCCTCGTTGACCATTACCGAGATGGTCTTGTCGTCGCTGATTATCGCCGCACCCGAACCGGTGTTCTGGATAAGGTCGGCGGAAATCAGGTGCTCCTCCTTCAAAGCGTGCGCCTCGACGGAGTTTTTGTCCTTCATGAGGTAGAGCTTGAAGTTGCCTATCTTGGAAAGCTCGTTGTAAACGGGCTTTATTATCTCGGACAGCCTCTCGGCGCCCGCCTTTACGGGAAAGGTGTAGCCGTTTATGTTCCTCGCCAGCCTCACTCTCGACGAGACGGCAACGTTGTTCACAAGGGCGTTTACGTCGGACATAACTTCCTCCTCTTTACCTTATTTTGCGCAGCTTGTCGCGTATCTTGGCTGCGTCCTCGTACCTTTCCTCTTCGATCGCTTTCTTGAGCTCGGCCGACAGCCTCTCGTACTCCCTGAGCTGGGTCGTCTCGCTGTCGTCAAGGGGCACCTTGCCCACGTACTTTAAACTGCCCTGCACCCTCTTGATGACGGCGCGCAGGCTGTCACCAAAAGCGGAGTAGCAGTCGGCGCAGCCGAGGTACCCCGATTTATTGAAGTCGGAAAGCCTGGTGCCGCAGGTGGGACAGGCCTTTACCTTTACGCTGAGGTCGTCAAGGTCAAAGCCAAGCAGCGGCATGAAGAAGTCGTCGTTTACGAATTTAAAGCCGCCGAGGCTCTCATACTTTTTGGCGCACTCGGCGCAGATGTGCATTTCCTTTTTAACGCCATTGATGATGTTGGTGATGTGTATGGTTGCGGGATTAACCTTGCATTCGCTGCATAACATCTGTAAGACCTCCAATTCAGCTCTGCTGACTGATATTTTTTAAAATCTCGACCAGAATGTTTTTTAAAATGTTTGCCCTCACGCTTGGCTTTATGCTGTCGGGAACAAGCAGCGCCTTGTCGGAGAAGGCGGAGCTCAGGATTTTTCTCTCCCTCGCGTTTATGAGATTGCTCGCCAGCAGCCTGTCGAGTATCTGGTCGGCCTGGATTTGGGAAAGCTGCTGAAGGAAGCCGTTGTTTACCAGCGAGGTTATATACTTGATGTTGTCTTCATCGGGCAGGCGCGAGATGATGATATAACCGCCCCCGCCCCTCTTGCTCTCCACGATAAACCCCTTGTCGATGGTGAAGCGCGTCGCCAGGACATAGTTTATCTGGCTGGGGACGCATTTGAAGAAATCGGCAAGCTGATTCCTCGAAATGCTGATAAACTCATCATCGCCAATGCTGTCAAGTATGAACTGCTCAATGATATCGCTTATTGACATTTCAGAACCTCCTTTGCCGATTTTGACTTTCTTTGACCTTTGTTTATATTATAACACGTTTGAAGCAAATTAAACATTAATTTTAGAAAGATTTAAAAAATTTTTAGCGAAAAGCTTGTCCATGCCCCCCTTGAGAATTCTTTCCGCATAACAAAATGGCCATAGCAGTTTCTATGGCCATCTTATGTCTTATGCTTTTGGTATTCAGCCCGCCAGTACTCGGCGTTTTCCATGTCGGAGGCGTTTATGTACATCGAGAACAGGTCGACGCAAATGTTCTTCAGCTCCTCGCAGCTTAAGCCTTCCTGCCGGTATTTCGCTTTCAGTAGGTCAATTAAATCGGTGTAAATGGCGCCTCGGCTTGAGAGGAACCTCACCAGGAACCTTACGGGGTTTTGAGCGTCGTAGGATCCGGTTGCATGCTTTCTCGCAAGATCGAGGCATTTTGAGCCCTCGCCGTTATTGTAGAGGGCGATGAGGTAGTTGCCCTCGATGTAGCTACGGTAGCTCGAGAACTGTGTCACCCCCTGGCAGTCCTTGAATTCGCAGAAATCGCCGTAATGCTCCGAGGATTGTAGGAGAGGAACGAACCGCGCGATGGCGTCATAATCCTGGTATTTTATCGCGCGTTCCACTAGCACCGCGAGGGCGTTTATGTCCCCTTCCCTGCGGTACACTTCCCTTGATAGCGAGATGCTCAAGTTTCCCCAGCTCAGCCACTCGAAAAAATCGGACGCCCCTTTTGGAAACAGGGCGCAGGCGAGGTTGAAGGCAAAGAGCGCGAGGGAAAACATCAGCACGAGGGTAGACGCTATGGTGTTCTTTACGGCGCCCTTAATATCCATCCACCTAAATTATACCATAAGCGCCTTCCCTTTTCAACGGCAAGCGAAAATTATCGGTGGCCCTCCTAAAAATAAATGCTATTGAATTTTCTTGGTGACCACGGCGCTGCTTACGCTGTCTATGAGGATGGTGGAGACCTTCCCGTTCCTGTCGCGCAGCATGACGAACCAGTAATATTTGTCCTCACCCATTACCGGGTTGTTGATGAAGCGGATGTAGATTTCGCCGTGGAAGACGCCCTCGACGTAGGCGGCGTTGAAGGATTCGACAAGGTTTTCCTTGGCTATCGCCAGAGCATCCTTCCACCTTATCATGTTGCTGTCGAACTTGGAATGAAGTATCACAGTCTCGACAACTTCGCCGCAGCTTAAAGTGATGTTGAGCTCGGTGACCCCGGTGTAGAACTTGCCGATATCCGTCCTGAACCTGCCTGTGGAAGGGTCTTCCGTCAGCGTGCCGCTCTCGTCGAACTTGCCGCCGGTGAGGGTAAAGTTTAAGGCGTAGCCCTCTTCAAGCTCCTCTGCGGGCATGACGTTTATAAGGCAGTAATCTACCAGCTTTTCGCTAATGCCGTCGAAGTTGTAAGGGCTCTCGCGCTTGCCCACATATATCGTTACGTCGAAGAAATCTCCCCTTCCCTCGAAGATGTCTATCCTTATCTCGCTGATATTGCTGTCTATCACGTCCTGCTCGCCCCCGCAGGCGCACGCGAGCGCAAGGCATAACGCGAGAGAGAGCGCGAAAAAAATCCTTTTCATATCTACCTCTAATCAGCTTTTTAGTAAAATCTATGAAAATCCCCGCGCAAATATGCCAAATTTATGGCGCAAAAAGGCGGATTAGAGGATAAAAGGCGGCCTTTTTAGTGATATAAAGGGCAGCCTTTTCAATATTGACTTGAACATATCGGGTAAATTTTGGCAATAAAAAGCTTGGACTCTCCCCACGACAATCGCGGAGTTTTATTTATACAAAAAGCGCCGTCCATTCAGATTGCGCTTTTAATTTAAACAAACATAAGAAAATAACAAATTTTTATCAATAAAACGTATAATATTAATGAGAAAGGATAATATTTTTAAAAGAGGATGCTGTGAAAATTTTTTTGGCTACCGCCTTAATTCTATTCATAATATTCAATTGCGTTTTTCACTATTGCGCTTTTATAATAAGCGGCAATGAGGAAGATGCTGCAAACAAAAAAAATAAATAACCCCTTTACCTTGCTCCATTATGAGTAAAGAGCACCTTAAAGGTCTTTATAATGCATTTTATTTCCATTAAGAATGATTGCTTTTTTATGTACTCTAGATCATAGATTATTTTTTCTTCAGGCAACAGATCATATCCCCCGTTAACCTGCGCCCAACCGGTAAGACCAGGTTTTACCTTTAATCTCTGATTAAAGCCTACTATGTATTCCTCAAATATGTCATAAAAGATTTTTCTCTCGGGCCTTGGGCCTATAAAACTCATGTTTCCCAAAAATATGTTAAAAAATTGTGGCAATTCATCAAGCCTTGTCTTTCGCAAAAAGCGCCCTACTTTGGTGACCCTGGGATCGTTTTGTTCTGCCCATTGAGCGCCATTTTTCTCAGAATCAAAATACATTGACCTGAATTTATACACCGTAAAGGGTTTTCCATTGAGGCCCAAACGTTCTTGTTTGAAAATGATAGGGCCTTTTGAGTTTAACTTGATGAAAATGGCTATTATGAGCATTGGGATTAGGCTGCAAGCTATACCAATCAATGAAGAAACAATATCGAAGGTTCTCTTGACAAAGCGAAAAAAATACTTCTTTTTTACGATGACATGCTCTAATACGATTTTCTCTTGCCTATTCAGTTTACGTTCTTTATGTAATATCTCTAACAATGCCTTTTCGTTTATCGAGACCTCAAAAAATTGAGGGGAATTGGTCTCTCTCACCTTTTGCAAAACATTTTCCCCAAAACCAGGTTTCATTATGTCTATGTCAATGTTACTGTTGTTCATAATTACCTTTGAAGATTAGATTTTTTTAAAAATAAGCTTTTTATTAAATTATAATACTATTATCATAAATAATCAAGCACCAATCAAAAATATATGCTAATTTGTTAATAGTCATTAAAATACACTTAAATTCAAGTTAAACTGTCGCAATTATCTCAAGTATTATGCAGTTAACCTTAAAAGGTAGCCTGTGGTGTGGCTGCCTTCTTTATTCCACTCTGATCATGGCGTCTATGCTGACGACGGCGTCGGTGAGCTTTTCTATCTCCCTGATGGCAGCCTTGATTGATTTTTCGTTGGTGATGTGGGTGAGAAGTATCAGGGTGACCGAGCCGTCCTGCTGCGCCGTACCCCTCTGGATGACTTCTCTGAGGCTTACGTTGTTGCTCCCCATGGCGCCGGCGATCTTTGCAAGCACGCCGGGCTTGTCAATGACCGACATCCTCAGGTAATACTCGCACGAAAAATCGTCGTTGAACCTGACGCCCTTTTCGCCGTCCTTGCTGTTGATGAAGGGCACGTAGAAATGGTCTGCCTTGCCGGCGGCAAAGATAATGTCGCTCACCACGGCGCTGCCAGTAGGTAGAGCGCCCGCACCCTTGCCGTACAGCATGATCTCGCCCACGTTGTCGCCGACGAGGTATACCGCGTTAAAGGAACCTTTGACCGACGCTAAGGGATGCTCGTTTTTGATAAAGGTGGGGTGCACCCTCACCTCACTGCCGGCGGGCGTCTTCTTTCCTATGGCGAGAAGCTTTAAGGTATAGCCAAGCTCCTTGCCCAGAAAGATATCCTCCTTTGTGACCTTCGAGATCCCCTCCCTGTACACCTTGTCCAGGGGTACCTTGACGTTGAAGGCAAGGCTGGAGAGGATGCTCAGCTTGTAAGCGGCGTCAAACCCTTCCACGTCGGCGGTGGGGTCGGCCTCGGCATAACCTTTCTTTTGAGCTGCCTTGAGGACCTCCTCAAAGTCCCGCCCCTCGTCGGCCATCTTGGTCAGGATGTAGTTGGTGGTCCCATTTATTATGCCCTTTATGCTTATTATCTCGTTGGCCTGCATGCTCTCCGTCAAAGTGCGGATGATGGGCACGCCGCCGACGCAGCTCGCCTCAAAGTAAAATCCCGTGTGGTTGGCCTTCGCCGTCTCCTCTATCTCGTGCCAGTACTTGGCGATCAACTCCTTGTTGGCGGTCACCACTGTCTTGCCGTGCTTTAAGGCAGTGATGATGAAGCTCTTCGCGGCCTCTATTCCGCCGATGAGCTCCACCACGATGTCCACGTTGGGATTGCTGACCACTTCGGCTATGTTCTTTGTGACGATGGCGGGATCGACGCCGAGCTGCTTAAGGCGCGCCTCGTTTATCTCAAGCACGCTCTCCACGCTCACGTCCAGGTTGTGGTATTTTGCAAAATACTGCTTTTTGCTCGTCAGGATTTGGTAAGTTCCGCCGCCAACCGTGCCAAGCCCAAGGATTGCAATGCCGACTTTCTTCATAGCTTTCTCCTTTTATGTGATATAAAAACCTGCTACGGTCCGGTCAACTCTTGTTGTAATTATAAATTATCCTGAGGCCCTCGAGGGTCAGCCTCCTGTCAACGATGTCGAACAGCTTCTCTTCCTCCGTCATCAAGAGCTCGCTCATGCCGCCGGTCGCTATCACCTTTGCGTCGTAAAAGCCCGTCTCTTCCTTCATCTTCTCAATCATATATTTTACCATGCCGATCATGCCGTTAATTATGCCCGACTGCATGTTGGTGACGGTGCTGCGGCCGATGACCTTTTCGGGCCGCATCAGCTCAATGCGCGGCAGCTTGGCGGTATGGTAGAAGAGCGCTTCTGCGGAGACCTTTATCCCGGGGCAGATGGCGCCGCCAAGGAATTCGCTGTTTTCGCTTATCACGTTGAAGGTGGTGGAAGTGCCAAAGTCTATGACGATGCAAGGGCCGTCATAGAGCTTGTACGCCGCCACGGAATTGACTATCCTGTCGGCGCCCACTTCTTTGGGATTGTCGTACTTTATGTTAAGAGAGGTCTTTATCCCGGGGCCCACGACGAGGGGCTTTATCCCGAAATAATACCTGCACATGTGCTCGAGGGTATAGTTGAGCGGCGGAATCACCGATGACATGATTATACCTTCCACATCGGACAAATTCAGCTTGTCCTTTGCGAAAAGCTGGGTGACCATCAAACCGTACTCGTCGGCGGTCTTGCCCGCCTTGCTCTGAAGGCGCCAGCTGCTCACCAGCCTGTCCCCCTCAAAGACGCCCAGCTTTATATTGGTATTTCCCACGTCCATTGCGAAGAGAAGCATTTAATCTCCTATGTTCTCTATCCTGTATGGCTTTATCCTGTCCTTTACGGCATTGACGATTGCGGGAACCGCAATAATGCCGACAAGCAGCTCCGCCGGAAAGTTAAAGGCGATTATGGCGCTTAGCAGCTTGTTGAAAAAGTTTTCGTTGGTATAAAAGGTTATGGTCGACAGCACCAGCAGCGTATTGGTGATTACGCCGAAGGCAGCCGCGACCGAACTTGTAACGTATTTTTTGACAAAGGGGCTGGAGCTCTTTTCGGTTAGCTTTCTCATCAGAGCCAGCACCGAATAGCTCACCAGCCCTATGCATATCCTGGGCAGGACGGAGACCACGGGCTTCTGCATCACCTCGGCGGCAAGGTTGGGGAATATGTAGGCGAACACCAGGCTGACCAGCCCCAGCGCCGTCGTCGTAAACACCGCCGTCTTAAAATCGAACAACTGCACTATCGAGAGAACAATTGCCGTAGTGGCGATTACCGCCCTTATAGGCAAAAACCTCGTGGTCAAAAAGGCGTCGATTGTGAAGGAGCACACCACGAGAGCTACTATTATCGCATACTGAGCGATAAGCTTGCTGTAGGATTTCATAATACACCTCCAATCAGATTTCCTCTAAGGAATATCTGTTGAATAAGAAAAAAATGATTTGAGTACGGTTTGTGCCAATACCGTCTTTATTAAATTATAGCAGATTTTAGGGGGACAGGCAACTAATTGAGCATCAAAATAAAGTAAACCAGGAGCAGCATGTAGCATTGCCAGAGTATCACGGGAAGCAGCAGCAGCGCCCTCGCCCTTTTGGCCCTCCACGTCTCCACCATGACGGTAGCAGTCTGAGCCACCAGCACCGATATCACTATGAAGCTGCCGAGCGGCGATTTCAAGATATAAAACAGGTAGACGACCATAACGTAGAAGACGCCGTTTATTGCAATGCCCACTATGTGAGCCCTGTTGCCCGATGAGAGGGCATGGTAGAACACGTATCCAAGGATGGCAAACATCGAGGCGCTTCCCGTAACGAAGATGTGCGGGCGGGGCATAAAGGGAGGCTTTATAAGGGTATCGTACCACAGGGATTTGAAGTTCAGCATGGCGGCGCACGCCGAGGCGATTATGAGGAAGAACAGCGCGGCGACGAGGGCGTTGAAGGCGATCTGGCCCATTTTGCCTTGCCGGGGGCTCTTTTTTGCCGCACTGCCAAGCTTCTTTTTTCTCTTCCAATATACCTTTGACGGCACTCTCTCTATGGTTATCTGTTCCATGGCGCTCGCTGATCTATATAATATTTTTGAATAAGCGGGTTTACAATTAATTCTTATAATAAGAATATATGCGGTCTTTTCCCGATTTATCCGAAAAGGGGAATTTTCCCAAAAAGGAAAATCTGCGGCCGCTTGAGGCCGCAGACCCACATTTAAGTAGCTTTTTTACGGTGATAAGTACCTTAACAAGCCTTTACTTGCACGAGTGATGGCAGCTGCCAAAACCACTTCCGCAGCAGCAGCAAACGAGCAACAGTATAATCAGCAAGCAGCAGCCTCCGTCAAATCCGCCTCTGCCGCCAAAGAAGCCGAAACCGCCCTTGTCACCACAGCAGCAGCAAAGTAGAATTATGATCAGGATTATCAACCAGCAGCAATCATTGTCTCCGCCGAAGAAACTCATAGTCTATTCCTCCTGTTATTCTTTGGAATGTTGCTTGCTATGTAAGCAAGAGTCTTCCTTATACTTTAGAATACGCTATGGAAGAGAAAAATGTTACAATCGCCTTGGGGATAAGAACGGAGAAATTTTGTCGTGAAATTTTTTTTGCCATAAAAAAATCCGTAACGGAAAACCGTTACGGCCTGCCCATTATCTGCTTTGAAAGATGGGCGAAGGGCTTGAAGAGCTTATTCTTCCCTCAAGGTGTCCCTCATCTCCTGCCAGATCCGTTCGTGGCACCTTATGTACTCCTCAAGGCATCCCTTTTTGATTTTGGCTGTCCAGGCGTACTTTTCCATATCCTACCTCTCAAACCTGAACACGCTGTAGAAGGAATCCTCTTCCCCTACAGCGGCCTTTATTATAACCGCGCCGTCTGAATATCCTTTATAGACCTCAAACTCATCGCTTGGCTTAATCTCCGAGCGAAAGTATAGCTCAATCCTGCATGGGCCGCAAAAGCCCTTTTTCTCCTCGCCGTCGAGCGCGTCGTATGCAAATTCGGAATACCTTAAGTTGTTGACGTGGCCAAGGAAATCAATGTAGCTGTTGTATACCTTTCGCCGCTCCACCCTCTCGAAGTGTGCGACGGGCTTAAAGAGGGGGGCGGCGCGCACTACCTGGCATTCTATAACGGGGACCTTTAAAAAAGGCACCTCGCTTCCGCAAAATATCTTCCTGTCCCCCAGGTCAATGAGCGCGGAATAGGTGCATCCCTTGAACATGACGCCTTGCTCGTCCTTAAACAAAAATTCCCTGCGGTAAAAAGGGCCCTTTCTCCCCGTGTGCCACGTGCTCGCCTCAAGCTGCAAGCTGCCCCGCACCGGGCGCTCTATCTCCATGGTCAGCGAGATGAGCACCCAGGCGAGGTTATATCTCATTGTCCTGGAAAAATCGAAGCCCATTTTCTTTGAGTGCTCCTCTGCCACCACGCCGAAGAGCCTCTGGTAGCCGTAAGGCTTGAGGTATTCAAATTCGTTAAGGTCGTTGCCTTCCGCCGTGAGCGAATATGTATATTCCCTTTCGTCCATAATTTTTTTAGTAATAATATTTTTTCAAAGTCCTTATTATGTCTGCCACCCTGCTGTCGCATATCGTATAGATTACGTTCTGGCCCCTCTTGTCGTAGTCCACCACGTTGTTGGCCTTCATGACGGAAAGGTGCTGCGACAGCGCCGATTGGGATATTCCCTCTATTCTGTCGAGGATGCCGTTTACCGTCTGCGGCCCGTTCATGAGCTCGCAAAGGATGAGCAGCCTGTGTTCGTTGGCAAGAATCTTCATTATCCTAGAAATCTGCCTGGCCTTCTCCCTCATGCAGTAAAATCTCCTTCAAAGATGTAAAAAAATATCGGTACTTTTAACTTTAGTATACATTTTGATCATAAAAAAATCAAGGCTTACGCAAAGACACAATAAAAGCGCGCCCTGAGGGCCGTTTTACGCAAAACCCCTGCCCTTTGAGGCAGGGCGCGCGCATCAGCGGTTTGCGAGCACATCTTTTTCGTATCTTTTTATCCTCTCGAGGGCATATCTTCCCAGCGGGATATTCTTCTTCAAAAGCATGTATTCCCACACCGCGTTGTAGGGAAGGTTCTTCATCTCGTCGGTGAGCATCAGCCTCGAAGTGTAATCGTAGCTCATCTCGGCTTCCTTTATAATGTGGAAGGGCTGGAGAAGCGCCGTGAGCGCTGCCTTCGCTGCAGCCCGCAGCCCAATAGCCCACGCCGCCACCCTGTTTATGCTGGCGTCGAAGTAATCCAGGCCCAAGTGCACCTTGTTGGCGTAGTCCCCCCTCGTTAACTCCTCAAACAGCGTGAGCAGCTCGTCGGACTGGATGACGACGTGGTCGCTGTCCCACCTTACTCCCCTGCTTATGTGGAGCAGGATGTCGTCCACAAAGGGAGCCACCGCGGAGAGCTTGTCGGCGACGCTTTCAGTAAGATGGTAATGGCCGGTATCCATGCAGATTCCCACGCCCTTCTTCACGGCGTAGGCGAGGTAGAAGTCGTTGGAGCCGACGGTATAGCACTCTGCCCCGATGGAGAAAAGCTTTCCCTCGAGCACGTCGACCATGTACTTTTTGTCGTATTTCTTTTCCAGAATCCTGTCGAGAGCGTCGATGAGCAGGCTTCTGAAGTGCAGCCTGTCGGCGGGAATGTCCTTCATGCCGTCGGGAACCCATATGTCGTTGATGCAAACCTGGCCGGTGGCCTTTCCCATCTCGCAGGCTATCTCCCTCGCGCCCTGGCCCGCCTCTATCCAGTAATCCCTCACCTCTTTCTTTAAGGAAGTGAGCGAGAGGTTGCCGTCCATCATCTTATGTGTGAAGAAGGAACAGTTGAAGTCCAATCCATATCCTTTTCCCACCGCCCAATCAATCCATTTCGTAAAGTCGGCGGCGGTTACCTCCTTGCGCTTCTTTTTTCCCTCTTGATAGAAGCTGTGGATGTTCACCTTGTGCTTAAAGGGCGAAAGGCTCATCGCCATGTCGAGGTCCTGCCTCAGCTCGTCGCCGCACCTCGCCCGCCCGGGGTAATTTCCCGTAACGAGGTTCTGGCTGGCCGCGTCGTCGCCTTCAAAGCCCTTGACGTCGTCGCCCTGCCAGCAGTGAACCGACATCTTAAGCTCGGAGAACCTTTCCATCGCCTTTTCGGTGTCGATGCCCCAGTCGGCGAAGATTTTCCGGGCAAGCTCGTAATTTTTTTGGACAATGTCCTCGTAATCTCTCATTTTCCTCTACCTGCCTCTTTCTTTTTTCCATTATTTTAAGAAAAATGTCCCGCCTTGTCAATATGGGTACACCCTTTTTGGTTTTGTGAAAAAAACCCCCGGAAAATAACACTAAGCTTGTATCTTTTCCTCAGCTTCCTCAGCGTAAGCGTCGGGCGTTTCCTCAATGTGTTCGTACGGGAAAGCAATTCCAAGCTGACGGTACTTTTCCTGACACAGCTTCTTAAAGGGCAATATACGTATGCCCCTGACGTTGGGATGGGCAAGCAGACGCTTTAGCTCAAAGAGGAAGCTCTCGTCGTCGTTTACCCCCTTTATCAAGACGTTTGTGAGCATGACGGGAACGCCGAGCTTTTCGCATGCGTCGAGAAATCTCAAGGTGGCCGGAGGGACGCCGCCCGATTGGTTTTTTATATCGGCGATGATGAGGTCGGCGGAGGCTATCAGCCGTTCGTCTATTATATGGCAGTTGGTCTGGATGGCGGCATGGATGCCCTCGCTCTTAAGCAGCTTAATGACCTCGAGGCAAAAGTCCGCCTGCAAAAAGGGCTCGCCGCCGGAGAGCGTCACCCCGCCGCCCTTTATGTAGCTCTTGTAGCGGGCTATCCTTTCCAGCAGCCCCTCGGGGGTATAGGGCTGCCCGCCTTTTATCTCAAAGGTTTCAGGATTGTGGCAAAAAGGGCAGCGTAGGTTGCAGCCGGAAAGGAACACGACGCACCTTATGCCCGGCCCGTCCAGCGCCGACCCGCAGTATATGGAGCTGACGTAGCCCTCAGAGCCTCTCATGGCACGTCCTCTCTATCACCTCGAGCTGCTGGACGCCTGAAAGCTTGTTGAAGTTTACGGCGTAGCCCGATACGCGGATGGTGAGGCCGGGGTACTTTTCGGGATTGTCCATGGCGTCAATCAGCTTTTCCCTGCTGAGCACGTTGACGTTGAGGTGGTGTCCCCCTTGCGCGAAGTAGCCGTCGAGGATTGAGGCGAGGTTTTTTGCCCTGTCCTTCTCCTCGCCCAAAGCGGAGGGGGCGACCGTGAAGGTGTTTGATATGCCGTCCATGCAGCAGGAGTAGGGCAGCTTTGCCACGGTGTTGAGCTCGGCAAGCGCGCCGCTGGTGTCCCTGCCGTGCATAGGATTGGCGCCGGGGGCGAAGGGGCGGCCCGCCTTCCTTCCGTCGGGCGTGGAACCCGTCTTTTGCCCGTAGACCACGTTGGAGGTTATGGTGAGCACGGAGAGCGTATGTTTTGCGCCGCGATAGGTCTTGTTTTTCTTAAGTTCGCTGTAGAAGTCCTCGAGGAGCCGCACGGCTATCCCGTCCACCCTGTCGTCGTCATTGCCGTACTTGGGATAATCTCCCTCTATGACAAAGTCGCGTATCAAGCCCTCTCCATTGAGGACGGGGGTAACATTGGCGTACTTTATCGCCGAGAGGGAATCAGCCACCACGGACAGCCCCGCCACCCCGAAGGCCATCAGCCTCTCGGCGTCGGTGGCGTGGAGCGCCATTTGTGTCTTCTCGTAGGCGTACTTATCATGCATATAGTGGATGACGTTCATGGTGTTTACGTACAGGCGGCACAGCCACTCCCTGTAATAGGCAAGGCTCTCCATCACCTCGCCGTAGTCGAGCTTTTCCGAAAAAACCTTCCCCTTTGGCGCCACCTGAAGGCCGGCCACCTCGTCCCTGCCGCCGTTTAAGGCGAGCAGCAGAAGCTTGGGGTAGTTGCATCTCGCGCCGAAGAACTGCATCTGCTTGCCCAGCTTCATGGCGGAAACGCAGCACGCTATGCCGTAGTCGTCGCCGAAGCGATCCCTCATAAGGTCGTCGCTTTCGTATTGGATGGCGTCGGTGTCAATGGAAAGCTGCGCGCAGAATTCCTTGAAGGGGCGGGGGAGGCGCTGTGACCACAGCACGGTGAGATTGGGCTCGGGGGCGGGCCCCAGGGTGCGCAGCGTGTTGAGCATGCGGTAAGAGCTCTTGGTGACAAGCGTTCTGTTGTCCTCGCCCATTCCCCCCACGCATTCGGTTATCCACATGGGGTCGCCCGCGAACAGCTCGTTGTATTCGGGGGTGCGAAGCTGCCTCGCCATGCGCAGCTTGAGCACGAAATCGTCGAAAATCTCCTGCGCCCTCTCCTCGTCGAGCAGCCCCCTCTCAAAGTCCCTCTCAAAGTAGATGTCGAGGAAGGTGCTCACCCTTCCCAGCGACATGGCGGCGCCGTTTTGCTCCTTTATCGCGGCAAGGTAGGCAAAGTACAGCCACTGAACAGCCTCGACCGCCGTCTTTGCAGGCCTCGAGATGTCGCAGCCGTACACTTTCGCCATTTCCTTGAGCTTTTTCAAAAAGTCGATCTGGCTGTAAAGCTCTTCTGAGAGGCGTATGGTTTCTTCGTCAAAATGCGTTATGCCCGCCTTGTCCTTCTGCTTTTGCCTGATGAGAAAGTCCACGCCGTAGAGCGGAACTCGGCGGTAGTCGCCTATTATCCTGCCCCTGCCGTAGGCGTCGGGAAGTCCGGTGATTATCCCCGTCTTCCTCGCCAGCCTCATCTCCTCAGTGTAAACCCTGTACACGCCATCGTTGTGGGTGGTCCTGTACTTGAACTCGTTCTCCACCTTTTTTGAGAGCTTGTAGCCGTATGCCTCGCACGCCGTCTTTGCCATCCGCATGCCGCCGAAGGGATTTACCCCCCTCTTTAAGGGCGCGTCTGTCTGAAGGCCCACTATAATCTCGTTTTCCCTGTCTATGTAGCCCGGGGCGTAGTTTAGGAGCGAGGAAGCGGTCTCTGTGTCGATGTCGAGCACCCCGCCCCGCTCGGCCTCGAGGCGCTGCAGCTGCCTGTATTTTTCCAAAATTCGTCTCGTCCTCTCCGTCGGCCCGCGCAGAAAGCCGCCGTCGCCTTCGTAGGGCTTGTAATTTCGCTGGATGAAGTCCCTTACGTCAATGGCACGCATGTACCTTCCTTCATTAAAGCCTTCCCATTCCTCAAACATGAGATTCCTCCTTAAAAAAGAAAAACCCGGACAAAAGCTTTTACGCTTTGCCCAGGCGGTCGGCGATTTTACCCTTCCGTTCCCTGCAGTTAAATCTGCTACCGCCAGTAAGCGGAAGGGAATCTGTCATGTTTTTGTCTTTTTATGTAACAATTATAATATTTTTTCAAAGAAAAGTCAACAATTCTGTGGATGGTATTAGCTGCGCAAGCGTTTAAGCCCTTGCAACAGCCGACGGCAATTAATTAACGGTAATGCGGTGCGGGTTTCCTTTAAACGGATTGAAATGCGCCTTTGTGTACAGCGTAAAGTCGGCATTGCCCGCGGGTATTCTGTAGCTTGTCTTGAATTTTTGCGGGAATAATTTGTCAAATACGATAAAGACCATCACTTCATCCTCGGGTATTTCCACCGTTATGCTTTGGCCGTTTTTAAGTGTGCCAGCCAATTTGCAGCTAACGCCGTTTAAAACCAAGTCTTCCTGCCCTTTTACTTCGACAAACAGAAATGCTCTCATGAAATAGGCGACGATTGTCTTTTTCCTTATCATCGTAAGTTTTCTCATCAAATTTAATTTCCTTTTTTTGTATTATACAATAATTTACGTGAAATGTAAATATTTAACTTGCAAAAATATTTTCTTGGCTTATTGCGCATCAATAAAAAAGGTTTGATAACAGCCGTATCAAACCTGTAGCATTATTTATAATTATTGAAATTTAATTAAAATGGACGCAATTCAGAGCGCCGTTTTTGCCAGAACCCTGCCGCCAGTATGCTTTTCCTCAAAAAATCATTCAAAGGTGTTTACGAACTCGTCTATGTTCATAAACATGACGTCTGTCTCTCCCCTGCGCTTGTACTCCATGATTTCGCCCGCTACTTCTGCGATTATTGCGGCGGACACCGCAGCCACGACGATTGCCGAAAACTGCGCGCCCACTCCTACCACGATGGGGTACTCAAGCCCCTGCCCGAGGTAGTACAGGAACAGGAACACATTGGTAAGCATCACGCCGAGGGCCGCCGACACGAAGGCGCCCCTCCTGCTGCGCCCCATAAGGAAGGCTATTCCGCCCGCGATGATTCCCACAAACAGCCCGGAATCGACCGCCACCATGTAATGCTCGAGCGGGAAATAGTAGCGCAGCACCGCCGACACGATGCCTATTATCACAGAGGCGACCAGTGTCCTCGCCACCTCGTACCCTTCCGCCCTGACCAGCAGCGCGACGCAGACAAGGAAGGGTATCAGGAAACCGCCTATGGAAAAGACAAAGGCGCCGCCTATATTTATGGGGGTTATCAGCACTCCGCCGAACATCAGCAGGCTGACAAGCACCGCCAGCGGCTCGTTTATCTCCCACTTGGCGAGCAGCCGCCTGAACACTCCGAAAATCGTGAGTATGACGAAGGCGCCAAGCACAATAAGGCCAACGTACATAACCGATACCTCTTTTTTTAACCTTTGGTACAATTATGTACAAGGAGGGGAGGGTTTATACCTAAACGTAATATCTTTTGAGCCTGGGGCAGATAAGCGCGGCGGCTATGGCCTTTATCAAGTCGGCGGGCAAAAAGATTGCCACAAAGGAGTACAGCACCGAAGGCAGCGGGGCGCCGAATATGCCTTTTATTACAATCATGTAATACATTGCGCCGATAAGCAGCATCAGCACGGCGACCGAAAAGAGCAGGGCAAAAAGCAGGTAGGGGTTTGAGGAGGCCCTTTTCCTCAGGCTACCTATCAAATAAACGCCGGGCAGGAAGGCGAGTATGTATCCGAATGACGGCTCAAAGACGTAGTGCAACCCTCCTCCTTTTGAAAACACGGGTATTCCCAAAAGCCCCATGGACACATATATCCCCGCGGCTAAAAGGCCGTATCTCTCTCCAAAAATGCAACCTATAAGCATTACCGCAAGCGTCTGGAGAGTGTAGGGTATCGAAAATACGGTCACCTTGATATGACCCGAAACGAACAGCAGCGCCACGGCGAGCGCCACGTAAACTATCTTTTTGGCTGTTACTTCCCTTGACATAAGGACCTCCGAATGTAAACTAAAAAGCTTTCAGAATGATTTCTCAAATATCCTTTTGAAAACCTGAATATTACTATTGTAAACCCATTTAATTAAAAGGTTTACTAACAACTTATAACATAAGCCCCGAAAAACCGGGGCGGGAAAAATCGTTACTTCTTTATCTTGAGGGGCTCGCCGAGGTCTATGTCCTCGTTTATCTTTATCTCCTCAACCCTGAAATCGTAGTCGTACAGGTACAGCGCGCCTTCCCGTGACATCCTCAGAAGGTCATCAATGAGCCTGCCGTCAATTTCTATCAACTTGCCGAAGGCGGCGTACTCGCCGTCTCTGTCCTTAAAACCCTCGTTGTCGAGGCAAATCATGAACTCAAAGCTTGCGGTGTCGTAATCTCCCGAGCGCATCATGGCCATCGTGCCCGAGGTGTGGCTGATATCGTTCCTGTCCCAGCCGTTCTTCTCAAACTCGCCCTTTATATAGTACTCCAGGCTCTTTTGCTTTTTGATGTCGTCCTCCTCGATGTAAGCGTCGACCGCGAAATATTCGCTGCCTTCCGCCATGCTGAACTTGCTGCAGTAAGTATCATTGTAAAAGCCGCTCTTTGCCAGCTTGACGAAGTTTGTGACCGTGATGGGCGCCTTCTTGTAGTACAGCTCAAAGGCTATGGTGTATCTTTGCGGCTCGTCATCGTCGTCGAGGCTGCGGTAGCCAAAGGTTATGCTGCCCGTTATGGTGTCGATGTCTTTTATGTCCTCATCTTTCATGAAGCCGGGGTCGTAGCAGCCGCCCAGGGAAAAAAGAATAAACATCGCAAAAAGCGCCAGTGCAAGCTTTTTCATATTTACCTCCAGATTGTCGCTCAAGCGTTAGAATTGTCAGTTAAAAGGCACTTAAGGTTTTATATGAATTATTATAAATCATTACGCCGCGATTATCAATTATTTTGCTTATCTATAAGCGAATATATATAATCGGCTATGTTCTTGGTGGCGTCTCTCTTGCTGTGCCGCGATATCTTCTCGATATACTTCTGCCGCACCTCGGGGTTTTCAAGCAGCAGCTTCAGCTGCTCCCCAACCTGCCGGGGGGTGTCCGCGCACATGCAAAGGTCTTTCTCTTTAAAGTACCCGACGTTCATTGCCTCTACCGAGGGCATGGGGTAGACGGAAATCACCGGCACGCCCTTTAAGAAGGCCTCGTTGACGCTCATGGCGCCGGGCTTGCATATCATGGCGTCGGCGGCGTCGA
>JAAYQN010000070.1 GCA_012519285.1 Clostridiales bacterium
AGCGTAAAGGCGCTCGTAAACGTCACCACCGACAAGGTGTACGAGAACGCCGAACGCGGTGACCTCTTCTCCGAGGGCGACAGGCTGGGCGGCGCCGACCCATACAGCTGCAGCAAGTCATGCAGCGAGCTGGTGACGGCGTGTTACCGCGAGAGCTTTTTCTCCGAAAGCCCCGCTGTGGCCACAGCGAGGGCTGGCAACGTCGTCGGCGGCGGGGATTTTGCCAAAGACAGGCTGATTCCCGATTGCGTGAGGGCGGCGCTGGAGGGCGGGAAAATAATACTTAGGAACCCCGCCAGCGTCCGTCCCTGGCAGCACGTGATAGAGCCTGTGTTTTTCTACCTCAGGCTGGCGCAAAAGCTGTGCGAGGGCGGAAAAGAGTACCGCTCTGCCTTCAACATCGGTCCGGACGAGGGCAACTTCCGCACAGCGGGGGAAGTGGCGGATATTTTCTGCAAGGCCTATGGGCACGGCCTTACCTGGCTGGCTCAGGGCGGCGCCTATAGGGAAGCGGGGGTTTTGAAGCTAGACAACACAAAGGCCAAGCAGATGCTGGGGTTTATCCCCGTCTACGGAATAGAGGAGACCATCGGGCTGGTCGTGGAGTGGGTAAAGGCTCACGAGAGCGGTCGTGACATACTCTCTTTTACCGAGCTTCAGATAAAACAATACTTAAGGGAATTGGAGAACAAGAGCTTTGGACGAACTTAGACAGCGCATTTTGGACTTAGTAAAAGAGTATTGCGAAAAGAGCGTCCCCCAAAAGCCTTTTGAGGAAGGGGACTTTATAAGGTATGCGGGCAAGTGCTACGACTGCCATGAGATGGTCAACCTCGTGGACAGCGCGCTGGATTTCTGGCTCACGGGCGGCAGGTTCAATCAGCAGTTCGAGAGCAAGCTCGCCGCATTTTTAGGGGTAAAGCACTGCCTCATGGTAAACAGCGGCAGCTCGGCGAATCTGCTCGCGTTCATGGCGCTCACCTCGCCGCAGCTCGGCGAGAGGAGGATAAAGCGGGGGGATGAGATTATAACGGTGGCGGCCACTTTCCCCACGACCATAGCTCCCGCCGTTCAGTACGGCGCCGTGCCGGTGTTTGTGGACGTCGCCGTGCCTCAGTTCAATATCGACACCTCAAAGCTCGAGGGGGCGCTCTCGCCAAAGACAAAGGCCGTCATCCTCGCCCATACCCTCGGCAATCCCTTCAATCTCAGGAAGGTCAGGGATTTTTGCAGGGAGCACGACCTCTTTTTGATAGAGGACAACTGCGACGCGCTGGGCGCGGAGTATTTTATCGACGGGCAGTGGAAGCACACGGGCACGGTGGGCGACATATGCACATCGAGCTTCTACCCGTCTCACCACATAACCACCGGGGAAGGCGGGGCGGTGTACACAAACGACCCCAAGCTAAAGAAAATAATGCAGTCGCTTCGCGACTGGGGAAGGGACTGCGTGTGTCCGCCTGGCATGGACAACTGCTGCAACGCGAGGTTTGACGGGCAGCACGGCAGGCTTCCAAAGGGATACGACCACAAGTACGTGTATTCCCATCTTGGCTACAACTTAAAGGCCACCGACATGCAGGCGGCGATCGGCTGCGCCCAGCTCGACAAGCTCCCCTCCTTTATAGAAAAGAGGAGGGAAAATTACAGCTACCTCTACGAGAACCTGGTCGGTTTAAAGGAACACCTCGTCATAATGGAGGCTGAGGAGAACTCCAGGCCCTCGTGGTTCGGTTTTTTGATGATGCTCAAAAAGCGCGGAGTAAGGGACAGGCTGGTAAAATATCTTGAGGAAAACAAGATACATACGAGAATGCTGTTCTCGGGCAACATCACGCGCCACCCATGCTTTGACCACCTCAAAGAGGGAGCGGATTTCCGCGTAGTGGGAGGCCTCGAGAATACCGATTACCTCACCGAGAACGCCTTATGGATAGGCGTCTACCCGGGCATGACGAGGCAGATGCTCGAGTACATGGCAAAAAAGATACTCAACTTCTTTAAATAGTATGGAAAAAAAGCACATAGACATCGTCATCCCAACCTTCAACGAAGAGGAAAACGTAGAGGCGCTTTACCTTACCCTGAAAGAGATAGCGGAAAGACTTGGCCGCTACCTCTTCACCTTCACCTTTATTGACAACAAGTCCACCGATTCCACCCGCACCGTAATTGAGCATCTGGCGGAGAGGGATAAACGCGTTCGCGCCATCTACAACGCGAGGAATTTTGGACACATCCGCTCGCCTTTCTACGGGCTTTCGGGCTCGGACGGCGACTGCGCCATCCTGATGGCGGCTGACTTTCAGGACCCCCCCGAGATGATAGAGCAGTTTATCCAAAAGTGGGAGCAGGGGTACAAAGTCATCTATGCGGTAAAGAAAAAGAGCAGGGAAAACAAGCTGATGTACCTGCTGCGCTCAATATACTATTGCATGATGAAGTGGATTAGCGAGACCGAGCAGATAGAGCACTTTACGGGCTACGGTCTGTACGACAAGGCCTTTTTGCGGGTGCTGAAGGATATCGACGACCCTTATCCGTACATGAGGGGGCTGGTGTCGGAGCTGGGTTTTGACAGCTTCGGGATAGAATTTGACCAGCCCAAGAGAAAGCGCGGCGAGAGCAAGAACAACTTCTATACCCTCTACGACATGGCGGCGCTGGGCATAACCTCTTACACCAAAAAGCTGATGAGGCTGGCGATATTCCTCTCAATTTCCCTCGGCATCCTCTCCTTTTTGGGCCTCGCGGCGGCTGCCGCCTTTGACATCGCTGGCGCCGGCGTAGACGCAGCCATATACGCCGTCCTCGGCCTATCCCTCTTTCTCAGCGTAATCCTCTTCTTCATCGGTCTGCTTTCGGAGTATGTCATGCTCATAAACCAGCGCACCCTCCACCGCCCGCTGGTAATAGTTGAAAAGAGAATAAACTTCGACCAAACCCAAAATCCTCAAGACAATAACGAATAAGAACAATGCACAATATGCAATGAAAGGATTAAACCATTATTGGAGCATTTTTCTTGTAAAGCTTGAATTTTAACTCAAATGTTTTATAATTATATTATGCCATTTGGGAGGAAATGCTAAAGTTGATAAGCAGGACGCTTGCGGAAGAATTTTCAATTGAGCAAAAGTACGCCCAGAACATCATCTCGCTTATTGATGAGGGTAACACCATACCCTTTATAGCGAGGTACCGAAAGGAGCTTACTGGCCATCAGGACGACCAGCTCTTGAGGAGATTTGCCGACAGGCTGGCATACCTTAGAAATCTCGAAAAGAGAAAGCAGGAAGTGGCTTCATCCATCGCCGAGCAGGGCAAGATGACCGAGGAGCTGCAAAAAAAGCTCGGGGATGCAAAGACCCTCACGGAAGTGGAGGACATATACCGTCCTTTTAAGCCCAAGAAGAGGACGAGGGCGATGGCCGCGATGGAAAAGGGCCTTAAGCCGCTCGCCGACACCATTCTGGAGCAGGAAATCAAAGAGGGCAGCGTCGAGGAGATAGCGGGCGGTTACGTAAATGAGGAAAAGGGCGTTCAGAGCGCGCGGCAGGCGGTTGAGGGCGCGCTCGACATAATAGCAGAGATAATCTCAGATGACGCCGACCTGAGGAAGAGGCTTAGGAGCATTACCATGCTAAACGGCGCCGTCGCCAGCAAGATGGCGGACCCCGACAGGGAAGAGGCCAAGACCTACCTCATGTACGCCGATTTTAAGGAAGACGTCTCCACCATCCCTTCCCACAGGATACTTGCGATAAACCGCGCAGAGGGCATCTTAAAGGTCAAAATAGAGCTCGACAGGGAGCTCGCCATAAGGGTGGTGACCTCGCACTTTGTCAGGGGCGACAGCATATTCAGGCCTTTGGTTGAGGCTGCGTGCCGCGACAGCTACGACAGGCTCATCCAGCCTTCCATCGAGAGGGAAGTGAGGGCGGCCCTTACAGAAAGGGCATCCGAGCAGGCGATAAAGATGTTCGAGGTAAACCTTAGGCCGCTGCTCCTTCAGCCGCCCGTAAAGGACAAGGTGGTGCTCGGGCTCGACCCCGCTTACAGGACGGGCTGCAAGATAGCCGTGGTGGATGTGACGGGAAAAGTTTTAGACACCGCCGTCATTTACCCCACGCCGCCGCAGAACAGGACGGAAGAGGCAAACAAGGTCTTAAAGGACCTTATATACAAGCATAACGTGGACGTCATCGCCATAGGCAACGGCACCGCCTCAAAGGAGGCGGAGATTTTTTGGCGGGCGCGATTAAGGAGCTTGACAGGAAGGTTATGTACGCCGTGGTAAACGAGGCGGGAGCTTCGGTTTATTCCGCATCAAAGCTCGCCGCCGAGGAATTCCCCGACTTCGACGTGTCGCTTAGAAGCGCCGTCAGCATAGCCAGGCGGCTTCAGGACCCCCTCGCCGAGCTTATCAAGATAGACCCCAAGGCAATCGGCGTGGGCCAGTACCAGCACGACATGCCTCAGGCGAGGCTTAACAGCGTGCTTGCCGGCGTGCTTGAGGACTGCGTGAGCAGCGTGGGCGTCAACCTCAACACCGCGAGCGCGCAGCTTTTGACCCATGTCTCGGGCTTAAACAGCGCCATGGCCAAAAATATAGTGAGGTTTCGCGAACAAAACGGCAAGTTCAAGAGCAGGGCGGAGCTTTTTAAGGTGAAAAGGCTTGGCCCCAAGGCATTCGAGCAGTGCGCGGGCTTTCTTCTCATCCCCGACGGCGAGAGCGTGCTCGACAACACCGCCGTCCATCCCGAATCCTACGGGGCGGCGGAAAAGCTGCTCTCCCTCTTCAGCTACGCCGAGCAAGACGTGGAGGCAAGAAAGATATCCGACCTTCCTGAAAAAGTGAAGGCCATGGGCGAGGAAGAGGTTGCCCGGCTTTGCGGCGTGGGCGTCTTCACGCTGAGGGACATCATCGGCGAGCTGCTAAAGCCCGGCCGCGACATAAGGGACGAGCTTCCCCAGCCCGCGCTCCGCTCCGACATAATGACCATTGACGACCTGAGAGAGGGGATGGAGCTTTTGGGCACGGTACGCAACGTGGTGGACTTCGGCGCCTTCGTGGACGTGGGCGTTCATCAGGACGGCCTCGTCCACATCTCCGAGCTGTCTGAAAGGTTTGTGCGCCATCCTTCAGAAATTGTCGAGGTTGGCCAGCAGGTAAAGGTCAGGGTGATAGGCGTGGACAGGGAGAGGAACAGGATTTCGCTCTCCATGAAGGGCGTGCCAAAGGGCGCTTAAATTTGTTTTGGGGTAGATTATGAACAAAAGAAAAGGGATAAAACTTGCTGCCGCGGCTTTTGCCCTCGCGATAAGTTTTCTCTCCTCGTCGTGCCTGCTCTTTGTCGAAATGGACCTCGAGCCCGTGGAGAGCTTTGTGCCCCAGCCCACGGCAAAAATTCTTCTGGAAAGGCCGTCGCAGGTGCAGGCGGAGCACCCTTGCCCATGTTTTTTGGCAAGCGAGGGCATTGAAGCGCCCCTTCGCCCGCTTGAGAACCAGAAGGTAAAGCGCGAAAAATGGGTAAAGAACGAGGAGGAGCTCTTAAACGCGGCAATGATGTTCGTAAAGCCCTACTTCACCGTGGGCTCTGACCTCAGGCCGCTTTATAACAGCGCCATAGAGACGCTCAACACCATAATCCGCGATGGCATGTCGGACTTTGAAAAGGTGCACGCCATTTACGACTTCCTCGTGTATTACGTTGATTACGATTTTGAGCTCTACGAGCTGTACCAGCGGGACAAGAGCCAGGTGTACGGCACCGAAAAGGCCTTTAAGCTCAAGGGCGTCTTTTTGGACAGAAAGGCCGTGTGCGACGGCATATCCAAGGCGTTTTCGCTGATGTGCTCTATAGAGTGCATTCCCAACGTCAGAGTGGTGGGGCTCAAGAACGGCGTGCCCCACGCGTGGAACAAGGTGAGGCTGGGCGGCAAGTGGTACCTGGTCGACGCCACGTGGGGAAATTACGCTGTAAGGTTTTCAGAAGGGGATGGCAATGCCTACACCGAATACCTTATACACACTTCCCTTTGCACGGCAGATGACGGCAGCTACAAGGAGGAAAAGGTTTTTTCGGCGGGCCTTTACTCGCTCGAACAGGTCAGAGCCAGAGAGGACTACGGCTTTTACGCTAAGAGCCATATCCCCGGCTACCTCGTCCTCGGTAAACCGCAGGATTACGTTATCGAGTCCATAACGGAGTTTTTGGGCTTTTTGAGCTTTATTTCGGACAGGCAACTTTCCGCCGCCGAATTTTACTCGGAGATTGAGGAGGCGCAGCTCGACTCGTTGAGCCCAAATTATAAGATAGGGGCGCTCGAGCACGACAAAAATGTCAAACTCGCCATAAAAGTTTTTGAAAAACGCTTGTTAATTTTTTGATTATATAGTAAAATACAAGAGAATATCAAAGGATTTATGGAGGATTGATGTATGACGTTTGAAAAGGTCAAAAAGCTTCTGGCGGAGCAATTAAACATCGCGGAAGAGAAGATCACCATGGATTCGGATATAATAAACGACTTCAAGGCTGATTCCCTTGACGTCTTTCAGATGCTCATGATGCTTGAGGAAGAGTTTGGCATATCCGTTCCCGACGAAAAGGCGCAGGAGCTCAAAAAAGTCTCCGACATAGTGAACTTTATAGATCGGAACAAATAGGACAAGCGAAATTAGGGGTAAGAAGCTGTATGTTGTACAGCTTTTTATTTTGCCTTAATTTGGCACATACCCCTTTCTTTGAGGCTGTTTCCATGGTAAAATAATGTGTAAGAAGGCTTTTAGATCACTGTAGACCGCTGAATAGGTACCAAGGTTAAAGGAACCGAAATCATCGGTTATAATAAACCGAAATCGGTTATTAATTAAAAAGGGAACCGAAATCGGTTATTAATTAAAAAAGGAACCGAAATCGGTTACATATTACTTGATATTTTTGCCCTTTTATGGTATCATTTACCCAAAAAAGGGCAAAAGCCATGGAAGCGACCGTCTTTATAGCCGATTTAAAAGAATCTCGCAGGCTGACAAGGGAGAAAAGGATCGAGGCTCAAGGCAAGCTTGCCGAGGCCGTGGATTACTTTATCAATCCCGTCTTTGCGCGGGAGCTCATCGCGCCCGTTAAATTTTCCGCGGGCGACAGCGTGCAGGGCGTCTTTAACAGCCCCGGAGACGCCATAAACTGCTATCTCATGCTCAAGGCCTTGCTTTACCCGTTCGAGATAAGGTGCGGTGTGGGCGTGGGCGAGGTCATAGGCATAGGGGTTTTCCCCGACACCAACAGGCTGGACGGGCAGGCGTACCACAGGGCAGCCGAAGCCTTGGAGCTCTGCAAGGTCGAGGAGATGGGTATCCTCTATATATCGGGGACTTCTGACGACGTGCTCGTCAATCAGTTTTTCTCAAGCGCTGGTCACCTTGAGGCTAAGCAGAACGCCAAGAGAAGGGTGATAATAAACACCATCTTCCTGCTCGACCCCATCGCCGAGCCCGCTCTCTTTTCGCGATACAAAGAGAGCGCTCTCAAGGCTTTTTTGGGCCTGCTCAGCTTTTACGGCGGCAAAGTGGAAGAGGCGGAAAATAAAGAGCTTCTTGGGCATGCGCTCTCGGCAAAGGGCCGTAAGCATAAAGAGGGCGGCCCGATTTTGGGCAAAAAAGTGGTGGACAGTTTCCTTCATGAACTTTTGGCAAAGCTCTTAGGGGTGACTATCGTAAACATGCGCAGGATGATTTCCAAATCGGGTATAAACGAGATAAAAAGATGCTACATCTGCGCCGCCATGCTGGCGGACAGGGTTGTCAAAAAGGAGCATTGAGATTATGACTTACCTATTGATTTTGATTGGGCATTTTGTGGGGGATTTTCTACTACAGCCAAAAAAGCTTGCCGAGCTGAAGCGCATTAAAGTGGGCTACCTGTTCCTGCACACCGCGCTGTACATGCTCCCCGTGGCGGCGGCGATGGCCTTTTTCAGGAGCTGGAAGGTGGTTTTAGCCCTTCCCGCCATCGCGGCAAGCCATTTCCTGATAGACCTTTTAAGGCAGCTTGCCCTCGGGAGGCGCTCCACCCCGTATAGGGAGCTTATTTTCTTTCTCGCCGACCAGCTGCTGCATATAGCGGTGCTGCTGCCCGTTGCCTTCCTTTTCAAAATTGACGTGCCTTTAACTTACGAATATATGCTGCTTTCGGCCGTAGTCTGCACCAAGCCCGCCTCGGTGTTGGTAAGTTACGTGCTGGGCGCGCTCTCCTGCAAGATGAGGCGGGACAGGGGCGAAGAGTGCGAGGGGGACGGCGGCAGCGCCGGCGCGGCGATAGGCGTATTGGAAAGGCTTATAATGCTCATATTCGGTTTTATGAATCTGTACTCCGCTATAGGGCTGGTGTTTACCGCAAAGTCGCTCGCGAGGTTCAAAAAATTCGAGGAACGGGACTTTGCCGAAAAATACCTCGTGGGCACGCTACTGTCAATGCTCATAGTCATCCTGCTGCTGTTCATCCCAAAGCTGCTGCCGCTCAAAATTATCCCAAACCTTAGCCAGCTTTAAGGCCTTGATAGAAAATCTATAAAGAATTTTGCCGCCACCGGGGCGGCAATATTTTTTTAATTGAGGAAATATCTCAAAACGGCAACGTGCGAAAATCCCGCAGGGTCCTCCCTTCCCATACCCTGAAAAATTGTAATTTGACAACCTTTTGCCATATATGTTACAATAAAAAAACACAATGTTTTTCGGGAGGTGATGAGGTGTCAGAGATGGCGGATTGGCGCGAGGAACTTTCCAAAACCATAAGGAGCGTGGACGAGCTCGCGCGGCTCGGTTACGTTGACAGGAGCAAACTTCCGGTTTTGAGAAAGTTAGCTCAAAGATATCCCGTCTCGGTGACAAGATATTATCTCAGCCTGATAAAGAAGAAGGATTTTTCAGACCCCATCTACAGGATGTGCATCGTGTCCGAAGGGGAACAGCTTACGGAAGGCTCGAAGGACACCAGCGGCGAGCTTTCAAACACGGTGTCGAGCGGCATCCAGCACAAGTACGAGAACACAGTGCTGCTGCTTTCCACCAACCAGTGCGCGATGTATTGCCGGCACTGTTTCAGGAAGCGGCTGGTGGGCCAGTCCGAGGAAGAGATTTTGAAAATCATGGGCGAGGCCATCGAGTACGTCAAAAACAACCCCCGCGCGGACAACGTGCTGATCTCGGGAGGGGACGCGCTACTCAACAGCAACAAGGTGATAAGGCTTTACCTTGAGGGCCTTACCTCTATCCCGCACGTCAAGTTCATAAGGTTTGGCAGCCGCACCCCCGTGGTGCTTCCCCAGAGAATCAGCGGCGACCCCGAACTGCTCGAGATACTCTCTCACTACGGCAAGCTCAAGAAAATTTACCTCGTTACCCAATTCAACCACACCAGGGAATTTACAAAAGAGGCCATAGCGACCTTAAACCTGCTGCAAAAGGCGGAAATACCCATCTTAAACCAGACCGTGCTGCTAAAGGGCGTAAACGACGACGCGGATGAGCTTACCAATCTCTTCCACCTCTTTGCTGAAAACGGCATTTCGCCGTATTATCTGTTCCAATGCCGCCCCGTAAAGGGCGTAAAGGGGCACTTTTGCGTTCCCCTGCTCGAAGGGTGCGAGCTCGTGGACCGGGTGAGGGCCAACCTGTCCGGCATCGCCAAGAGGTTCAGGTTCGCTATGAGCCACGTGCGAGGCAAGATAGAAATTTTGGGAAAGCTCGGCGAGGACAGGGTACTATTCAAGCAGCACCAGGCAAAGCACAGAAAGGACGCCAACAGGATTTTTTCCCTCAAGGTGTCAGAAGGCGACCTGTGGCTCGACGAGGAACTTTCGGGCGGCATACAGTGAGTTTACATAAAAAGGAGAGAAATGTATGAAAAATCTTGGCGACACCTATACTTTGAGCAACGGGTATGAGATACCCTGCGTGGGCTTCGGCACGTGGAGGATACCCGGCGGCGAGCCCGTAATCAGCGCCGTAAAGAAAGCGCTGGAGGTGGGCTACTGCCACATCGACACCGCTGCCTATTATTACAACGAAGAAGGAGTGGGCGAGGCGGTGAGGCAATCCGACATAGGCAGGGAGAAGGTCTTTATCACCAGCAAGGTGTGGGAGAGGGGCTACCGCGAGGCGCTTTCCACTTTCGACAGGTCTCTCAACAAGCTGAAGATGGATTACGTCGACCTCTACCTCATACACTGGCCCGCCAACGCCAAGGTATACAAAAATTGGCGGGACGTAAACGCCGAGACGTGGCGGGCGCTCGTGGAGATGTACAAGAAGGGGAGGGCAAAGGCCATCGGCGTCTCCAATTTTCTGCCCCACCACCTCGAGCCCCTGATGGGCTTTGACACCCTCCCAATGG
>JAAYQN010000015.1 GCA_012519285.1 Clostridiales bacterium
CCTCGCAGTTCGACGTGATAGTAACGGGAAACATGTTCGGCGACATCCTCTCAGACGAGGCTTCACAGCTCACCGGCTCAATCGGGATGCTGCCCTCTGCGTCGCTGGGCTCCTCAAAGTGCGGCCTGTACGAGCCCATACACGGCTCGGCGCCCGACATCGCGGGGCTCGGCATAGCCAATCCCATCGCCACCATACTCTCCGCCGCCATGATGCTGAGGCTGTCCTTCGGGCTCGCGAAGGAGGCAGCCACCATGGAGCTCGCCGTATCAAACGTGCTGGCAAAAGGCTACCGCACCAAGGACATAGCCCGAAAGGATGAACCCTTCGTGACGTGCAGGGAGATGACGAAGCTTATTATCAATGAAATCGAAAAAGTAACGGTTTAAAAGGGAGCTTAAACCGCTCCCTTTTTCAATCCCTTTTTTCCTCTCTCTCGTAAAAAGCTATTGAGAGCCCTCTTGCGCCCTTTTCCATTCCCTTACTTAAAAATTCAATGTTTCTTGAGGCATTAAATTATTCTATTCGTATTATCATATATATAAATATTTCTATATGAATTTTCATCCATAAATTTTCATATCCTTCAATATACATTGTAAATTTTCAATTGTACATTATATTTCATCAAATTGCCTTTGCATCTTTTGGTTTTTGTGGCAATAATTTTGAAAAACAGATAGGGAATGGTTTTGAGGTTTATTAGGAATGGTATATAATGGATTATGCAAATGCAAACCATTTGTAATTATAGCCGGGGCGGTTTCATGAAGAGGTTTTTTGCCGTTTTGATGTCGCTTTTTTTCCTTCTCGCAGGGTGCGGGGTGTTGCCGGGCGAGGGCAAGCAAAAGGTTTGCGTAACGCTCTTTCCGCTGTACGATTTCACCTTAAAGCTTGCGGGCGATAAGGTGGAGATAGTCTACATCCCTCCCTCGGGCGACCATCATAGCACAGAGCTTTCGGCGGGCGACATGAGGAAAATCTGCGACAGCGACCTTCTCATATACAACGGCGCCGGCCTCGAGGAATGGACGGAACACTTACTTGCCGAAGGGCAGGTGAGGGCGGTATCGGCTTCAGATGGCATCGAGCTTATCTACACCGATGAGGGGCATGAAGGAGACCTGCGCTTTGCCGACCCCCACGTTTGGCTTGACCCACTACTTGCAAAAAAGCAGATGGAAAACATAACTGAGGCACTGACAGAGGTTGTTCCCATGCACGCCGACTTTTTCCGCCAAAACTTTGACAGATACGCCGAAGAATTTGATAAGCTCGACGAGGAATACGCCGTCGCGCTTTCGGGAATTTCTCGCAACGCCATTGTTGTCACACACAAGGCCTTTAGCTACCTGTGCAGGCGCTACGGCCTCGAGCAGCTCGCCGCGCTCGACGAGCACAACAGCGGCGAGGTGGGGGCAGGCGACTTCGCCCGGCTTATCGATGAGATAAGGCAAAGGAGGATAAAGGTGATTTTTTACGACGAACAGGAGGGGAACGAGTTGGCGAGGACGCTCGCGAGCGAGACAGGCGCCGAGATAAAGCCTCTGAGCACGCTCGCAGCCCTTATGCCCTCGCCCGGATATGATTACTTTTCGCTTATGAGGGCAAACCTTCAATCCCTTGCCTATGCCTTAAAGGATTGAGCATGAACACGATCGAGATAAAAAACTTAAGCTTTGACTACAACGGCCTCTGCCTGCTTGACGGCGTCAGTCTCGAGGTGAAAAGGGGGGAGCTTGTCAGGCTCACCGGGCCCAACGGCAGCGGAAAGAGCACGCTGCTTAAGCTCATCATCGGTGAGCTCCAGCCCAAAGGCGGGCGGATAAGGCTTTTCGGGCAGGATATATCGGCCTTCAGGGATTGGCGCAAAGTTGGCTACCTTACCCAAAACAAGGCGGGACAGGCCAATTTCCCCGCCTCGGCAATGGAAGTTGTGATGACCGGCCTTTACGGCGAAAAGGGCAACTTAAGGGGAAGGGCGCTTGAGGCTTTAAAGCTCGTAGGCATGGAAGGGCACAAGGACGCCCTCATCGGCAGGCTCTCGGGCGGCCAGCTCCAGCGCATTATGATGGCAAGGCTTCTCGCGGCCCGGCACGAGCTGCTCCTTCTCGACGAGCCCATGGCGGGCCTTGACGCCGAGGCGTGCGAAATGATGTACGGGATTCTTTTCCGCCTCGCGGAAGAGGGCGCCGCCTGCCTGATGGTAAGCCACGACATTTCTTGGCGCGCCCATATACCGCGCGGCAGGACGCTCTGCCTTGAATACGGCAGCGTTGTGGAGCTCGGCCGCGAACAGCTCGCGAGGGAGATGGAAAACAGGCACGCCCATCCCGGGAGGGCAAAGGTATGATATTTCAGTACACATACATGCAGCGGGCGTTCGCCGTCGGGATACTCGTCGCCATCATAACGCCCATGATAGGAATGATAGTCGTAACAAAGCGCCTCTCCATGATAGGTGACGCGCTCTCACACTCATCGCTCGCCGGCGTGGCAGCGGGGCTTCTCTTCGGCATAAACCCCGTCATCGGCGCCGCCATGGCTTGCGTAGCCTCCGCCCTCTGTATTGAGGCGATGAGAAAGAGGATAACCAAATTCAGCGAGATGTCGGTTGCCATAATAATGTCGGCAGGCATAGGCCTTGCGGGCGTGCTCTCTGGCTACGTAAAGAGTCCGATGAGCTTCAATTCCTTCTTCTTCGGAAGCTTCGTTTCAATCGACAGGGAAGAGGTATGGTTTGCTGTCGCCGTGGCCGCTTTAGTGCTTTCTTGCTTCTTCCTTTTTTACAGGCAGTTCTTTTACGTGGTCTTCGACGAAAGGGCGGCAAGGCTTTCGGGCGTAAAGGTTGGCGTCGTAAATTTCCTGATAACCATGCTTACGGCGGTGACGGTTTCCGCCGCGGCGAGGGTTGTGGGCGCGCTTATAGTCTCCTCGCTCATGGTCATCCCCGTGGCGTGCTCCATGCAGCTTGGAAAAAGCTTCAAGGCCACCATGGCGATTTCGGTACTCTTCTCGCTCGCCTTCACGCTGGCGGGCCTGTTTTTGTCCTTCTACGTCAGCGGCTTAAAGACCGGCGGCGCAATAGCGCTCGTGGGAGTGCTGTGCTTTGCCGCCATCTTCGCCTTCAGAAAGTTTGCGGAAAAAATAAAAATCCAAATACGCTAATAATTATGTGGCAAGTTATTTGCGGCATTTTGGGCTAAACAATTGCGTTTTTTGTCGAAATCTGTTAAAATTTATTTAAGCGGACAACATAATGCACCCGGTGTCCGCTTAATTGTTTTATAGAGCTTATGGAGGGGAAAATTGCTTAAGGAGCTCATTTCGGTCGCTGCAGGCCGAAAGAAAGCCGACCTGGTGCTGAAAAACTGCCGCATAGTCAACGTCTTTACGGGAGAAATCGAAGAAGGCGACATCGCCGTATACGGCGGGCACATCGCCGGCGTGGGTAATTACAATGGCGCCGAAACCGTGATAGACTGCGGCGGAAGGTACGCCATGCCGGGCTTTATAGACGCCCACGTGCACATCGAGAGCACCCACCTTTCGCCCGCCCAGTTCGCCAGGACGGTGGTCCCCCGCGGCACCACCACCGTCATCGCCGACCCCCACGAGATAGCCAACGTGTGCGGCATAGAGGGCATAAGATACATCTATGAGGAGAGCAAAAAGCTCCCCCTCGACGTCAGGATAATGTTCCCCTCGTGCGTGCCCGCCACGCCCTTTGAGACGTCGGGCGCCGCGCTGTCTTCCGCCGAGATGGAAGAGCACCTTTTAAGCGGGATATTCCACGGCGTGGGTGAGATGATGAACTTCCCCGGCGTCATCTTTTGCGACGACGAGGTGCTGAAAAAGATAGAGCTGACCCGGCGCGAAGGCAGGGTAATAGACGGCCACGCCCCCGGCCTTTCCGGCGAGCGGCTGAACGCCTACCTTGCTGCCGGCATAAAGACCGACCACGAGTGCACCTCAAAGGAGGAAATGCTCGAAAAGCTCTCAAAGGGCATGTATGTGCTGATAAGGGAAGGCTCTGCCACGCAGAACCTTGAGGAGCTTATAAAAAGCGTCACCCCCTACAACATGAGAAGGTGCCTGCTGTGCACCGACGACAAGACGCCCCACGACCTCGAGGCAAAAGGCCATCTCGACCACAGCATAAGGCTTGCGGCAAAATACGGCATACCCTTTGCCAGCGCGGTGTGCATGGCTACCCTCAACGCCGCGGAAGCGTATGGCTTAAAGGACAGGGGCGCCATCGCCCCCGGCTACCTTGCCGACATAGTAATAGCTGATAGTGCCCTCACCGTCGAGCGCGTTTACAAAAACGGCAGGCTGGTGGCGGAAGGCGGCATGCCCCTCTTTGAGACCGGAAGCTGCCCGCCCAAATCGGTCTTGGGCACGGTTAGGATAAAGGACATCTCTATAGACAAGCTGAAGATAAGGCTTAAGGGAAATAGAGCAAAGGTCATAAAGATAATTGAAAAGAGCATAGTAACAGACAGCGTCGTGAGGGAAGTATCGGTAAAAGACGGCTGCTTTGTCCCCGGCGGGGACCTTTTGAAGCTCGCAGTTGTTGAGCGGCACAAGGGCACAGGCAACGTGGGCATGGGGATACTCGAGGGCTTTGGCCTAAAGGGCGGGGCGATTGCCACCAGCGTCGCCCACGATTCCCACAACCTCATAGTGGTTGGCGATGACGACGGGGACATGCTGCTTGCCATAAGGGAGCTCGAGAGAGTGGGCGGCGGAATCACCCTCTGCTCGGGCGGAAAAGTATTAAAGACGCTTTCTCTCGAGATAGGGGGCCTTCTCTCTACCCTTCCCGCGGGACAGTTTTCAAAGCGGTACTCTGAGCTTCAGGAGACAGCCTACAGGATGGGCGTCAGCTACGGCATAGAGCCCTTTATGACGCTCTCCTTTATGAGCCTGTCGGTGATACCCCATTTAAAGGTCACCGACCTGGGATTGTTTGATGTTGACAAATTCGCCTTTACGGAGATAGACGCATAAAAGCTGCCCGAATGCCTTGCATCGGGCAGCTTAACGCTCATTGGCAATTTATACGCTTAAATAAAGCCTTGCCACAGGTGCCGCGGGTATCAGCCACACGGTGAATACCTGCAGGTAGAAGAACACGTTAAGGATGAGGATGGTGGGCACAAGCACCATCATCAGGATATCGCGCAGGCGGTACCTGAAGATGAACAGGCCGAGGTATATCCCCAGCGCGCCGCCCAGCAGGGCGCACAGCAGCAGCTTGAGGTCGGAGACGGGCTTTTTGTAGTACTTTTCCACGAGCTCCTGCTTTTCCTCCTTCTGCTGCTTCTTGTCCTTGGGAAAATCGTCCTCGGTGTCGAGCGGCTCGCCGTTTTTGTTCTTTTCCTCCTGCTCGAGGCTCTTTTGGGCAACCTGTTGAACCTCTTTGTCGGGTTTTTCAGGCTCTTTAAAGTCTATCTTGCCCGACTGCCCTTCGGCGAGGCTCTGCAAAATCTTTTTCTCCCTGTCGTTTTTCTGGCACTTTACCAGTATAAGGGAGAAGATGTTGAGAAAAACTAAAAAAGCGGCCAATATCGTCCTGATTATAAAAATAAGCATAGAAAAGCTCCTTTAAAGTTGCTTGACAAATATTATTGCATTTTGGCGTCATATTTATACCCGCAGGTTAAAATCCGAGGGCGTCCAACTTTTTTCCTCAAGCTGCGGCCAAAGGAATTGACTTGAGGCGGCGCTATAATGTAAAATTTTGTTATCCGAAAAACAGTGTTTTCGCGGAGGAAGAAAGATGCCAAAAGTTGCGGTCGTCATGGGCAGCAAATCCGACGCAGACGTATGCCTGCCCGCCATAAAGGTACTACGGAAGTTCGGAGTGGAAGTCGCTGCGAGGGTGATTTCCGCCCACAGAACTCCCGAGCAGGCGAGGGAATTCGCCTTGAGCGCCGTCGACAACGGCTTTGAAGTGATCATCGCCGCGGCGGGGAAAGCCGCGCACCTCGCGGGAGTGGTCGCCGCACACACCACCCTTCCCGTAATAGGCATACCCGTCAAATCCTCAACTTTAGACGGGCTGGACAGCCTGCTTTCCATGGTGCAGATGCCTTCTGGCGTGCCCGTTGCGTGCGTTGGGATAAACGGCGGCGAGAACGCCGGCCTGCTCGCGCTCCAGATCCTCTCGCTCAAATACCCCGAGATAATGAAAAAGCTGATAAACCACAGAGAGGCGATGGCGGCGCAGGTTGCCGAGGACGACGCCGACCTGCAGAAAGAATTTTCCTGAGAAACAGATTTTTTCCATATAGAGGAGAAGAAATGGAAAAGACGCAACTGCTCTACGAGGGAAAGGCAAAAAAGGTGTGGTCAACCGACCTGGCCGACATCGTGATAGTGGAGTACAAAGACGACGCCACGGCTTTCAACGGTCTTAAAAAGGGCACCATCGTCGGAAAGGGCATAGTCAACAACAAGGTGTCAAACTTCCTCTTTAAGAAGCTTGAAAGCTTCGGCATACCCACCCACTTTGTGGAAGAGCTTTCAGACCGCGAGACGGCGGTGAAAAAAGTTGAGATTGTCCCCGTCGAGGTAATAGTGAGGAACATCGCGGCGGGCAGCCTCTCAAAGCGCCTCGGCTTTGAGGAGGGCACCAAGCTGGAGCGCACCGTCCTCGAGTACTGTTACAAAAACGATGAGCTGGGCGACCCCATGATAAACGAGTACCACATTTACGCGCTGGGGCTTGCCACCGAGGAGGAGATGAAGGCCATAGGCGCCTATTCCCTTAAGGTAAACGAGGCGCTGTCGGCGTTTTTGAAGGAGTTGGGCATAGAGCTCATCGACTTTAAGCTCGAGTTTGGCCGCTATAAGGGAGAGATAATCCTCGCCGACGAGATTTCGCCTGACACCTGCAGGTTCTGGGATTCCGTGACGGGCAAGAAACTGGACAAGGACAGGTTCAGGAGGGACCTCGGCGAGGTGGAGGAGGCATACCAGGAAATCCTTCACAGGCTGATGGGCGCTTAAAGCGAATTTTGGAGAAGAGGATGTATTTAAGAGACTTAAAACCATGCTGCGATCGCTTCCATGAGGAGTGCGGCGTCTTTGGCATTTACTCCGACGAGAAAAGGGACGTCGCAAACACTGTGTATTTCGGCCTGTACGCCTTGCAGCACAGGGGGCAGGAGAGCGCGGGGATAGCCGTCGCGCACGACAACAAAATAACCTGCTTCCGCGACATGGGGCTGGTGCCCGAGGTGTTCACCGAGCAAAGACTCAAGGGCTTTTCCGAAGGTGACATAGCCATCGGACACGTCAGGTACTCCACGACAGGCTCCAGTACGGCGTTCAACGCCAAGCCGTTCGTGTTTTCCGGCAAGGTGGGCAGGATGGCGATAGCCCATAACGGCAACATAGTCAATTCCAAGGCGCTCAGGGAGAAGCTGATTTCTGAGAACATCGTCTTTCAGACGGTGACGGACGCTGAGGTGATCGCCGCCCTTATCAATAAATATATAGAGAACGACATTTTAGGTGCCATAGTAAAGGCGGGGGACGAGCTGATAGGCTCCTACGCCTTCGTGATTATGACCTCAAACAAGCTCATCGCGGTGAGGGACCCCAGCGGCATAAGGCCGCTGTGCCTCGGCACCTACAGGGGGGAATACATCGTCGCCAGCGAAAGCTGCGCTCTCGACGCAGTTGACGCCGAGTTCATAAGGGACCTCGAGCCCGGCGAGGTGCTGTGCATAGATTTTAAGGGCCTCGAGAGCAGGTTTTTGAACAACAGGGGCTCTGCCCTGTGCATATTTGAGCACGTGTACTTCGCCCGTCCCGACAGCTTCCTCGACGGGTGCAGCGTGTACGAGGCGAGAAAGGAGGCGGGCAGGATTTTGGCAAAAAAGCACCCCGTAAAGGCTGACATTGTCTCGGGCGTGCCTGACTCGGCGGTGGTGGCGGCGAGGGGCTATTCCGAGGTAACGGGAATCCCCTACGTCGAGGCGCTCAACAAAAACCGCTACGTGGGCAGGGCCTTCATCCAACCCAGCCAGGGAATGAGAGAGAGCAGCGTCGGCATAAAGATGAACGCCATAAAGGCAAACGTCAAGGGCAAGAGCGTGGTGCTCATCGACGACTCCATCGTACGCGGCACCACCAGCAAGAAGATAATCTCCATATTAAGAGCCGCCGGCGCAAAGGAAGTACACCTTCGCATTTGCTCGCCCATAATAAGGCACCCCTGCTTTTTGGGTATCGACATGCAGACGCACAGCCAGCTCGTGGGCCACAAGAGGTCGGTCAAAGAGGTATGCGACTACATCGGCGCGGATTCCCTTGAATACCTCGAGGTGGACGAGCTGCTCGAGACGGTAAAGGGCAGCCGCATAGGCTTTTGCACGGGTTGCTTTACGGGCAAGTATCCGGTAGAGTTCGACATAAAGGATATCGACAAGGAAAAATTCGAGGAGTGAGAGATGATAACCTATAAGGACGCGGGAGTGGACGTGACGCGCGGCTATAAGGCGCTGGAGCTGATGAAAAAGCACGTCAGGTCCACATACGACGAAAATGTCTTGACGGGCGAAGGCTTTGGCGGCTTTTATTCGCTGAAAAATTACTTAGGTTTGAATGAACCCCTGCTGGTCGCCGGCGCCGACGGGGTGGGCACAAAGCTTAAATACGCGTTTATTTTAGACAGGCACGACACCATTGGCATTGACTGCGTCGCCATGTGCGCTAACGACGTAGTGTGCAAGGGGGCCGCTCCTTTAATATTTTTGGACTATATCGCCATTTCTCGCCTTGTTTCCGAAAAGGTGGAACAAATAGTAAAGGGCATCAGCGAGGGCTGCCGGCAGGCGGGCTGCGCGCTGGTGGGCGGCGAGACCGCCGAGATGCCGGGCTTTTACGCCGAGGGCGAGTACGACGTGGCGGGCTTCTGCGTGGGGATAGTGGAAAAAGATGAGCTGATTACGGGAGGAGAGGTAGCGCCCGGCGACGCGCTTATCGGCCTTGCCTCTTCCGGCATACATTCCAACGGCTACTCGCTGGTAAGGAAGCTCTTTGGCGAGGACAGAAAGGCGATAGAGGCGTACAGCGGCGAGCTCGGGGCAAAGATAAGCGATGTCTTGCTCACTCCCACGAGGATTTACGTAAAATCCATACTCGCCGCAAAAAAGAGCGTAAAGCTAAAGGCGGTAGCCCACATAACGGGCGGGGGCTTTATAGAAAAGCTTCCCCGAGCGCTGCCAAAAGGCATAGGATGTAAAATTGACGTAAATTCTTACGAGGTGCCGCCAATCTTTAAGATGATGCAGAAAATGGCGGGCCTTGACAGGCTTGCGGCTTACAACACTTTCAACATGGGAATCGGCATGGTTGTCGCCGTGGACAAGGGCGACGCCGACAGGGCGCTGAAAGTATTCTCCGAGCTCGGGGAAAAGGCGTATATAATCGGCGAGACATGCGAGGGCAACGGGGTGAGAGTGTGAAAAACATCGCCGTTTTCGTGTCGGGTGGCGGGAGCAACCTCCAGGCAATAATAGACGGCTGCGCAAGCGGCTACATAAAGGGCAAAATCAGCGCTGTAATCTCCTCAAAGGAAGGCGTGTACTCGCTCGAGAGGGCAAAGGCGGCGGACATCCCGTATTACGTCTTTGCGGCAAAGGATTACCCCGGCCGCGATTCGCTCTACGACGATATAATAAAGCTCCTGGAGAGCCTCGAGATTGACATAATAGTTTTGGCGGGCTACCTGTCCATCCTAAACGAAAAGATAGTGCGCCGCTTTCCAAACAGGATAATAAACGTCCACCCATCGCTAATTCCGTCGTTTTGCGGAAAGGGTTACTGCGGGATAAAGGTGCACGAGGCGGTGCTTGAGTACGGCTGCAAGGTAACGGGGGCGACGGTGCACTTCGTGGACGAGGGCACGGATACCGGCGCCATAATCTTGCAGGAGGCAGTCGAGGTGAGGGAGGACGACACTCCGCAGAGGCTACAGCAGAGGGTACTGGAGGTTGAGCACAGGCTGCTCCCCTACGCCGTCAAATTGCTGTGCGAGGATAAGATCGTTATAGAGGGCAGAAAGACGAGGATTTTATAATAGATTAAAACAGAGGTAAGAGATGAAAAAGAGAGCGTTGCTTTCGGTATCCGACAAGAGCGGGATAGTGGAGTTCGCGAGGGGCCTCGAGGCCCTGGGCTTTGAGATAATCTCCACAGGCGGTACGATGAGGGAGCTGACATCTGCCGGCGTAAAATGCGTAAACATAAGCGAGATAACCGGCTTCCCCGAGTGCCTTGACGGCAGGGTAAAGACCCTTCACCCCGCGGTGCACGCTGGGCTGCTGGCGCTTCGCTCCAATCCTTCTCACATGGAGCAGCTTGAGCGGCTTGGGATAAACACAATAGATGTTATTGCGGTAAACCTCTATCCCTTCAGGCAGACAATAGAGAGGCCGGGCGCCGCTTTTGAGGAGGCCGTCGAGAACATCGACATAGGCGGGCCCACGATGCTGCGCAGCGCCGCCAAAAACTATCAGGACGTGTACGTGGTGGTGGCCCCCGCCGATTACGAAGTGGTGCTTGAGGAGCTAAAGAGCGGCAAGCCCGACATTAACACAAAGCTTAAGCTGATGTACAAGGTATACCAGCACACCGCGGTTTACGACACCCTGATTGCCGAATACTTGAGAAAGAAAATCGGGATAGCTTTCCCCGAGCAAATAACTTTCGCCTACGAGAAGGCGCAGGACATGCGCTACGGCGAAAACCCCCATCAAAAGGGCGTCTTTTACAGGGAGATGTTCCGTTACGAGGGGACAATCTCCGAGTGCCGCCAGCTGCACGGCAAGGAGCTTTCTTACAACAACATAAACGACTCCAACGGGGCGCTGGACCTTGTGAGGGAATTTTCCTGCCCCTGCGTGGTGGCGGTAAAGCACGCCAACCCCTGCGGCGTGGGAATAGGCGACAGCATATACGAGGCTTACCTCAACGCCTACGAGGCGGACAAGGTCTCAATTTTCGGCGGCATAATCGCGGCTAACGGTATAATCGACGAGGACACCGCGCGGGAGATTAACAAGATATTTATCGAGATAGTGATAGCCAAGGGCTTTACCGAAAAGGCTTTGGAAATACTTTCGCAGAAGAAGAACATCAGGATTCTCGAGCTTCCCACCATAGGCGCGCCGCTTTTGCCGGGCACGCTCGATATGAAGAAGGTGGTGGGGGGCCTGCTGGCCCAGGAAATCGACAGCCAGCTCTACGACGACGCTCAGCTCCAATTTGTCACCAGGGCAAAACCCATCGAGGAGCAGCTTGAACAGCTTAAATTCGCATATAAAGTTGTAAAACATACTAAGTCAAACGCCATCGTGCTTGTAAACGGAAAGGCGACGTGCGGAATAGGCGCGGGCCAGACCAACAGGATCTGGGCGGCGCAGCAGGCGATAGAGCACGCTGGCGAAAAGGCAAAGGGCGCCGTCATGGCTTCCGACGCCTTCTTCCCGTTCCCCGACTGCGTGGAGGCGGCGGCTGCCGCGGGAATTTCCGCCATCATCCAGCCCGGCGGCAGCGTAAGGGACGCGGAGAGCATAGAGGCGTGCGACCGTCACGGCATAGCCATGGTGTTCTGCGGCATGAGGCACTTTAAGCACTGATTTAATTAAGGAGATTTTTTATGAACGTACTTATCATCGGAGAAGGTGGAAGGGAACACGCGCTGGCGTGGAAGGTCAGGCAGAGCAGGGAGTACACCAACCTTTTCTGCATCCCCGGAAACGCAGGCATAGCCGAGATTGCCATTTGCAGGCCCGACATAAAGCTTTACGAGACGGCAAAGCTCATTGACTTTATCAAGAGGCAGCAGAACATTGAGCTCACCATAGTAGGACCCGACAATCCCTTGGCGGACGGCATAGTGGACGCGCTGAGAAGCGGTGGGTGCAGGGTGCTGGGGCCGACAAAAAACGCGGCGATGATAGAGAGCAGCAAGGTTTTTGCCAAGCAGCTGATGAAGAAATACGGCATCCCAACCGCTGACTTCGAGGTGTTCGAAAGCTTCGAGGAGGCGTGCTCTTACGTGGAAAAGCAGAGCTTCCCCCTCGTGGTAAAAGCCGACGGGCTGGCGAGGGGAAAGGGCGTAATCATCTGCGAGAGCGCGGACGAGGCAAAGGGCGCCCTGAAGAAAATGATGGTGGACAAAGCCTTCGGCAACTCTGGTAACAGGGTGGTCATTGAGAAATTTTTGAAGGGAAAAGAAGCAACCCTCATCTGCTTTACCGATGGCAAGGCCATAATCCCCATGGCGTCCTGCCAGGACCACAAGAGGGCTTTCGACGGCGACCAGGGTCCCAACACGGGCGGAATGGGGGCTTTTTCGCCCAGCATGAGCTTTACCGACGAGATGTTAAAGGAGGCCGAGGAGAAAATACTCCAGCCCGTCATCGACGCCATGCAGGAGGAAGGCAGGCCCTTTTCGGGGATACTGTACTGCGGGCTGATAATTACCGACGAGGGGCTCAAAGTGCTGGAGTTCAACGCCAGGTTCGGCGACCCCGAGGCGCAGGTCATCCTGCCCAGGCTGAAGTCGAATTTCCTCAAGATATGCAACGCCATAGTGGACGGCACCCTCGAGGGAAGAAAGATAGAATGGGACGACAGCGTCGCCGTGTGCGTGATGCTGACATCCAAGGGCTATCCCGGAAGCTTTGAGACGGGCTTTCCCATAGAGATAGGCGACGTAGACCCCGACGTGCTGCTCTTCCATTCGGGCACATCGAAGAATGCCTACGGAGAGCTGGTTACGGCGGGCGGAAGGGTGATTGGCGTCACCGCGCTTGCCCCCACCATCGCCGAGGCGAGGGAAAAGGCTTACAAAAACGCCGAAAAGATAAAGTTTGAGGGAAAACAATACAGGAAGGACATAGGGCTTAACCTTTGAGATGATTTACAGACTTTTTACCGAAAAGAAAAAGGGCTTTGACATCGCGGCGCAAAAGCTGAAAGAGGACATTAAATCGATGCTCGGCATAGAGCTCGAGGAGCTCAGGCTGCTGAAAAGGTACGACGTGCAGGGCCTTTCCCGCGAGGACTTTAAAAAGGCAAAGCACGCGGTTTTCTCGGAGCCACCCTGCGATGAGGCATACGAGGAAGAAGTTGACCTTTCGGGCTATAAGGTGTTTGCCATGGAATACCTTTTAGGTCAGTACGACCAGAGGGCGGACTCCGCGGAGCAGTGCGTTCAGCTTCTCACCCGAAAGGAAAGGCCAAAGATAAGGTGCGCTTCGGTGTACGCCTTAAAGGGCGCGGATGAGGAGCAGCTTGAGAGGATAAAGAAATACCTCATAAATCCCGTCGAGGCGCAGGAAGCCTCTTTGGAAAAGCCTTCAAGCCTTGAGCTCAAAGTGGGAAAAGCCAGGGATGTGGAGGTTGTAAAAGGCTTTTCCTCCATGGACGACGGGCAGATAGCAGCTTTCCATGAGAGGGAAGGCTTTGCCATGTCGCTCGCCGATTTGGAATTCGTCAGGGACTACTTTAAGAGCGAGGGCAGGGACCCCACCGAGACCGAGCTCAAGGTGATAGACACCTACTGGTCCGACCATTGCCGCCATACCACTTTCCTGACTGAGCTTCTCGAGATTGAGATTGACGGCGGCGAGGAGATAAAGAAGGCTTACGAGCTCTACAGGAAGCTGTTTAGGGAAATAAATGGAGACAACCCCAAAAAATACCCCTGCCTGATGGACATCGCCACCATAGGCGCAAAGAAGCTGAGGCTGTCGGGGCGCCTTGAGGACCTTGACGTGTCTGACGAGATAAACGCGTGCTCAATAAGGGTGACCGCCGAGGTAGACGGGCGGGAGGAGGAGTGGCTCGTCATGTTCAAGAACGAGACCCACAACCATCCAACGGAGATAGAGCCCTTCGGCGGCGCCGCCACCTGCCTGGGCGGGGCGATAAGGGACCCCCTCTCGGGAAGGTCCTACGTCTACCAGGCGATGAGGGTTACGGGCAGCGCCGACCCCCTCGCGCCGATAGAGAACACCCTTCCCGGCAAGCTACCCCAGAGGGTGATAACCACCACCGCCGCGGCGGGCTTTTCATCCTACGGCAACCAGATAGGCCTTGCCACCGGCATAGTGGCCGAAATTTACCATCAAAATTACGTGGCAAAGCGTCTCGAGGCGGGCTTTGTAGTGGGCGCGGCGCCTAAAGAGAACGTTTACAGGGAAAGGCCCAGACCCAGCGACCTGGTTATACTGCTCGGTGGCGACACAGGCAGGGACGGCTGTGGCGGGGCTACCAGCTCTTCAAAGGCGCACACCACCTCATCTGTCGAGCAGTGCGGCTCCGAGGTGCAAAAGGGAAACCCCCTCACCGAGAGAAAAATACAGCGCCTGTTTAAAAAGGGCGAGGTCACAAGGCTTATAAAAAAGTGCAACGACTTCGGCGCGGGCGGCGTGTCCGTGGCCATCGGCGAGCTCGCCGACTCCCTATTGATTGACCTTTCGGCGGTTCCCAAAAAGTACGAGGGGCTCTCCGGCACCGAGCTTGCCATATCGGAATCGCAGGAGAGAATGGCGGTGGTGACCAGCGCTGAGGACGCCCAAAAGTTCATCGACGCCGCCAGAGAGGAAAACTTAAATGCCACCGTCGTCGCCAAGGTCACCGACACCGGCAGGCTGCAGATGGCGTTTGAGGGAAGGATAATCGTCGACATAAGCAGGGATTTCCTAAGCACCAACGGCGCCAAGCAGTACGCCAGGGCAAAGGTAGTTGAGAGGAGCGCCAACTACAATTTCTCCCCAAACAGCCAAATTCAAAGATGCTTAAAGGATAAAGATTATAAAGGAGCCCTGCTTAAAGAGTTATCCCGCCTCAACGTATGCTCGCAAAAGGGTCTTTGCCAGATATTCGACTCCACCATAGGCGCCGCCAGCGTGTACATGCCCTACGGCGGCAAATACCAGCTCACCCCCGCCATCGCAATGGCTGCAAAACTGCCCGCCCGCGGGCAGACCGACGACTGCACCGTGGCCTCTTTCACGCTCTACCCCCACTTTATGGAGAATAACCCCTTCGCGGGGAGCATATACAGCGTCGTGGGCTCGGTGGCAAAGCTCATCGCGTGCGGGGCCGCGAGGGAGAGGATAAGGCTTTCCCTTCAGGAATACTTTATGAGGCTGAGAAACGACCCCCTGCGCTGGGGCCAGCCCGTGGCGGCGCTGCTCGGCGCGCTGTACGCCCAGATGGGCCTCGAGGTGCCCTCCATCGGCGGAAAGGACAGCATGAGCGGCAGCTTCGAGAACCTGGACGTGCCGCCCACGCTTATATCTTTTGCCCTCGCCCCGGCGAAGGCAAGCCGTCTGATAAGCAACGTGATAACTTCTTTTGGCAAAAAGCTCTACCTGCTTCGCCCCGACTTTAACGCCGAGGGCATTTGCGACTTTGAAAGGTTGAAAGCCCTTTACGACAAGGTACATGAGAACATCCTATCAAAAAACATAACCTTTGCCACCGTCACCGACGAGGGCGGGGCGGCGTGCGCCGCAGTAAAGAGCTGCCTGGGCAACAAAATCGGCTTTAAGTTCGCCGAAAACCTTTCGGACAGGGAGCTCTTTGCCCCTCTCATAGGGAGCCTGATAATCGGCGCCAACGACATCTCCCCCTTTGAGGATTATAACTGCACGTATTTAGGCGAGAGCGTGGCAGAGCCGTTCTTTAAGATAAACGGGCAGAAAATTCCGATGGAAGAGGCGGAGCGGGCCTTTTGCTCCACTCTCGAGAGCGTTTTTCCCAGCAGGGCAAAGTGGGAAGGGAAAGACAAAAACGCCCATTTTGAGGTAAAAGAGAAAGCAAAATGCAAGGTGCGCTTTGGCAGCCCCAGGGTGTTTATCCCCGTTTTCCCCGGCACCAATTGCGAGTACGACACCGCGAGGAGGTTTGAGGAGGAGGGCGCGATAGTAAACAGCCTGGTTATAAGAAACTCCTCGCCGCGCGAGATAGAGGAGAGCGTCAGGCAGATGGCGAGGATGATTGAAGAGAGCCAGATAATAGCCTTCCCAGGCGGATTTTCGGGAGGGGGCGAGCCCGACGGCAGCGGCAAATTCATAGCGGTAACCTTGAGCAATCCAATTATAGCCGAAAGCATTCACGAGCTTTTATACAACAGGGACGGGCTCATTATCGGCATCTGCAACGGCTTTCAGGCGCTCATAAAAACCGGCCTTGTGCCCTACGGCAGGGTACAGAAGCAGGCGGAGGGCAGCCCCACGCTCACCTTCAACAATATCTCAAGGCACGTGTCCGCCATAGTTAAGATAAGGGTGGCTTCCAATAAATCCCCCTGGCTGTACGGCGTAAGGCCCGGCGAGTGCTACTACGTGGCGGTCTCCCACGGCGAGGGCCGCTTCGTGTGCTCCCCCGAGGAATACAGGCGCCTTGAGGAAGACGGCCAGATAGCCACGCAGTACGCCGATTTTGACGAAAACGCCACCATGGAAAGCCCGTTTAATCCCAACGGCTCGTTCATGGCGGTCGAGGGCATAACCTCCCCCTGCGGCAGGGTTTTCGGCAAGATGGGCCACAGCGAGAGGATAGGCAGCGGCCTCTACAAAAACTTCGGCGCAGAATTCGAGCAGTTTGACATGAGGATATTCCGGTCGGGGGTGAAGTATTTTAAATAAAGGCAAGGGCAGCGCGAATTGTTTTAGCCGAAAAAAACGCTTTGCAAAATAAAATTTTTCTGGTAAAATAAAAAGGTAGTTCAAATGTTTCTGGTGAAACAAAAAAATCTGGGTACTCGCGTAAAAAATTTGGCGAGATACTATTTTTGATAAAATTAAGCAAAATACTAATAAACAGACGACGGAGTAAAAATCCTATCATGGCTTGGTTGCTTTCCAATGAGTTCCTGATAGGGCTCTATGCTATAAATTTGGGACTGGTTTGCTTTCTGGTCTTCTTCGACAAAAGAGAACCCTCGTCAGTGCTGACGTGGTCGGTAATTCTCTTATTTGTGCCTTTCTTTGGTTTGATTTTATATCTTTTCTTAGGTTTTGGTCCTCACTTCGGCGCGAAGAAAAAGTTTCTAACCAAATTTTCCGATGACAAAAAGTTCCAGCAGCTGGTCGGGCAGCAGCGGGACGCCCTGGACGCCAGCGCCTTCCGCGAAGAGATAAAGGAGCTTGCGAGGTTTAACCTCGACAGCAACTCGCTCTTTTCGGTGGACAACGAGGCGCAAGTATTTACCGACGTGGGCGAATTCTACGAGGACATGCTCCGCGAAATCGAGAAAGCTAAGAGCTTCATCCACGCGGAATTTTTTATTATA
>JAAYQN010000004.1 GCA_012519285.1 Clostridiales bacterium
AAAAAATTGGGCGTATGAAGGTTTTTTTTGTAACTCTCGACAAAATATGACGTTTTATGGTATAATTAGACAAAAGGGCCAATAACTTATGCTTGGAGGCTTTTTATGTCGAGGAAAGCTTTGCTCGTCATAACCATAGCGGCGCTCGCGCTCTGCTGCGCCTTTATTGGCAGCGGGGCCGCTTGCGCCGAGCAGGCGCCTATCGTCCCGAAGAGCTTTGACGGGAAGGTGAAGGCATACTATACTTTCCCAATGTGCGTTGCCCATGCAGAGGTTGGGGGCGCCCACATGGTCATCGTGGGAGAGGCGGGCAAACTGGTGATATACGTTGACGACGGCGAGGCGGAGAGCGTGTATGAGAAGGAGATTTCCGTCGAGAATCCCTTTAAAATGGAGGTACTTTCGGGCTATCTTTTTATTTACGACTACCTGTTCAATACCTCGCTCGCCATTTACGACCTCAGCGACCCTCGCGACATAACCTTTTACGGCCCCTTTTCGCATGAAGACAGGCCTATCGGGGATTTTTCCATAGCGGGGCAGGAGCTTTTAATGCTTTCTGCAAACACTGTATACCGCTATGACCTTGACCTCGACGGCGGCCTCAATATGATGCCTTCTGGCAGCGTGGCGCTTTCCGCCGGTCTTATTACCGACATCGTCGCGCTCGGCGAGGGACGCCTTGCATACCTCAACAGCGCGGGCGACCTTGCCGAAACGGACATGCAAGGCTCATACACGAGGACAATAGGCGAAAAATCCTCCAAATCATACATAAGCCACTTTCAAGGCAAGCTGTATTACCTCCATAATTACTCCGAGATAGTAAGGCACGACCTGCAGACGGGCGCAAAGGACAGCCTGCCCTTAAGCGACAACGGGGGCAGGCCGCTCTCAAGGCATATCTCCTCCGTAAACGGCCTTTTCGTCGACGAAGAGGGCGTGTTCGTCCTCGACGAGCGGCAGAAAAAGGTGGTAAAGTTGGACCACAGCCTCGCCTTTTCGGGGTTTTGCCTCGACTCCTTTTCCCATGAGGCGGGGAGGTTCAACGGCCCGCAGAGCGTCAGCGCCTCCCTTTCCAGGCTTATAGTCGCCGACGCGGGCAGGGTACAGGTATTCGGCGAGGGCGCGCCGCAGAGCATAAACCCCGGCTTTACGCCCGAGTTCGCCCTGATGAGCCCTTCCGGAAAGCTCTTTCTCATAGCGGACGGAAAGGTTTACCTCCACCAGGGCGGCGAGGCCACTGAGATTGCTCAATTTGAAGACATAAGGGACGTCAAGATATACTCGGAGGCTCTCTACGTGCTAACGGGCTCGACGCTGTATTTGCTTGACGAGGACGGGGAGCAAGGCCAGCTGCTCGGCGCGCTGCCGATAGAAGAGCCCAAAAAGCTTGCCATAAACGAGAAAACGGGGAAAATCTTTATCCTCGCGGGCAGCCAGATTACGGTTTACGGCCAGGACCTCAGGCTCGAGCGCAGCATCGACGCAGCGGGTCCGGCGTTTGCCGCCATGGAGACCGACTTTATGGGGAACATCTACCTGCTCTCCCAGAGCGGCATTCTGAGAATTGACAATGTGCAGGGCCGGGCAGCGTTCAGCTTTTCGGGGATTAGGCTGGGAGGCCTTGTCGGCCTTGCCATAAATTCCATAAGCGGCAGGGTATATTTTGCCTCAAGCTCGGCGCATGAGGTTTACTATTGCGAAAAGGATGAGCTCGGCGTAAAGGTAGCGGGGGATATTCCCGAAATTTCCCTGCCTTCAAACCCGCTGGATGGGAGCGGCGAATACGAGACAATGCCGGTGGAAGTGCTGGGCTATCCCTCGACGCTGTTTTATCCCTTTTCCGAAAGCGCGAAGGGGCAGCCCTTCTATCCCGAGGGGCTGGCGCACGAGGGCGGCCTCAAGTATATTCCGCAGGGGGCAAAGCTGCTCTCCATCCTGGACCTTGGAGAATACCGCCTCGCGTTCTTCGAGGGGAAGCTGGGCTTTGTGCTCTCGGACAAATTGAGGGAGGTCGAGGGCTCTTTGCCTGAGTTTGAGGAGGGGTTTACCCTCACCGCCTGCGACGTTTACGCTTACCCATATAGCGACGATCTGCTGATAAAGGGCAGGCTGAATAAATTTGATGAGGTAAAGATGGTCGGCGCCGCGCCGAGCTTCGACGAGGCGGCGTTTGCCTTCGCCAAAGTTGAATACGGCGACGGCGAGGAGGGCTACGTCTGCCTAAGCTTTATCGCCAGAAAGTGGCAGGAGTTTGAGAGGCCTTACGTGGAAGCTGAAGTTTTCAGCGGCAGCGGTGGCGTGCCCGTCTACGGAAGCGATGGGGGAACGGTGCTCTTTACCCTCGAGGACCATGCCAAAATAAAGGTGTACTATTACAAGGGCGGTTACGCCTTTATCTCACACGGGGATGGCTGGGGCTACGTCAGGGCCGAGCACATCACCGAGGACAAGGCATTCGAGAGGCAGAGGATGGGCTTTTTCATGCTGATGGGAACGCTCGCCATCGGCGCAATCTTCTGGGTAATCAAAAAGAGACACCTTACCGTTTAGCCTTTGGGAAAAAATGAAAATCCCGGCGGGGAATAATTTGCGGGCTTTTTTAGATAATAATAGCAGAGGAGAAAAAAGCCATGCAATACAATTTCAAGCTGAGGATTTTGGTTGCACTGACGCTGCTGCTTGCGGCATTTCAACTGCTTTTCGGGCATCACCCGATTATTCCCGTAAGCCTTAGCGGCAGCGCCGAGGAATACGCGCCGACGACGTACACGGTGAAAAAGGGCGACAGCCTGTGGAAGATAGCCGTAAAGTTTGAGATCGGCCTTTCCGAACTGGCAAAGGCCAATCCGCAGATAAAGAACCTCTCCCTCATCTATCCCGGGCAGAAGATTTACATCCCCGAGGCCTCGCCCCTTGCAAGCCTTGAGCAGGAAGTGATAAAGCTGGTCAATCAGGTGAGGGTTAACAGCGGCCTGCAGCCCCTTGCCTACAACTGGCAGGCGGCGAGGGTGGCGCGGATTAAGTCGCAGGATATGATAAACAACAGGTATTTCGGACACAATTCGCCCATATACGGCTCGCCCTTCAAGATGATGGAAAGCTACGGCCTCAGGTTTTCCGCCGCCGCGGAAAACATAGCCAAGGGCCAGAGGACCCCGCAGGAGGTCATGAACTCGTGGATGAATTCGGCGGGGCACAGGGCCAACATACTGAGCAGGTCGGTAACCCAGATCGGCGTGGGCGCGGCAAAGGACGCCAACGGGACCATTTACTGGACACAGCTGTTTTTAAAGCCGCTGTAAACAAAGATAATGAAAAACATAAAAAGGGCCTTAAGCCCTTTTTTCAGAGTGTAAAAAAAGCGGCTTAGGTGAAAGAACTAAGCCGCCTTTTGTAATTAAAGGAGATTTTTTGGGAATATTTGTTTAAGAAAGGTAGTGGTTTCGTATTTTGTGTATTCTCTAAAATAGGTAGTGTTTCGTATTTTGTGTATTCTCTAAAATATGGATTTTTAATTTAATATAAAATAACTTTGAATAGCTTATCAGCAATATAGCACTTATCAAAGCCTTAGTCAAGGATGCCTGCCTCTCTTTTCTCTTCCCATTGTAACTCCTGCCACGCCTTTCAGCGGAAAGACCTGCTTCTCCTTCTTCCAAATATATGCGTTCCCATCGCTTTACCATTTCTCGAGCACCGCCATTTTCAGTATTGCCTATAGGCAATACTTCCTGACAGTCTCACCAACTTAAACAATGTTCACGTATAATAACAGATAATTTGAATTCTCCGCTATGCTTTTTGTTCCTTGTTCCTCTTTTCCTCATAAAAATATGCGCCTCCAAAAATGTCTAACTTTTGGGGTGCATATCAGGTTTTTGCCGCCTATTTGTATATGTCCCTCAGGATGTCGCTATAGCTCTTTATCTTTGGCTGCTGGCGGTCGGCGAAACTGAGCTCTTTTAACAGGCGCTTTTGCTCGGGGGTGAGGTTTTTGGGAGTGTCCACGGTGACGGTGAGGTATAAGTCCCCCGTTTTTCCGCGCGAGGACCTTATCCCCTTGCCCTTTAAGTAAAACATCTGCCCGCTCTGGGTCCCCTCGGGAATAGAATAGGATCTCATTCCGTAGGCCGTGGGTATATCTATCTTTGCCCCCATAATGGCGTCCACTATGGAGATTGGCACTTCCAGAAGGAGGTCGAGGCCCTTCCTCTTTAACAGCTTGTGGGGGGCGACGCTCAAGGTGAGCAGCAGGTCGCCGCTTATGCCGCCGGGCACCTTGCTGGCGTTGCCCTCGCTCGTGAACTTCAATATGGTGCCGTTGTCCACGCCCGCGGGAATGTCCACGGGAAGGGTGACGTGCTTTCTGTTGTATCCCCTGCCGCCGCACGTCAGGCAGCTTTCCAAAATCTTGTTGCCCGAGCCCCCGCACGCGTCGCACGTCCTCACGTTCACGGTCCTCCCGAACATGCCCTGGTTGACGTACTGAACCTTGCCCGTTCCGCCGCACTTTGGGCACTTCTCAAAGCGCGTCCCGTCCTTGGCGCCCGTGCCGCGGCAGGATGAGCATTGTTCGTCCTTGGCGTAGGAGAGGTCCTTCTTTACGCCCCTTGCCGCCTCGTCGAAGGTGAGGTTTAGGCGAATCTGTATGTCTTCCCCCCGCGGCCGCTCGTAGGCGGAGGACCTGCCTCCGCTGAAAAAGAAATTGAGTATATCGTCGAAGCCGCTCGTAAAGTCAGAAAAGTCAAAGCCGCCAAAGCCCCCTGCCCCGCCCATGTCAAAGGCGCCGCTGTCGTACATCTGTCGCTTTTTGGGGTCGGAGAGAACCTCGTACGCCTCGTTTACCTCCTTGAATTTTTCGGCGGCTTCCTTGTCGTTGGGGTTGAGGTCGGGATGGTATTTTTTGGCGAGCTTCCTGTACGCCGATTTTATCTCTTCCTCGGTGGCGTTTTTTGAAACCCCCAGTATCGCGTAATAATCCTTTTTTGCCATATCCTCTCCGTAAGGCAATAATTATATCAGCGGCAGGGCGCCGCTGATAGATTATATGCTCTCGCGTTAAATTAAAGTCACTGCTGCTGGTTGGGGTTAAACCCTTCCGTCCCCGGGTTTTGCTGCGATTGTTGCTGGTAGAACCTCGTGAATATCTCGCCCGACACGTCTGACAGCTTCTTGTGAGCGTCCTTTATCGCCTCGATGTCGCCGCCGTCGAGCACCTTTCTGGCCTCGGCTGCCTCCGCCTCCAGCTTTGCCTTGTCCTCGGGCGGAATCTTGTCGCCGTTTTCCCTGACGAATTTCTCAATGGAGAAAATCATGTGGTCGAGGTTGTTTTTCGCCTCTATCTGCTCCTTCCTCTTATTGTCTTCCTCGGCGTACTGCTGGGCTTCCCTTACGGCCTTCTCTATCTCCTCTTCGGAGAGGTTGGACGAGGCCTTGATGGTGATGGACTGCGACCTGCCCGTCCCCTTGTCTAAGGCCTTTACGCTCACTATGCCGTTGGCGTCTATGTCGAAGGTGACCTCGATCTGGGGCACGCCCCTCGGAGCGGGGGGAATTCCCGTAAGCTGGAACCTTCCCAGCGTCTTGTTATACGCGGCGAGTTCCCTCTCCCCCTGCAGCACGTGTATCTCGACGGATGTCTGGTTGTCGGAATACGTGGTGAAAATCTGCGACTTGGAGACGGGGATGGTGGTGTTCCTCTCTATGAGTTTGGTAAATATTCCGCCCGCCGTCTCGATGCCGAGCGACAGCGGAGTGACGTCGAGCAGCAGCACATCCTTGACATCGCCCTGCAGCACCCCCGCCTGGATGGCAGCGCCGATGGCCTCGCACTCGTCGGGATTTATGCCCCTGAAGGGTTCCTTGCCCATTATCCCGCGGACGAGGTCGACTACCGCGGGCATCCTCGTCGAGCCGCCAACGAGTATGACCCTGTCGATCTTGTCGGGGGTGAGCTTGGCGTCGGAGAGCGCCTGCCTTAGCGGCCCCTCGGTGGCCCTTAAAAGGTCCTCTGTCAGCGCGTTGAACTTCTGGCGGGACAGCTGCGTGTCGAGGTGCTTTGGCCCGCTGGCGTCCATGGTTATAAAGGGAAGGTTGATTGTGGTGGAAGTCAGCGTCGAAAGCTCTATCTTCGCCTTCTCGGCGGCCTCTTTCAGCCTCTGCATCGCCATCTTGTCCTTGGAAAGGTCGATGCCGGCCTGCGCCCTGAACTCCGACACGAGGTGGTCGATTATCCTCTTATCGAAGTCGTCGCCGCCAAGGTAAGTGTTTCCGCTCGTCGACAACACCTCGAACACGCCGTCGCCTATCTCGAGTATTGAGACGTCGAAGGTGCCGCCGCCAAGGTCGTAAATGAGCACTTTCTGGTTCTTGTTCTCCGCCTTGTCGAGGCCGTAGGCGAGCGCCGCGGCGGTGGGCTCGTTTATTATCCTCAACACCTCGAGGCCGGCTATCCTGCCCGCGTCTTTGGTTGCCTGCCTCTGACTGTCGGAAAAGTACGCGGGTACGGTGATGACCGCCTGCGTTACCTTCTGCCCAAGGTACGCCTCGGCGTCGTTTTTGAGCTTGGTGATTATCATCGCCGAGATCTCAGGCGGCGAATAGCTCTTGTCATCTATGGTTACCTTGTAATCGCTTCCCATGTGCCTCTTGATGGACATTATCGTCCTGTCGGGATTGACCACGGCCTGCGCCTTGGCCATCTGGCCCACAAGCCTCTGTCCGTCTTTTTGAAAAGCCACGACGGAAGGGGTGGTCCTGGTGCCCTCAGTGTTGGTGATGACCACGGGGTCCTTGCCTTCCATAAAGGCTACGCAAGAGTTTGTTGTTCCCAAGTCTATTCCTATTACCTTTCCCATAAAATCCTCCAATATGCTGTTAAGGGTTGTGCTTTTTTATGTTAAAAGTTATATCGTTATTCCCTTTTCATTACCTGTAAACTATTACCTGACTCTGTTTAATCACCTTGTCCTTGAAAAGGTAGCCACCAGTTATCACAGCCTTGACTTTGCCCTTTAAGCTCTCGTCGTCGGTGTCCTCTGCGGCGAGCGCGTTGTGGAGCATGGGGTCGAAGGCCTCTCCCTCCGCCTTTATCTCGGTTATGCCGAGGGAGGCCAAAGCCTCGTCAAACTGGCGGTATATCATGCTCACGCCCTCTTTCGACGTTTGGTCGGGAATGCTGTCCAAGGCAATCCTGAGATTGTCGTATACGGGGATGAGCTTGAGCGCGACTTCGGCGGTCGCCTTGTCAAAGCTCTCCCGCTCTATCTCGGCGTTCCTCTTCTTGTACTGCTCGAAATCGCCCGAGAGCGAGAGGTACCTCCTGGAAAGCTCCTTTGCCCTCTCCATGGCGCCGTCTTTTTCCTTCTTCAGGTCCTCGCACGACTCGGCGAGGCGGGAGTTTTCGAAGATGAGCGCCTGCGTCAGGGCGATGAGCTCTTCCTTTTTCATCGCCTTAAAGTCGAGAGGCTTGGGCGTGGCTTGCTCTCCTTCTTTCCCCTTTTTCCCTTTGCCCTCTAAGGCGCCCTCATCCGTCGCCTCGTGTCCCTCTTCCTTGGCGGGGGCAGCCTTTGCCTCTTCTAAACTTTCTTTCTCAAAGGCTACCTTGCCCCCCTCTGCCTCAAAGATGTCCTGCTCCATCAGCTACTCCTTTTTTAAGATCTCTAATATTGCGTTCTTTATGCAATCCAAGACGCTTATAACCTTGCCGTATTCCATGCGGATGGGTCCGATGACGCCCGCGCTGCCCACGGTCTTTCCGCCCACAATGTAATTTGCCGTGACGACAGAAAAATCCTTTGCCTCGTCGAGGTCGTCCGGGCTTATCTTTATCGTCATCTCCACGCCCGAAGAATCGGGGCCTTTTAAGAGCTTGAGCAGCTTGCTCTTGTTGTCTATGATGGAGAAAAAGTTTTTCGCCCTCTCTATGTCGGCAAACTCAGGGATTGAGAGCACCTTTGATGCGCCCTCGGTGTAAACCTTGTCGCTCTCCATCTCGAGGTACCTCTTGAGCACCTCTATTATGTTGGAAAACAGCGCGCGGTAGGACTTAAACTCGCGCAGCAGGCTCTCCTCGCCTATCTGGACCGCCTGCGTCACGGTTTTGCCCAAAAAAATCCTGTTGAGGATTTCGGCGCCGGTGTCGACGTAAAGCTCGTCGAGCGGCGCGTCGATGCTGAGGATACAGTCCTTAATTATGCTGTTTTCGGTGACGATGACGAGGAGAACTGTGGTGGGCGAGAGGGAGACAAGCTTTATGCTCTCTATGCGCTGCTCGCTCTCGTTGTGCTTTACGCCTACCGCGGCGTAGTTGGTTATGTCGGTGATCACCTTGGCGGCGCTTTTGACCAAAGCCTCTGTTTCCGTAAAGTTTTTGGAAAAATGGGTCTGGATGTAGTCTATCTCATCGCTGCTCAGCCTATCCTTTTCCATGAGCGCGCTCACGTAGTAACGGTAAGCCTTGGGCAGGGGAATTTTCCCCGCCGAGGTGTGCGGATGGTCGAGATATCCCATCTCCTCGAGCGCCGCGAGCTCGCTCCTTATCGTGGCAGGGCTTAAGTGCTGGAAATGCCTATCCCTCACTTTCTGGCTTGAGACGGGCTCAATGTCGGTAATATGTTCATCCACGACTATCTGGAGAATTTTTTTTCTTCTCTCCGTAAGCTCCATCTTAAGGCCCTTTTCAAAAGACTTTAGCACTCTTGCTTTAAGAGTGCTAATCATAAATTTATCACTTATTATAATATTTGTCAAGGAAAATAAATCACCTTTTTAAAGGGTAAAAAAATCAAAAGGGGAAAAGGGGGAATACAAGGCTTTGGTCTTCCCTTATTGTATTTATCCATAAAAAATTTGGGTATAGCAGGCTGAAATGCGGTTATTGCAAGGAAGTTTTTGAGTTTAATTTAAAAATTCCGTCAGAATTGAATTGAGCACGTAAAAGCCTCTGTCGGTGACGCGGATAAATTCGGGGGAGATGACGAAATAGTCGGAGAGCTTGTCGACGATGTTCTTGTATTTTTCCATGAAGTCTACGCCGAAAAGTTTCTTGAACTTTTTAAGGTTTATGCCCTCGCGAAGGCGGAGCATGAGCATGATGTACTCGTATTCGGCATCGCTCTTTGAGACCTCCTCCCACCCCGCCACGGCGTTTGTCCGCGCCTTTCTTATATACTCGTCTATGTCGAAATAGTTATAGAGGCGCTTTTCATCTACGAAAGAGTGGGCTGATGCCCCAAAGCCGAGGTACTCTTCCCTGTGCCAGTAGCTGAGATTATGGCGGCACTCGTACCCCAGTGCCGCGAAGTTGGACAGCTCGTAGCGGTATATTCCGTTGTACTTGAGCTCCTCGTAAACGTACTCGTACATGTCGGCGCACTCATCATCGTCGGGAAGGGCCACCTCGCCGCCTCTCACCATGTCATACAGGCGGGTGCCGTTTTCAACCTTGAGGCCGTAGGCGGACAAGTGGGGAATCCTCATGTCGGTAAGGTGCCCCACCGTCTTCTTCACGTCGCGCAGTTTCTGGCCCGGAAGGCCCAGCATTATGTCTGCGCTTATGTTTTTTACGTTGTGGGAGCGCAGCAGCTCCACCGTGCTCACGAAGTCCTCGAAGGTGTGGCTTCTTCCCACCACCCTCAAAATCCTGTCGTTGGAGCTTTGCAGGCCGATGCTAAACCTGTTTATGCCGCACTTTAAGTACTGCACGACCTTTCTGGGAGTGAGGGTGGCGGGGTTTGCCTCGATGGATATCTCGATGTCCCGCTCGAAGGAAAAGAAATTCTTAAGCCACTTTATGACCTGGACGATGTAGCCCGCGGGAGGATAGGTGGGCGTTCCCCCGCCGAAGTAAACGCTGGTGACGGCGCTTCCTTCAAACTCCGGGCTGCGCTGGCATATATCGCCCTTTAAGGCGCCAAAATAAGCCGAGAATATGTCTTCCCTGTTCTCGGAGGAGCAGAACGAGCAGTAATGGCACCTTTTCGGGCAGAAGGGAATATGTATGTATATACATAATTTTTTCTTCATATCATCCTCCAAAATAAGGGACGCGTCCTCTTTCATAAAGCGTCCCTTAGCTCGCCTTTTTGCTCCTATATATTATACGCTTTTGGCCGTTATTTAATCTAACTTTAATATTGACATAAAGGCCTCTGAGGGGACCTCCACGGTGCCGATTTGTCTCATCCTCTTCTTGCCTTCCTTTTGCTTTTCGAGCAGCTTTTTCTTCCTCGTGATGTCGCCGCCGTAGCACTTTGCCAAAACGTCCTTCCTCAGCGCCTTCACCGTTTCCCTCGCAATTATCTTGCCGCCCATCGCCGCCTGAATGGGGACCTCAAAGAGCTGCCTTGGGATGGCCACCTTAAGCTTTTCCGCAATCGACCTGCCGCGCGCGTAGGCCTTTTCCCTGTGAACTATGATGGAAAGCGCGTCGCACACCTGGCCGTTCAGCAAGATGTCAAGCTTGACGAGGTCGCTCTCCTCGTAGCCGCTAAGCTCGTAATCGAGGCTGGCGTACCCCCTGGTCCTGCTCTTTAAGCCGTCGAAAAAGTCGTAGATTATCTCGGAAAGCGGCATCTTGTAGTTCAGCTGCACCCTCTTTTCGTCGAGGTAATGCATGTCGAGAAACACGCCTCTCTTGTCCTGGCAAAGCTCCATTATGGGGCCTATGAACTCGGGCGGGGTGAAGATGTGCGCCCTGACGACGGGCTCCTCAATGCGATCTATCTCGGACTGGGGAGGCATGTGCGTGGGATTGTCGATCCTGAGCATGTCGCCATCGGTCCTGTAGACTTGGTAGGAGACCGAGGGTGCGGTGGTTATTATGTCAAAGTCAAATTCCCTCTCCAGCCTCTCCTGAATAATCTCCATGTGCAGAAGGCCCAAAAAGCCGCACCTGAAGCCAAAACCCAGAGCCGCCGACATGTCGGGCTCAAATTGTAAGGCGGCGTCGTTTAAGTTAAGTTTTTCCAGGGCGTCCTTCAGCTCGCTGTACTTTGAGCCGTCGGCGGGGTAAATGCCGCAGAATACCATGGGCTGAACCTGCTTATACCCCGGCAGAGCCTCATCGCAGGGGTTGTCGGCGTCGGTTATGGTGTCTCCCACCTTGGTATCCTTCACCGTCTTTATGCTGGCACAGATGTAAGCCACGCTGCCAGCGGAAAGCTCGCTTACCGGCGCCATTTTGGGGGTGAAGACGCCGACCTCGGTGACCTCGTAGCTTTTGCCCGTGGCAAACATCTTTATCCTCGAGCCTTCCCTCACGCTGCCGTCAAAGACCCTCACAAAGCATATGGCGCCCTTGTAATTGTCGTACTGGGAATCGAAAATGAGCGCCTTCAAAGGCCTTTCGGAGTTGCCCTTTGGGGGCGGCACCTTCCTGACTATGCTCTCCAGCACTTCCTCTATGCCTATGCCCTCTTTGGCGGAGATCAGCGGGCAATCGTCCGCGGGTATCCCTATTATTTCCTCTATCTCGCAGCGTACCCTATCGGGGTCGGCTGTGGGAAGGTCGATTTTGTTTATCACGGGTATTATCTCGAGGTTGTTGTCGAGGGCGAGGTAGACGTTTGCCAGCGTCTGCGCCTCCACTCCCTGCGAAGCGTCCACCACCAGCAGGGCGCCCTCGCACGCGGCGAGCGAGCGGGATACCTCGTAAGTAAAATCCACGTGCCCGGGAGTGTCAATGAGGTTGAACAGGTATTCCTGCCCGTCACGCGCCCTATACCTCATGCTGACAGGAGTGAGCTTTATGGTTATGCCCCTCTCCCTTTCAATATTCATGCTGTCGAGCAGCTGCTCCTCCATCTCCCTCAGCTGGACTGCCCCCGTCTTCTCTAAGATGCGGTCTGCGAGGGTAGATTTGCCATGGTCGATGTGCGCGATGATGCAGAAGTTGCGAATCCTGCTGTCTGACATCTATGGATATTACCCCTTTTTCACAACAAAATTGTATTTAAATATACATATTATAGTGTAAAACATGCTTATTTGCAACTTTTTTTCATTATAGACCCCTTTATTGAAAAAAAATGAAAGAGGTTTTGGATTTTTTGCCACAAATGTTTATAGTGTATTCCGTTTTTATAAGCAAAGCATATGAAAAACCGCCTTTTTTTGAAATAAGAACGGGTTTAAGGGGGGGCTTTTAGCCTGAAAAAACCCAACCTATATTGATTTATTTTTATTTTTCATTTATAATATTTACAACTTACTTTTATTATTTATCGGGAGCTGAGCTTATGAAGGTGCTTGAAAATTTGAGTAGGCGGGGGTTTAAGCCTTTCTTCGCGGAGAGCGCCGAAGAGGTCATCCAGATCATCAGGCAGAACGTTCCCGCCGGCAGTACCATTGGATTTGGCGGCAGCCAAACGTGCGAGGCGCTGCAGGTTCCGCAGAGGCTCAAGGCCTTGGGGTACGTGTGCAACCATCAGCTGACGAGCGACCTCTCGTGGGAGGCGCTTTGCCAGAGCAACAGGTTTGTGGACTATTACATAACCAGCACCAATGCGCTTACGGAGGACGGCCAGCTCGTAAACACCGACGGCAGGTCTAACAGGGTGTCCGCCATGTGCTACGGGCCCAAAAAGCTCTTCGTGGTGGCGGGCAGAAACAAGATATGCAAGGACCTTCCGGCCGCCTTCGAGAGGATTGAGAAGGTGGCTGCCCCCCTCAACGCCAAGAGGCTCAATAAAAAGACGCCCTGCGCCGTCACCGGAAAGTGCGAGAAGTGCTTTTCCAAGGACACCATCTGCAAGGCCACCTTAATCCTTCACAATCCAACATCCACAATGGAAGTGTTCGTAATTATTGTTAACCGTGATTTGGGGTTTTAGGCATGTACAGATTGGAGAATATGGAACTTTTTAAAAAGCCCATAGCGCATCGCGGATTGTGGGATGAAAAGCTGCCCGAAAACTCCATGGGGGCGTTCTTAAACGCCGTCCAAAAGGGCTATCCCATCGAGCTCGACATACACCTTTCGCTTGACAATCAGATCGTGGTCTTCCACGACGACAATTTAGTGCGCATGACGGGCTCGCCAATGAACGTGGAGGATTTGACCTACAATGAGCTAAAGCAATTGAGGCTTAACGGCACGCAGTATACCATCCCATTGCTAAAGGACGTGCTGGCGGAAATTGACGGCAAGGTGCCCCTTATAATCGAGATAAAGGATTCCCACAAGAACGCTGAACTGTGCGAGGCCTTTATCAAGCTTATGGAAAACTATAAGGGCGAGTTTGCCGCACAGTCATTCAATCCCTATATTTTGCGATATCTGTTCGAGAATTGCCCCGTGATGATCAGGGGGCAGCTTGCCACTTATGACTACGGCGACCTCTCAAAGCTCAAGGCGTTTTTGCTGAGGCGCCTCTTCTTCAACCGCTCCTCAAAGCCTCACTTCGTGTCATACAACGCCGAAAACCTGCCCAATAAGTACGTCGACGCCTGCAAAAGGAAAAGAATGGTCGTTCTCGCGTGGACCCTCCGTTCGCAGCAGGAATACGACAGGCTCAAGGGCTACGTAGACAA
>JAAYQN010000016.1 GCA_012519285.1 Clostridiales bacterium
GGAAAATCTTCAGCGCCCATACATGAGAACTGGCCCTCGGAATCCATATAGCTTATCCTCAGCTGTTTGGATTCGAGACTAAGCTCTATCTGCTCCCTGTTAAGCCTTCTCACATAGTCGGCAAAGAGCCTTCCCGCGACCAGTATCTCTCCTTCTACCTTTACCTCGGCCCTTATCTTGGTTTCGATGGAAAGCTCAAGGTCGGTGGAGGAAATAAGGAGATAGTCCTCTTTTGCCTTTAATTTTATGCATTCCAGCACCGGGTTTGCGGCCTTGGTGCTCACTGCCTTTACAACTTTTTGCACCGCATCGGACAAATCGAGACCGTCGCAGACAAGTTTCATTACCTGTATCCTCCCGAAATCATTTGTCAAACCTAAGATAATATTATAGATATTTTTATTAATTATTATTAGTAGTATCAGTATTAGGTAGCGTGAAAATGTGGACAACCTCACCACATTACAGATATTATAGCTTTTTTTAATGTTTTTAGCAAGTTTAATTGACAAATAGGCGCAAATTAGACAGACCTAATTTGTGCACACCATGTAAATGCCCTGTAGACAACCCTTCCCAAAACCCCTAAACCCAGTGGACAACCCTGTGTAAAAGATATTCTACAGAGTTTCCCTTCTTCCATCAATCTACAATCTTGTCCACTTATCCATTCACTGTGAAAAAACAAAATGTGGACAAGTATAGAAAAAAAATTTTCGGTTCTTTAAAAAGTTAATTAAAAAGATAATAAATGGTATAATCTATGTAAATAGAAAATTTCTTAAATTAAATTATATTTAAAAGAACTTATGTTAGACCTCCACTCCCATACAACCTTTTCCTTTGACGGCAGGCAGGAGCCTGAGGAAGCGGTCAGAAGGGCTATTGAACTAGGCTGCAAGGTGTTCGGCTTTTCCGAGCATCTTGACTACGATTATGTTGTAAACGGCATGCAGGTGTGCCTGACGGACGTAGAGGCCTATTATAAAAACGTTCAGACGCTCAAACAAAAATACGCCGACAGGATTACCCTGCTGTGCGGGCTGGAGTGCGGCTTCGACCTCATGGCGCAGGGCTATTACAAGGGGCTCTTTGAGAAGTACTCATTTGACTACTGCATCAACAGCGTGCACGTATTGGAAAAAAAGGACCTTTACTTTGCCGAGGCGTTTATGAGAAAAAGCAAGAAACAGGCTTACGGCGAATACTTAAAGCTCATCATTGAAAGCTTGGACGCCTGCTATGATTACCACATAATAGGCCATATCGGCTACGCCACCAGGAACGCCCCGTATCCCGACAGGAAAATGAATTACAACGAGTTTCCGGGCCTTATTGACGAGATGCTAAAGAAAATAATCTCCTTCGACAAGGCCATTGAGGTAAATACCAACGTCGAGGGAGAGGAAAGTTGCCTGCCTTCCTTTGAGATAATGGAGCGCTACCGAGAGCTAGGAGGAAGGCTGATAACCTTCGGCTCAGACTGCCACTCTCTAAACAGGATAATGGATGGCTACGCTTTTGTGGTCAAAAAGCTCAAATGCATAGGCTTTTCCGAGCTGTGCTATTTTGAAAAGGGAGAGCTGAGGCTGTTCAAGATCTAAAGCAAAGACTTTAGCGCCTCGTAATATATGTCAGTCATGAGGTAAAGGTTTCTTATGTCAATATACTCGTCGGCGGTGTGTATCCTCGACTCCTCGTCCGGAAAAATCGGACCGAACGCCACGCACCTTTCCATTGTGCGCGCGTAGGTGGCGCCCCCTATCCCCACGCAATATCCCTCTTTTCCGGTGACTTTTTTGTATGCGGCAAGGAGTTTTTTTATCAGCTCATCGTCCTCGGGAACGTAAAGCGGCCTGTGGAAGTTAATCACCTCTATTGGCGCCGGCAGCGCCTTTTCCAGCATCCCTAAAACCTCTTCCTTTTTAAAGGTCACCGGATAGCGGATATCGAGGCTCGCGATAAGCTTTCCGCCCTCAAAATCAAGCCTTCCAAGGTTTATGGTGAGCTGCCCGCTCACCTCGTCGGAAAGGTCCATGCCAAGCTTCCCCAAAAACCCCTCGGAGCACAGCAGCTCGTATATCACATGGATTGCCCCGTTCGCCGTCAAATCCTTAAGATGTGCCATCATCTTGTGGATGGCGTTTTCACCCTTGTGCGGCTGGGAGCCATGCGCGGATATCCCCTTAAAATCCCGCCTTATTCCGCCGTAAACGAAATGCGCCCTGTCGGGCACCATGTTGACCCGGGTGCCTCCCCCGCATTCCGTCAGGTTTTTGTCGGATACCTCAAAGAAGCACTTTACAAAAAGCACACCCTTTTCCCGGTTTATCACCGGAAAATTCGCGTCGGGCGAAAAGCCCAGGTCGGGCATTCTCTCGTGCCTGGAATAATACTCCATGCACCGCCAGCCGTTCTCCTCGTTGAGACCCATGATCAGGCGGAACTTTCTCCCCGGCGAAAAGCCCTCCTCTTTGAGTCTCTTTGCAGCGTACAGCGCGGCTATTGCGGGGGATTTATCGTCCATCGCCCCGCGCGCGTAAATCCTTCCCCCATCTATCACTGTGCCGAAGGGAGGATAGCTCCAGTTCTCTCCCGCGGGCACGACGTCGAGGTGGACCAGCACGCCGAAGACTTGTTCACCAATTCCCCACTCTATGTGGCCGGCGTACCCGTCGACGTCTTTCGCGACAAAGCCAAAGCTTTGGCCGAGTTCCAGCATAAACTTTAAGGCCATGTAGGTCTCCTTGCCAAAGGGCATGCCGGGCTCGGGCTCGCCCATCACGCTCTCTATCTGCAGCAGCTTGACCAGGTTTTCAACCATGACGGGGTATTTATCCATAATGCCACCCAACCTCGTTTTTCCGGGGCTATAAGGGCCTTGCCCCGCATTTATATTATATTAACACAACGGGATTTTATTTTCAAATAATTGCCAAATATGCTAAAATGAATAATAATATTCCTTAGATTTATTGCGGTATGACCAAAGATAACCTGCACTCAAGCCACAGGAAAAGGCTCAAGAACAGATTTCTTCAGGAAGGGCTTGAAAGCTTTGAGGACCATCAGGTCTTGGAGCTGGCGCTGTTCTTTGCCATTCCGAGGAAGGACACCAATCCCATCGCCCATAGGCTGCTGCGGCGCTTCGGCAGCCTGGCGTCAGTGTTAAACGCGCCCATATCCGAGCTCGTCAAGGTGGAGGGCATGGGGGAACATGCGGCGATATTCCTGAAGATGCAACACGGCCTCCTGCTAAAGTATCAGGCGAGCTTTTATCAGCAAAAACTCAACCTCTCAAGCCATAAAGAGTGCATGAAGCTGGTTCACGAGAGGATGAAATACTTAAACCACGAGGAATTTCACGTGCTGTGCCTCGACTCCTCGATGAGGCTAATAAATTATCTGCCCATGTTCAAAGGCACCGTAAATTCCGCGACGGTGAACCTGCGCGAGGTCACTTCAAAGGTACTGGAACTCGACAGCTCGGCGATAGTGATGGCGCACAACCACCCTTCCGGCGTGGCATACCCTTCCCCCGAAGACCTCAGCCTCACGGAATCCCTCCTCACCGCGCTCAAATACCAGGACGTCGAGGTGCTTGACCATCTCATCTGCACCAGCACGAACTGTTACAGCATGCTGAAGGATAACAAAATATTCGAGCTCAAGCAGAAGATCAACAGCAGGATACCCAAGCTGTTTTTAGCACAGAAAACAGGAGGCTTTACGGATTGAAAGAGACCATAAGGACGAGGTTTGCCCCAAGCCCCACGGGCTATTTGCACATAGGCGGGCTGAGGACCGCTCTCTACGCCTATCTCTTCGCGAAAAAGTACGGGGGCAAATTCATATTGAGGATAGAGGACACCGACGCCGAAAGGTACGTCGAGGGCGCTACCGAGATCATCTGCCAGACGCTGAAGGACGCTGGCCTCATCTACGACGAGGGGCCCGACGTCGGCGGCGACTACGGCCCTTACGTCCAGAGCCAGAGAAAGCATATCTACTATGAGTACGCCCACAAGCTGATTGAGATCGGCGGGGCTTACCGCTGCTTTTGCTCAAAGGAGCGCCTCGAGAGCCTGCGGGACGAGAGCGGCGCAAGAAAATACGACAAGCACTGCCTCAGCCTTTCAGAGAGGGAGATAGAGGAAAAGCTGAGGCACGGCGAGCCTTACGTGATAAGGCAAAACATCCCCACTGAAGGCGTTTCCTCTTATTATGACCTTCTCTTTGGCAAAATCGAGGTCGAGAACAAGGACCTCGACGACAACGTGCTCCTAAAATCGGACGGCATGCCCACGTATAACTTCGCCAACGTCGTGGACGACCACCTTATGAGGACAAACTACGTCATCAGAGGGACGGAGTACCTCTCCAGCACGCCAAAATATAACTTGATATACGATGCCTTTGGTTGGGAGAGGCCAAAATACATCCATCTGCCCCCCGTGATGAGGGACGCCCAGCACAAGCTCAGCAAGAGGTTCGGCGACCCGTCCTACAACGACCTGATTGCAGAGGGCTTTTTAAAAGAGGCCGTCGTAAACTATATAGCGCTGCTCGGCTGGAGCCCCAAAGACGACAGGGAAAAGCTCTCCTTCGAGGAACTCAAGGAGCTGTTTTCGCTCGAAGGCCTCAGCAAATCCCCCGCGATATTCGACAAGCGCAAGCTGATGTGGCTGAACGGCGAGTATGTCCGCGAGCTTTCGCCCGAGAGATTCCATGAGCTGGCGCTGCCATACTATGAGAAAAGCAAGGTAAAGGGGCTTTACGATTATAAAATTTTATCCCGCCTGCTGCAGACGAGGATAGAGACCCTTTCTCAAATTCCCGACATGGTAAACTTTCTGGAGGAGTTTGACAGGTTTGACCCCGCCCTCTACCGCAGAGACAAGCTGAAGGTGGACGAGCAAAAGGCTAAAGAAATCCTCCCTCATGTGCTGAAAAGCCTCGAGGGGCTCTCTGACTGGAGCGAGGAGAACTTGCACGCGGCGCTCTCTGAGTGCGCTGCGGGGATTGGCGCAAAGGCAGGGCAAGTGATGTGGTGCCTTAGGATTGCCATAACGGGCAAGGAATCCACGCCCGGCGGCGCCACCGAGATGGCCCGGCTGCTCGGCAAGGATAGGACACTCCAAAGGATAAGGCAGAGTTTGCGGTGGCTTGCCTGAATGAGGTTTTGTATGGCTGTCAAAATGGATTTTGTAAACAGCCTTGAGAAGATATTGCCGTCCAGGCGACCGAGGCTCCTCGTAAAGGGGGGAGAGATGCTTGCAAACGAAAAGTTCGCGTTTCAGGTATCCTTTTCCTCCAGCGACCAAAATCACATCGGCTGCCAGCTTAAGGTGCAAAGCCCGATATCGGACAGGATAACCGTGAGGAAAGTTGATTACGTGATGGGGCTGCACACCTTAAGACCCGACCACGACGGGTATATTCTGGGAGAAGATGAGAAGGTCTTTCCCGACATTTTGCGGCCGCCCTCTCCTGAGGGAGAGAGCGTGCCTATCAGCGCAAACACCGTTTTTTGGGTTGACGTGCACGATGAGGGCGGCATCCCCGCCGGCGAGTACGAGATAAAATTTTTTCTCTATGGCAGGGACGGGGCGCTGCTCGCCGGGGACAGCTACATTCTCAAGGTACTTTCCGGCAAAATAGCAAGGGAAAACGGGCTGATACTTACCAACTGGCTGCACAGCGACTGTATCTGCGAGTATTACGGCCTTTCCCCCATGTCCGACGGATACTTCTCCATGCTAAAAAAATATATGGAGTGCGCCGCGCGACACGGCCTTACCATGGTTTACGTTCCGCTCTTCACCCCGCCCCTGGACACCAAGATGGGCGGCGAGAGGCTGACCGTGCAGACAGTGGACGTCAAGGCGGAAGGGGGGACATACTCCTTTGGCTTTGAAAAGCTCGACAGATACATAGACACCGCCATCTCGTGCGGGATAAAATACTTCGAGCTCTCCCATCTCTTCACTCAGTGGGGCGCGGAGTTTTGCCCCAAGGTGATGGCACATACCCAAGAGGGATACAAGAGGATCTTCGGCTGGGAGGACAGGGCGGACGGAGAGCGGTACAGGGATTTCTTGGCGCAGCTGCTGCCAAAGCTTACGGGTTACCTCGAGAGGAAAGGGATAGCGGAGCGCTCTTTTATACACATTTCGGACGAGCCTAACGAGACATCCCTTTCAAGGTACGGCGGTCACAGGAAATTCATGAAGCAGTTCACCAAGGGCATAAAGTACATGGACGCGCTCAGCCACTTTGAGTTTTACGGCAAAGGATACGTGGATTTGCCCGCAGTGAGCTTAAGCGCCGTGGAGAGGTTTTCCGGCGTCAAAGGCAAGATAATGGTGTACAACTGCTGCAGCGAGTACAAGAACTTCCTCTCCAACAAGTTTTTGAATATGCCATCCTTGAGGACGAGGGTGCTGGGGATTCAGCTTTACCGCAATAGGGTGCGGGGCTACCTTAACTGGGGCTTTAACTTTTACAATTCGGCGCTCTCCTTAAAGAGGATAAATCCCTTCCTCGTCACCGATGCCGACGGCGGCTTTCAGGCGGGAGACCCCTTCGTCGTCTACCCGGGCAGCGATGGCCCGCTGGACTCTCTGAGGCTGGAGCTCTTTTTCCATTCGGTACAGGACTATAATGCCCTGCTGGCGCTCGAGCAAAAGATGGGTCGCGATTTCGTCGACGGCTTGCTGGAGCGGCACAGCTTTAAGCAAAACTTTACCGACTACCCGAGGGAGGAGAATAGCTTTCTGAAATTCCGCTCGGAGGTAAACCGCCTGCTTAGCGAGTGATTGATAGAGCGCAATTCAAATAAGGACAAAATTACGGGGGGCTTCAATGAGGCCCCTTTTTTCATAACCTATCAGAACTTGCTGAAGATCTTGGATATTCTCTTGTACAGCAGGAAGGTGATTATCCCTGTTACGGCGCAGCGCAGCAGGTTGAAGGGAAGCGCTATGTAGAGGGAGTACAGCATTTTGAAGTTTTCCCGGTTAAGCCCCGGCGCGAACGGCCGGCATGTTGAAATTATCTCGTCAAAGTCCCCGCCAAAGAAAAGCTCGACGTAAAAGGGTATGGCAACGTATATGTTAAAGAATACCGCCATGAGTATGCTTAATGCCGAGCCTGCGACCAGCCCCGCTAGCGCCCCCTTTAAGGTCCTTTTTCTCTTGTAGATTATGCCTGGCGGCACCACGAAGGCGAGGCCGATGAAGAGGTCGCTCATCTCCCCCACGTACACCGTAGCGGAAAAGGGAAGCTTTAAAAGTATCTTTACGGCAATCACTATGGCTGCGTCTAAGGGCCCTAGCAAGAAGGACGCGATGAGGGCGGGCACTTGAGAAAAATGCAGCTCCAGAAAAAACGGGAAGATGGGCAGCGGGAACTTTGCGTACATGTAAAGCACAAATGACAGCGCGCTGAATATGGCGGTCTTCGCTATCCTCGAAACGTCTATTCTCTTTTGGCTCATATTGTATGTACCTCCAATTTATTGAAAAAGGCTCCATAATTGGAGCCAAAAAAAAGACAAGAAAAAAATTCTTTTCCCATCCGGACTTTTACCGTCGGTTCAGGAATTTCACCCCGCCCCAAAGAATTAGCCCATAGGCATTTAAGTTTTATTGAATTATACCACAGCCTCAAGATTTTGTTAAGCGAAAAGCCAGTAACAATGGCGAACTTTTTTTAATAGGATAAAGTAAGGGGATTACTCGGTAAAGGAGAGGAGATATGAGTTTTTATATAAGAGGAAGCTGCGGCAAAGAGGCCAGGCAGCCCTGCCGCTGTTTCAGGATACGCCCCTGCCCCCCGCTCAAAAAGGGCAGGCGCAAGCCCGACGCCTTCCGGCACATATGCTGCCGCTTTACGTGGGACTGCTCGCCGAGATGGTATTTCAGGATGTAAATAATAAGGCCGCGGCCAAACCCCTTCTGCCGCGGCCCCTTTTTTGCGCTGCAAGGGCAATGCGCTTTTTACAGCCAAAATACCGCGACGCGGCAAACTCGCCGCAAATTGTTTGGCGCCTCAAAAGAGACCAATTTCCTTGACATTTAGCGTATTTTATTGTAAATTCTTACTATTGCTAAACATAAAGTTTAGAATACCAATGGAAGGTGAAGTTGGGATGGAAAAGCCCAAGCTGTACGGTTTCAACAATCTGACAAAAACTCTCAGCTTCAACATCTACGACGTGTGCTACACCGAGAGCGAGAGCGACCAGATGGAATATATTGAGTATATTGACGAGCAGTACAATTCCGACAGACTCACCGATATATTGAAGAAGGTCACGGAGATAATCGGGGCGAACATACTCAACATTTCCAAGCAGGATTACGATCCCCAGGGAGCCAGCGTCGCCCTTCTAATTTCAGAGGAGCCCTTGCCCTCAGAGCTCGTGGACAAGTCCTGTAATTGCGGGCTCCTGCAGAGTGAAACCGTGGTGGCGCACCTCGACAAGAGCCACGTCACCGTACATACTTACCCCGAATGCCACAGGGACAGCGAGATCTCCACGTTCA
>JAAYQN010000071.1 GCA_012519285.1 Clostridiales bacterium
AATTGCTTTCTTTTCTCTGTATCTTTTGTTGTCAGCATAATCAAAAACCTTATTATATTTTATACCTATATTATACCACAAAACCCCTCTGAACTTAAGCGTTCAAAGGGGTTTTTCTACAGTCTGAGGCATGCCTTTGAGCATGCCTTTTTTGCTATAGCGGTGCGGTCGGCCGAAAAATCATTTGTTCTGAAGCTCATCTATCACCGCTTGGGCATAGGAATTATCAACCAGTTTGGAATAATCCGCCCTTGCCTGAAGCTCGCCTGCGTTTTCAAGAATATCCTGCATCCTGTTAAAGCTTTCTTGGGTCATGATCGGGTTATCCATCCACGCGTCTATGGCGCGGTAGTTTCTCACCGCCGCGGTTATTTGCTCCAAAGTGCTGCCCAAAAAATGCTCCAGAATGGTTTCGGCGACCTCCTCGTCGGTCATATCCTTTATCTTTTGCTGGGCGCGGTAGATGGCGCGCAGGAATTTCTTGATGACCTCGGGATTGTTCTTGATGTAGCTCTGCTCCGCCATGTAAGCGGTGTAGGGCACCTCGCCGCTGTCGGCGCCTATGCTCGCCACGATATAGCCTTTGCCCCTCTTCTCGAGGTCGCTCGCCACCGGCTCGAACAGCGCCACGTAGTCGCCCGTGCCGCTCTCGAAGGCGGGCCCCATGAGGTCGAACTTGATGTCGAACCTCAAAGTTATGTTCTGGCCATCATAGAGGCCGTGCTGATTGAACACGTATTCCAGCGTCATAGCGGGCATGCCGCCTTTTCTGCCGGCGATTATCTCTTTGCCCTGCAGCTTGGAGTAGTCGAAATTGTCGTCGGACTGCCTTCCCACGAGAAAGGAGCCGTCCCTCTTGGTGAGCTGGCCGAATATTATGGGGTAGTCCTTTCTTCCCTGCGTGTAGACGTAAATCGCGGCCTCAGGGCCCATGAAACCTATGTCGGCGGCGCCCGAGAGTATGGCATTCATCGACACGTCGGCTCCCCCGCCGTTTATCAGATCTATCTCAAGCCCTTCCTCGTCAAAGTAGCCCAGCGACAGCGCGAGGTACTGCGGAGTATAGAATATCGAGTGCGTGACCTCGTTGAGCCTGATCTTAATCTTGCCGTCATTCTTCTCGCCGCACGCGGCCAGTGGCAAAATTAGCAGAATTAAACTTAAGATTATCGTCAGAAGTTTCTTCATGAAGACCTCCTATTGTTTATGTATTTTTCAAAACAATATATTACATATTATTCCGATCAAATCGCCAATGTGAAAAAGGCATAAAAAAAGCCCTTAAAAAAGGGCTTTTTGAAGCGGGGCTCGCAATTTGCCTGTATTTACTTTTATGCCTTGACGGCCAGCGCCCTCATCGAGTTGAGTATGGCAATGAGGCTCACCCCGATGTCGGCAAACACCGCCATCCACATCGAGGCCTGCCCCAGCGCGCCGAGCACCAGCACGGCGAGCTTTACGCCGAGGGACAGAATTATGTTCTGGATGACAATCTTTTTGGTCTTCCTGGCGACCCTTATCGCCGCGGCCACCTTTTTGGGCTCGTCGGTCATTATCACTATGTCGGCAGCCTCAATGGCGGCGGCAGAACCCAGGCCACCCATGGCGACGCCCACGTCGGCCCTCGCGATGACGGGCGCATCGTTTATCCCGTCGCCCACGTATACTATTTTTTTACCGCGAGGCTTTTGGGCATCGAGTTTTTCTATCTCTCTTACCTTATCGCCGGGAAGAAGTTGAGAGCGCACCTCATCTATGCCGAGCTCCGCTGCAACCCGAGTTGCCACATCCATGGTGTCGCCGGAGAGCATGAGGGCCTTTTTTACGCCCAGCCGCCTCAGCTCGGCTATCGCGGCCTTTGCGTCAGCCTTTACGGCGTCCTCTACCAATATGTAGCCCGCGTAGGCGCCTTCTACCGCGACGTGCACCGCAGTCCCCCCTTCTTGGGGTTGCCCGCATTCTATGCCTCTGTCTTTCATAAAGCGCCAGCTCCCGCAAAGCACGCTCTTTCCGCCTATCCTGGCGCTTACCCCCTCTCCCGAAACCTCGAGAAAATCGCTTATTTTGCCCCTGTCAATCTCCCCTTTATAGGCTTCAGTAACAGATATCGCTATGGGATGGTTGGAAAAGCTCTCGGCAAAGGCGGCGTATTCGAGCAGCTCATCCTCGGAAAAAGACTCTTTTGGCACAACCTTTGAGACCTTAAAGCGGCCCTCGGTGAGCGTTCCCGTCTTGTCAAACGCCACCGCCCAGGCGCTTGCCAGCGCGTCGAGGTAGATCGCGCCCTTAATGAGTATGCCCTTTCTCGAAGTCCCGCCTATGCCCCCGAAAAAGCCTAAAGGTATCGATATCACAAGCGCACAGGGGCAGGATATCACGAGAAAGACGAGCGCCCTGTACGCCCATTCCGAAAAGGTCGCGCCCTGTATGGCGAGGGGAGGGATGACGGCGAGCGCCGCCGCGGCGAGCACCACCGCAGGGGTGTAGAAGCCCGCGAATTTAGAGATAAACCTCTCTGCGCGAGCCTTCTTTCTGCCGGAGCTCTTGACGAGCTCCAGGATTTTTGCCACAGTGGATTCCGAATACTCTCTTATAACTTCGATTTTGAGAAGGCCCTCTTTGTTTATAAACCCGCTCAAGGCGAGATCGCCAATTTTCAGCCTTCTGGGCAGGGCTTCCCCCGTCAGGGCGGAGGTGTAGACTGCGGAGGAGCCTTCTATCACCTTGCCGTCGAGGGGGACTCTCTCGCCGGGCTTTACCGCTATTATTTCCCCCACTGCGACGCTCTCGGGAGGGACTTTTTCCAGCTTTCCTCCGCGCAATGCATTGGCGTAGCCGGGCTTTATCTCGAGGAGGGAGATTATCGCCCGCCTTGACCTGTTTACCGCCACATTCTGCAGCAGCTCGCCCGTGAGGAAAAAGAGCATCACCGCCACGCCTTCGGGATATTCGCCTATGATGAAGGCGCCCGCCGTCGCCACGCTCATGAGAAAATATTCGGTAAAGAGTTTGCCTCTTGCAATTGCCTTTGCCGCCGCCCAGAACACCTTGGCGCCGAGAACGACGTAGCTTGCCAGAAACATGGCAAGCCTCGCCCCTTGGCTTAAATTCAAAATCAATGCGAGAGCGAACGCCGCGGCACCCGCGGCAAGCCTTGCCGCTTCCCATTTAAGGCTTGAGCGGCCACTGCTGATGGCCTCTTCGCGTACCCTGACGTGAGGCTCTAAGCTTCTTACCACGGCCTTGACCTTTTTGGTCATTTCCCTAAGGTCCGAGCCCTCCCGAACCTTCAGCTTAAGCTGCTTGGAGATGAGGTCGACGTCGGCAGACACCACCCCTTCCGCGCGCCTCATTTCGTCGCCTATCTGGGTGGCGCATTTCGGGCAGGTCAGCCCCTCGAGTATGTAAACTTTTTCGAGCATAAATTTATCCTTTTAGCGCGGAAAACTATTCGTTTATGTGGCTGAGACCCTGCTCAAATATCTGCTTTACGTGCTCGTCGCTCAGAGAATAGTAGACAATCTTGCCCTCGCGCCTGCTCTTTACGAGGTTTGACTGTTTGAGTATCCGCAGCTGGTGGGACACCGCCGACTGGGTGAGGTTTAAAAGGTAAGCGATGTCGCACACGCACATCTCGGCCTCTTCCAGAGCCCACAGTATCTTGATGCGGGTTGAGTCGCCAAAGATCTTGAACAGCTCGGCAAGATCGTAGAGCGTCTCTTCCTCCGGCATCCTCTCCTTTACGGCGGCAACTACACCCTCGTGGATGACGTCGCAGTCGCAGCGCTCCAGCCTGCGCCCTTGTCCAAAACCCTTCGTCATATCCCACCTCATATTATACAAATTATTGAGCAATTGTTCATATGTTTTATATATTATCACTTCCGGCAATTACATGTCAATCGCTTTATTGGGGAAATATAAAAATTATTTTGAAAAGATATAACCTGTTATAAGATATCTTTTAAGGGCGCTTTATGAAAAAATAGTCTCCCCTTTTAAGGAAAATATTTATTCTTTACAAGAGAGGCGAGTACCGGGTAAATGTCGTAAAAAGCATATGGTTTTTAAAACCTTGTTGGCTGAAATTTTAGTTCAAAAGGTTTTAGGCTTTTTCCCAAATAATTTGCATTTTTTTTAATTTGCCATATAATTAATATAAAAAATATATGTAAAGAAGGAGATTTGCCTTGAGGATTTCGGTAAAGGGGCGGTATGCGCTCGCCTCCATGATAACCATCGCCGAAAATTACAGGAAGGAGCAGTACGAGTCCATTGTAAATATTTCGGGCAAGCTCGGGATATCCAAGATTTACCTGGAGCAGGTGTTCACGCTGCTTAAAAAGGCAAAACTGGTAAAGGCGGTAAAGGGCGCGCAGGGCGGCTATATACTGACGCGCTCGCCCGACAAGATAACCGCCCACGATATACTGTCTGCCACCGAGCTCTCGCTCTTTGAAGCCACAGAGGGGACGGTGACGGAGGCCGCCCCGGAGATAGAGGCCTCTATGAAAAACCTCGTCTTCGACAAACTCGACAA
>JAAYQN010000072.1 GCA_012519285.1 Clostridiales bacterium
AAGATATCCAACAGGATAACGCTTTTTGGCGCGATTTTCCTCGCGCTCATAGCGCTGGTGCCCTCACTGATACTCTCCATCACGGGCGGAAGCATCCTGGTGAACGCCATAAGCACGACGGGGCTGCTCATCGTGGTCAGCGTCGCGCTGGAGTTCGACAAGCAGCTCGAGAGCCAGATAATGATGAAGCATTACAAGGGATTCCTTGAATAGGGAGAGCCTGACATGAGGCTGATTTTATTGGGCGCGCCGGGCTCGGGCAAAGGCACGCAGGCGGCGCTTATAGTCAAGGATTTCGGCATTCCCCACATCTCAACGGGGGAAATGTTCCGCCAGCACATAAGGCAGGGCACTCCTCTGGGGCTGCTCGTCAGGCAGTATATAGATGAAGGAAAGCTGGTCCCCGATGACGTCGTGGTGGAGATGGTGGCGGAGAGGCTCAGGGACAAGGACTGCGAGAGCGGCTTTCTGCTCGACGGCTTCCCGAGGACGGTGCCACAGGCGCAGGCGCTCGGGCGGCACGTCGAAATTGACGCGGTGTTAAACTTGAACATCGGCAAGGAGCTTTTGCTGTACAGGATATCGGGCAGGAGGGTGTGCAAAAGCTGCGGCGACACCAGCCACGTGGAATGGCTGCAGGGCAATTACGGCTGCCCTTGCGGGGGCGAATACGTCCAGAGGGAGGACGACAGGGAAGAGACCGTCTTAAAGAGGCTGGACGTGTATGAGGAGCAGACCAAGCCGCTGATTGAGTTTTATAAAAAGGGCGGCAAACTGATAGAGATAGAGGCCAACAGGGAAAGGGACGACGTCCACCTCGAAATAAAGCAGGCCCTTTCAAAACTGAAAACAAAATGATAATAATAAAGAGCCAAGAAGCGCTTTCCAAGATGAGGGCCTCGGCGAGGATATTAAAGGACACGTTTAGGCTGCTCGAGGAAAACGTCAAGGCGGGCATAACCACCGAGGAGCTCGACAGGCTTGCCTACGAATACATAACCAGGTCGGGTGGGCGGCCCTCCTTTTTAAACTACAACGGCTATCCCGCGAGCATATGCGCCTCGGTAGACGAGGAAGTGGTGCACGGCATTCCCTCAAAGAGAAGGCTTGAAGGGGGCCAGATTGTAGGCATCGACATAGGCGTGTTCTTCGAGGGATTTCACACCGACGCCGCGAGGACTTTCGCGGTGGGAAAAATCAGCCCCGAAAAGCAAAAGCTCATCGATGTCACCCGGCAGTGCTTCTTCGAGGGACTGGCGGCCGTAAAAGAGGGCGCGAGGCTGGGCGACGTGGGCTACCGCATACAGCGGTACGCAGAGAACAACGGCTTTTCGGTGGTAAGGGATCTGGTGGGCCACGGAATTGGCGTGAGCATGCACGAGGACCCCAACGTGCCAAATTTCGGGACGCTCGGCCACGGGATAAGACTCAAAGAAGGCATGACGCTCGCCATAGAGCCCATGATAAACGCGGGGAGCTACCACGTAAAATGGCTCGGCGACGGTTGGACTGTGGTTACCTGCGACGGCAAACCTTCCGCCCACTACGAGAACACCGTCGTGGTCACCAAAGAAGGGGCAGAGATACTCACTCTTAGGCGTGAGGAAAAAGCGGATGGATAAAATCGGTATCGGCACGGTTGTCCTTTCCAAGTGCGGAAGGGATAAGGGAAGATACTTTATGGTCTGCAAGGTTAGCGAGGACGGCTACGTTTTGCTGGCGGACGGGGCAATGAGGAAACTCGCTCGCCCCAAAAAGAAAAAGATCAAACACGTCTCTGCGACCAACGACAGACTTCAGGCGATAGGGGAAAAGCTTGCAAGCGGCAAAAAGGTGTTTGACAGCGAGCTCAAGGCTGCGCTCAAAGTATACAACGACAAAAAAGAATAAATCGGGGAGGTTACTTGTGTCGAAGGAGGATGTAATAGAGGTTGAAGGCGTTGTGATCGAGGCGCTTCCCAACGCCAATTTCAAAGTTAAGCTGTCCAACGGGCACTTCATAACTGCGTACATTTCAGGAAAGCTGAGGATGAACTACATCAAGATACTGCCGGGGGACACCGTGACTTTGGAGATCAGCCCATACGACCTTACCAAGGGCCGCATTATCTGGAGAAGCAAGAGATAACCTTTGACCGCTGATTTAGATAAAACCATTCTTTTCAGGAGGCACAAAATGAAGGTCAGACCATCGGTAAAGCCTATGTGCGACAAGTGCAAGGTAATCAAGAGAGAAGGCAAGGTTATGGTCATCTGTTCAAAGAACAAGAGCCATAAGCAAAGGCAGGGATAACAATCAGCGCAAGGGAAGCCCTTCCTCATTCCGACATTTTACGGGAGGGGCGCCCCGCGCGTGCAGATATAGAGTATAAAAATTTTCACGCAAATATAATCGGAGGTATAAGATGGCTCGTATAGCCGGTGTGGATTTGCCAAGGGAAAAACGGGTTGAGATCGGGTTGACATATATATACGGCATAGGCCTGCCAACGTCGAGGAAGATCTTGCAGGCCACCGGAGTCAATCCCGACACGAGGGTAAAGAACCTTTCCGAGGTGGAAATCAGCAAGATCAGGGAATTCATCGACAAGAACCTCAAGGTCGAAGGCAACCTCAAGAGGGAGGCTTCCCTCAGCGTCAAGCGTCTCATGGAGATAGGATGCTACAGGGGCATTAGGCACAGGAAAGGTTTGCCCGTCAGAGGGCAGAGGACGAGGAGCAACGCTCGCACCAAAAAGGGCCCCAGAAAGACCATCGGAAGAAAGAAGAGCAAGTAGTAAGGAGGACTATAAATGGCTAAAGCTGATGCTAAAAAAAGCGCCGCAAAGAAGCGCAGGGTTTTAAAGAATATAGATAAAGGCTGCGCTCACATTCATGCATCTTTCAACAACACCATAGTTACCATAACCGACATGAAAGGCAACACCATCAAGCAGTGCTCGGCGGGCGCTCTGGGCTTTAAGGGCTCGAAGAAGTCCACCCCCTTCGCGGCGCAGCAAGCTGCCGAGAGGGCGGCGCTTGAGGCCAGGGAGCACGGCGTGAGAAGCCTCGAGGTATATATAAAGGGGCCCGGCTCGGGAAGGGAGTCCGCGATGAGGGCGTTGCAGGCGGCCGACATCCAAATCACGCTGATTAAGGACG